>NZ_DASPHO010000085.1:0-9536 GCF_035629615.1 Hyalangium sp. | reverse complement strand
CCAGAAGCTGTCGGCGGATCTTCGTGGCGTGGCGGAGGAGGGGCTGGGACTGGTGGCCGTTGCGCGTGAGGCACTGCCGCGGTCGATCCTGTCGATGGTGGCTGGGTGGACGGAACTTGGAGACCCCGACCGATTTCTCAGGGTGGCGCGCTCGTTCTTGCTGGAAGAGGTGGAGCCCAGGAGCAGCGAGAAGGCGTGGCGGCCCTTCCACGAGTCCTTCCGGCACTTCATCTTGTCGAAGCTGGGAACGGAGAGGTCGAGGGCGCTGCACGCGCGCCTGGCGGAGCAGCTATGCCAGTGGCCGGTGGGTAGAGCCGAGGGAGGCTTTCGGTGGGGCTATGTGTTGCGCCACGGTGTGACGCATTGGCTGAAAGCGGAACAGTGGGAGCAGGCCCGCGAGCTGTACACGGACATGGGATACCTGGAGAAGAAGTGCCAGGAGGCGGGAGTGCTGTCTGTCGAAGAGGCCCTGAAGGGCGCTGCGGTGGAGGCTCCAGAGAAGGAGCGGGAGCTGGCGAGGGAACTAAGTCGCGCCATCCAAGCTTGCTCGCATGTATTGAGGCAGGAGGCGAAGGCGCTGCCGTTGCATGTCTACAACTGGCTTCGCTGTGGGGGATGGGAGAGGGAGAGGCTTGAAAAGAAGCTGAGGTTCCGGTGGGGCTGCCCGGGCTGCGGCTGCGGCATCCCGTGAGGGCCGGGGGGAATGAGCGCACGCTGGAGGGCCATGACCCGTTTGATATCGACATGGTGCTGAAGTGGAACGCGGAGGTGTTCCATGCTGCGGCCCGCCGCCACTACGTGCTGTTGAAGGATGCGAGTGACACCGACAGTGACCGCTATCTCCGCGACTACAACGTCCAGGTGATTCCCTACAGCGACCACTCGGCCCTTCCCGGCATTCTCGAGGCGCTCCGGGGTGCTGGCACCAACGTGTAGTGCGTCACCTGTGAAGGTGCGCTCCTGCTCTGTTCGAGTATGCGCAGCTCCCTCCACGCTCTGAGGCGAGCCAGGTGTAAGTCTGGGGCAAGGGCTGCCGCCGCTGCCGGAGGCGGTCTCTCAAAACCTGTCTGACAAGCATACAGGTTCGCGCCATGTTCCTCCGGCAGCGGGCCCTCAGCCCGAGTCGCTGGCTACCCGCTCCAGCCACCCGGATGACCCACCCTTGGGGTATCCGGAGTTCATGGTTTGGACAGAAGGGCAGAAAACTTGGCAGGTCACGTGCACAGGACGTAACCTGCGAGGTAGGTTCGTATCCAGCGGGCGGAGGTAGAAGTCGCCTGCTGGGAGCGAGACATGGAAACGCCGCTTCTCGAAGCAGATGCGGACGTGAGGGCCTTGCCGCATGGGACGCCTGTGGGCGACTGGCGGGTGAAGGGCTGTCGAGGCCAAGGTGTCTACGGCACCGTGTACCGTGCTGTCAGGCGGGGGCACGAGGAGGCCGGGATGGCGGCCCTCAAGCTGGCCATCTACCCGAGGGATGCGCGCTTCAAGCGGGAAGCGGAGCTCCTGCGGCGCATCCAACACCCCAATGTGCCACTGTTGCTGGACGCCGGGGACTGGCGGCATCCCAATGGCTTCAGCTATCCCTTTCTGGTGATGGAGTCGGTGGAAGGAGAGCCGCTGTATCAGTGGGCCGCGCGGCGCAACCCCAGCCAGCGCCAGGTGCTGCGGCTGCTGGCCCAGGTGGCCCGAGCACTACAGGCCACGCATGCGGCAGGCGGAGTGCACCGGGACGTCAAGGGAGACAATATCCTGGTGAGGCCAGCGGATGAGCGGCTGTTCCTCATGGACTTTGGAGCGGGGCACTACAAGGGGGCGGAGCGGTTGACCGACTCGCCTCTGCCGCCGGGCACTCCGGCCTACCGCAGCCCCGAGGCCTGGGCGTACGGACGGCGCCAGGTGCGGCGCCGTCTGGGGCTCTATGTTGCCGGGCCTGCGGATGATGTGTTCGCCTTGGGAGTCATGGCCTACCGGCTGGTGACAGACGAGTATCCGCCCTTCACGGATGCGAGCATGGAAGAGGGCAGGTGCTGGCAGCCAGGGGGCACGGGTCCTCGGCCGCCGCAGGAGGTGAACCCGCGAGTCGGCCCCTCTCTGGATGCCGTCATCCGGCACATGTTGCCGTTGAATCCAGAGGAGCGCGGCACGCCGGAGGAATTGGCCGAGGAGATGGAGCGGGTCGCCGAGCGGGCTGGGCCCGAGGCGGATGCGGAGCTGTTCGAGTGGGAGACGCTGAAGAGCGAGGAGTGGCCACCCGAGGATCTGGCCGACGCCGAACAGCTTGGCCATCGCGCGCGCCGCAGGGAGAGGGAAGTGGTGCGCCTCGCCGCTGAGGCGGATGCTGCACGGAGAGCGGAGGCGGAGCATCAGAAGGCTGAAGCGAGCGTCCGTGCTGCAGCGCACGTCGCGCGGAGAGGGCCGCGGAGGAGGAACCTGCAAGGGCCGCTCTGGCTGGCGGCGGCGGTGGTGCTGGTGGGAGTTCTCGTTCTGTGGCCACAAGGGAAGGAGCCTGTGAGCACCGACGAGCAGTTCACAGTGGCGCAGGGACCTCCTCCCAAGGAGCAGCGGGATGGAGGCGTTACCTACGTGGGAGACACGGCGCTGACATCCTCCCATTCCCTTGTGCAAGTGCCCCTGGGGAAGGGGGTTGCATTGGAGGTGCCGCCCAAGCCGTTACCGGGGCAGCTCAAGCCAGACGCGAATGGCCGCTGTCACAAGGGGGAGTACGCCATCAACGGAGGGTGTTGGGTGAAGGTAGAGGTCAGCGAACAGGATGACTGCAAAGGCATCAGAAATGGCGTCGCGTTCAGGGAGGGCTGTTACGCGCCGATCTTCCCGCTCGGCCGCGAGCCGACTTCCGCTCCCGTGAAGAGGTAGCTCTGCGGCCCAGTGCGGTGTTCGTCACCGCCCCGGGCCCGCGGGCTCCTGTGGCTCCAGCACGAACATCTGCCCAGGGCTGTCGAGGAAGCTCTTCTCTCCCTTGAGAGGCGCCCGGATTCGCACCTGGCGCTCCTCCCACCCCGCCGTGTGCCCGGCGCTGAACCTCGCCCCTGACCGTCGCAGGTACTCCAGCAAGCCCGAGAACAGCTCGAACGTGTCCCGCGCCTCGTCGTCGCTCCGAGCGTGCCACGCCAGATCCGGCAGCCCCATCCTCGGTCCGCCGTACGTCCGCATCCACACCCCCTCCACCCCTGGCTCCGCCATCTTCACGAAGCCCACGTAGAGCGTGGTGAGAGGCAGCGTCCTCAGCAGCTCCACCAGATCCTCACCCTCCTCCGGGATCAGCGGCTGCGCCGGGAAAGAGGTGTGCGCGCTCTCGTTCAGCACCACCAGCGCTCCCTCCTTCGCCAGCGCCACCGCCACCAGCGCCAGCGCCACGTACTGCTCCAGCGGATCCTGCTCCTCTCCCGCGTAGAACAGCAGCGCGTGGGCTTGATGCGCCCGGGCCTGTGCCTTCAGCTCGGCCCCGTAGTGCGCCGGTGCCACGCACAGCTCCACCGCCGCAGAAGGCATCTGCATGCCGAAGAGCACCACCTGCACCCCATGCCGTCCCCACCGAGCCGTGCCGACCTCCGCGCCCATCGTGGTGCTCGCGGACGCGTCCACCTCGAACCGGGCCTGGGCGAGCGAAGGGTGGAACCCATGCAGCGCCCCGGCGATCGCGTTGACATCCAGCCGCAACCTGCCGGGGAACAGCAGCTGAAGGCTCAGGGGCGTCTCACGCTCCGGGCCCGCGGCCGCCTTCTGCCTTCCAAAGAGACGTTCGAACAAGCCCATGCCGGATGGCAGGGCTTACCACACCTGCCAGGTAGGCAGGCACGGGGTTCTCGAGCCGGCCGGGAAGCGGAGCCACGCAGGTCCGCCTCCCAGCCGGTGACGGGGGTCAGCTGGGAGCGCTCGGACTAGCCGACCGTACCGACGGTTTCGCCACGGTCGAGGAACTCACCCTTGACGGTGCCCGAGTACCACGAGGTGCTGTTGGTGCCAGACCTGTCGTACTGCATGTGGGTGTGGGGGCCGGTGACGTTGCCCGTCCCGCCCTCGTCGCCGATCTGGCAGCGGTCGCAGGTCCGGTCATACGAGGAGGCCGTCTTCAGGAAGTGCCACTGGCGCAGCGTGTAGCCATTCGCGAAGGTGTGCTTCACCTCGTTCTGGTTGCCGCTCCCGTTGCCGTAGCAGACCTTCGTGGTCGTCCGGATGGTCACGTTCCAGGAGATCGAGCCCACCAGGCCCGTCTCGACACCCCAGTAGCCACAGGCGTTGCGGCTGGAGATGTCCACCGCGCCGTGGAACGAGCCGCTCGAGTAATACGTGGTGGCCGTCACATCGCCCGGGAAGGGAGAGCCCACCCGGTACGCGCTCGCGGCCGTCGGGATGAGTGCCAGTGCCGCCAGTGCCGCCAAGGTCGTCTTCATGATCTTACGCATTGTTGTTCCTCTCGGGCCGGTTCACCGACCCCCGTGTGGATAGAGCTGTCACCGAGCCTGCTGCAGCCGCTGCTTCTCCCTCAGGATCAGGCTCCACTCCTGAAGGTTCATGTTGAGAACGCGAATCCATGCGTCGATCTCGGGCGCGAGGCTCGGATCGACGCTCCGCAGCCGCTGGAGCTCGGGCACCGCGCTGGAGAAGCCCAGGCGGGCGATGCTCTCGAGCATCGCCTTGCGCACCCCGGGATCCCGCTCGCCGCGGTACATGCCGAGCAAGGACTCCCGCGCGCTGGCCATCTCCGCCGCAGGCACGCCGCCGAGCGCGGTGGTCGCCGCAGCGCGGACCTCGGCGGAGTCGCTGCTCAGCAGCTGCTGGATCTTGCGCACCGACTCGGCGCCGACCTCTCCCGTCATGATCTTGCCGAGGATCTGCGCAGTCACCTGGGGATCCGAAGAGGCCGCCGCCGCCGCCACCGCCGTGTCCGCCGCCCGGGCATCACGCCCCCCGTAGACGTTCAAGTTGTCCTCGACGAGGTTGGTCGCGGCCTCCTTGCGGACCTCGGGAGAAGGATCGCGGACCAGGCGCTCGTACATGTTCCCCGTCCGCTCCAGTGCGCCGGTGCGGCGCATCGCCCGGATCGTGGCAGCCCGGACGCTCGGGTCGCGATCTGCCAGGGCCCGCTGGGCGACGGCCTCCATCGCCTCGGGCTCCAGGCCTCGCTCGGTCCGTGCCACCAGCGCGGCCGCCAGGTGCTCGACCATGACCGGGTCGTACTCCCGCTCGAAGGCCGCCTTGAGCTCGCTGGCGGGCAGCAGGACGGCGGACTCGCGCAGGAGCGCGCGGAGGTAGCGCTTGTAGGCCTCCGACTTCGAGCCCATCCCGCGGCGGATCTTCGCCAGCAGGCCCTCCACCGAGCAGAGCCCGCCCCTGAGCGCGGGGGCCTCGTCCGCGGAGGCGGCCTCACCCGCGGCCGACACGGCCGGCGCCAGGAGGCTGAGGGTGAGCACCAGAGTGGAGGTCATGTTCATCATAGAGAGGTCTCGGCGTGTCATGGGAGGGCTCCGGGCTCAGTGCCCTGGGTCGAGGCAGCCGTGAGGGTCCTGGGTCGGCAGGCTGAACCAGATCCGATCGAAGTCGACGATGCCGCTCGCGTAGAGCCGCTCGAAGTCCTGGTAGTTCCCCTGGAAGCGCGAGTCCGTCATGGCCATGTTCGCCATCACCGGCAGCGCGTCCTTGCCCGCGGCCCGCGCGGCGAAGCGGAACAGCGCCCACCGCACGCAGAGGTTCTGCTCGGCCTCGAAGGCCTTGGCGTAGATCTCCAGCGCCTGGGCCTTGTCCTGGGCCAGCGACAGATCGTGCGCCGCCACCTGGCGGATGTTCTCGCTGCCCTCGGTGCTGAGGATCTTCGCCAGCCGCTCGGTGGCCTGCGCGTCGAGCGGTGCGTCCGCGTGCATCTCCATCTCGAGCGCCAGGTAGCGCACCGGCTCATCCGGCGACTCGGCGGCGATGGTGAAGAGCTTGTCGAGGTAGGGCTTCACGTTCCCCGTCTTCTGGAAGTCCTCCTTCATCACCTGGCCGATGGCGCGCGTGGTGACCCAGCCGGCCTCGCCCGAGGCGGGGTCCTTGGCGAAGTGGGCGAGCTTCTCGAGCGCCGCCGGCTCGAGCCGGGGCAGGCCCTTCAGCTCGTCCAGGAACCCCGCGCGCCGTCCGATGTCGAGGCGCTCGTCGAGCCCCAGCGAGGTGAGCTGCGCGGCGACCTTGGGCTTGCCCATGGCCTCAGAGCCTCGAAGGCCGGCCATGAGCAGCTTGAACTCCGCGGGGGAGGCCTCGCGCGCCCAGCCAAGCACCTCACTCGCACGGCCCTCGTCATTTCCGATGAGCTCGGCGAGGCGCTCCTTGAGGTACTCGCGGACGAGTGGATCCTTCACGCCCAGCAGAGGCGCGGACCAGGAGCGGAACGTCTCCAGCGTCACCGTGTCGTTGAAGCGCTCCAGTTCCTCCCAGCAGGTGGTGTTGGAGAACCGGGGGGCCTTCGGCGGCTCTTGCTCGACGCCGCCCTGGCCTGTGTGCTCGGAGGCGCCCGCCTTCCGGGCCGCGTCCGTGAGCTGGGCGCCTGGCGTTGCAGCCTCACGCGGCTCGCCCTGGCCCTCGGCCTCCGCGGAGCCGCTGGAGATCAGCGCCACTCCGAGAATGAGGGCCGCGGCCCCTCCGAGCGCGGCGAACACGCGCCCCAGGGGCCGAGGCCGGCCGGGCGAAGTCTCTGAGGACGAAACGGGACGGTGAGAAGGGTCGGCTTTCATCGCCTCCACAAGAGGCCCCGACTTCGCCGTCATCCCAAAAAAAACCAAAAAACCGGATTAAGCTCAAGGGCCTCGAACTAAAAATACCCGTGGTTCCAATGGTTTGGCGCTCGATGGGGAAAACGCGACTTTCGGACTCGATGGTAATTCATGAGAAAAACCGGCCCTTGCTAGCGTGGGGGGAGCCATGGGCTGTCCGGACGAGATGACGCTGAGCCACTTCTACGGGGGCCTCCTCCCGGAGGAGCAGCGGGTGCAGATCCTGGCTCACGTGGAGAGCTGCGCCGACTGCCAGCGCGTGCTGGCGGCCGCGGCGGACACGGGCTCGGTCGCGGACGCCGCGGAGGAGGCCTCGAGCGGGGGAGCCACTCTTCCCCGAGGCGCCACCCTCTCTCGCTACGTGGTGCTGGAGCGGATCGGCCACGGGGCCATGGGGGTGGTGTACGCGGCCTATGATCCGCAGCTGGATCGCCAGGTGGCCCTCAAGCTGCTGCGCCCCAAGGGCCGGCAGCTGGAGGAGCTGCGGCTGCGGCTGCTGAGAGAGGCGCAGGCGCTGGCCCGGCTCTCCCACCCGAACGTCGTCGCCGTCCATGACGTGGGCACCGCGGAGGATGTCGTCTTCCTGGCCCTGGAGCTGGTGGAGGGGGCCTCGCTCGCGGACTGGCTGGAGCAGCCACGCCCCTGGCGCGAGGTGCTGCGAGTCTTCCGCGACGCTGGGCAAGGACTGGCGGCTGCGCACGCCGCGGGCCTGGTGCATCGCGACTTCAAGCCCGCCAATGTGCTCGTTGGCCGGGATGGCCGCGCCCGGGTGACGGACTTCGGGCTGGCGCGACCCTCGAACCGGGTCGACCTGGCCGGGGCCGCCCCTGCCCCGCGGGAGCCGCCGTGGGACCCGGACGCCTCGACGATCACCCGGAATCGCATGCTGGTGGGGACGCCAGCCTACATGGCACCGGAGCAGCTCCACGGCCAGGGAGTGGATGCGCTCTCGGATCAGTTCAGCTTCTGCGTGTCTCTCTACGAGGCCCTCTACGGCGTGCGGCCCTTCGAGGGCAGCGGCGTCGTGGAGCTGCGCCGGTCCGTGAACGAGGGACAGGTGCGAGCGCCCCCGCGCGAGACGAAGGTCCCCGCCCGGGTGCGGCGCACGGTGCTGCGAGGGCTGCGGGCTCGTCCCGAGGAGCGCTTCCCCTCCATGGAGGCCCTGCTGGAGGCGCTCGCCCCACCGGCCCGGCGCATGCTCATCCGCGTCGCCGCCACGGCTGCCGCGGCGTGTCTCCTGGGTGCGGCCGTCGCTTACGGCGTAGCGGATCGGAATGAGGTGCGCTGCGCGCAGGAGGCAGACAAGCTCGCCGCCGCCTGGAGCCCTGAGCAGCGCGAGCGGGTGCGAGCGGCCTTCCTCGCCACGGGCAAGTCCTACGCCACCGCGGCCTGGGAGAAGCTCTCCGTGGAGCTGGATGCCCATGCCACCCAGTGGCGGGCGCTGCGCACCGAGGCCTGTCTGGCGACGCAGGAGAGCGGCTCGGACACCGCCTGGCAGACGGCCGCGTGCCTCGACAACCGGCTGTGGCAGCTCGCCGCCGTCACCGAGCTGCTGGAGAAGGCGGACGCTCAGACGGTCCAGAACGCGCAGCAGTTGCTGGCCTCGCTCGAGGGGCTCGCGGGCTGCAAGGAGGCGCCGGCGCTCTCCACCCGCCCGCAGCCGCCGGATGCGCTCCGGCCTCGCGTGGATGCGGCGCGGCGCAAGCTGGCCGAGGGCCGGGCCCGCATGGATGCGGGACGGCACGCCGAGGGCATCGAGGTGACGACGGCGCTCCTCCAGGAGATCCAGGGGCTGGACTACCGCCCGCTCGAGGCGGAGGTGCTCGTGCTGCATGGCCACCTCCACGGGCTCGCCGGCAAGCTCAAGGAGGCGGAGGAGATCCTCTACAAGGCGCTGTGGGCCGCCGAGGCCGGGCGTGATGACGAGACGACCGCGCGCGTGTGGATCCTCCTCATCTGGGTGGTGGGAGAGCAGCAGGCGCGCGCGGGGGATGTGGAGCGGATCGTCCAGCACGCCCAGGCGGCGGTGGAGCGGCTCGGGCGGGAGCGCTTCCCCGCCATCGCCACGGATCTGCACCTGAGGATGGGCGGGTTGCTGCTGACGCAGGGCAAGCTGGAGCAGGCGGACGCGCAGTACTCGGCGGGCCTGGTGCTCGCGCGGGAGACCACCGGCCCGGACAGCCTGCGCACCTCCTACTTCCTCTCCGGCCTGGGGCGCGTCCGCAGCCGGCAGGACCGCCCTACGGAGGCGCTGGAGCTGTACCGCCAGGTGCAGGAGGTGCGAGAGCGGATCTGGGGCTCCGAGCACCCCGCGCTCGCGCTCAGCCTCAACAACCTGGCCATCGAGCTGCTGACGCTCGGACGGCGGGAGGAGGCCATTGCCACCTGGCGCCGCTCCCTGGCGCTGCTGGAGGCCTCTCGCGCGCCGGATCACCCCAGCTTCGCCGCGCCGCTCACCAACCTCGCCTCGGTCCTGCGGAGCCTGGGCCGCCTCCAGGAGGCGAAGCAGGATCTCGAGCGGGCCCTGGCCATCTTCGAGGCCACCAAGGGGCCGGATCACCCCAACACGGCCAGTGCGCTCACCGAGCTGGGGTGGGTGGCCTTCGACTCCCAGCGGCTGGAGGAGGCGCGCGCCTACCATGAGCAGGCCCTGGAGCGCGTGCAGCGGGCGCTGGGCCCGGACACGCCGCGAGCCGCCCCGTCGCTGACGTACCTCGGCACCGTCCACCTGCGAGCGGGCCGGCACGCCGAGGCCCGGAGGGACCTGAT
>NZ_DASPHO010000084.1:0-30409 GCF_035629615.1 Hyalangium sp. | reverse complement strand
GTAGGACCCTGGCGCGTGGAGGGCTGGGCCGGCCGCGGCGTCTATGGTGCCGTGTACCAAGCCGTGCCTGCAGGAGCCGAACACGCCATACCCGTGGCCCTCAAGCTGGCCTTGCACCCAGCAGACCCACGCTTCGCTCGCGAGGTAGAGCTGCTCTCACGCCTCAACCATCCCCATGTCCCTGGCCTGCTGGGCCATGGAGACTGGCAGCACCCAGACGGCACGCTCTACCCCTTCGTGGCCATGCTCGCGAGCGCCCTGGCGGCCCTCCATGCCCAGGGCTGCGTCCACCGCGACGTCAAAGGGGCCAACATCCTGGTGCGGCGCTCCGACAGCAGTGCCGTGCTCACCGACTTCGGCACAGGCCTCTACCCCGGTGCCTCCACCCTCACACCTTCCATGGTGTTCCCGAGCACTCCGGCCTACCGCTCCCCAGAGTCCTGGCTGTTCGAGCTGCAGTTCTATCGAGAATCCGCCGCCCGCTACCACGCTGGCCCGGCCGATGACCTCTACTCGCTGGGAGTCACCGCCTGCGCACTGCTCACCGGCGCATACCCGGAGCCAGGCGAACCCACTCAGGACGAACACGGCACCTGGCACCTGGCGGCAGTGATCGCTCCCCCTGCCCTGCTGAACAACCCTCGCATAGAGCTGCGGCTGCGGTCCCTCGTCCTACGCCTGCTGTCGGTGCGCCCCGAGGAGCGCGGCACTGCCACCGCGCTGACAGCGGCGCTGGAACAAGCCGCCGAGCACACAGCGCCAGAGAGCACTCCGCCGTGCTTCACCGGGCAGCTCTTGCCGCCTCCAGAACTGTCTCCGGAACAGGCCGCTGCCGCGCCTGGGCCCGGCTCCCGGAAGCACCTCGGCGACGACGTTGTCGAAGTGCTCGCCGCCTGATCCCAGGAGCGCGCCCTGCCGCTCAAGGCACAGGAGCCACGTCCTGAGGAGTCCTCCATGGCGAGAGGCTCCGCCGAACGGCTGAGGCTCCGAGCACCCACGTGGCCTGGCTGGCCCTCGCTCGTGCTGGCAGCAGCGAGCCTGGCGCTGACTGTGTGGACATGGTGGGCCGCTCCCCGGGGTCCTCTGGAAGTGCTATCCGTCGCTCAGGCAGAGGGCTCGGGCGTTGAGGCACCGGACGCAGGCCCCGCGGGGCTCGGAGAGGCTGCAGTGACTTGCTCCACACCGAGAAGATGTTTTGCCTGAGGCGAGGCTATCTTCGCCCACGTCCTCAGCTGCTCATCTCCCAGAAACTGCGACAGGTGCTGCTCGGTATGAAGGCGAAGGGCTTCGAGTTTGAGGTCGCACACCTTGCGTGAGTTGCGCGCCGCTTTCACCTTGGACAGGAAGTCGCTGGTCTTCGCGGCGGTCCTCCCTCTGGTGTCACTCCTGGAGTTTCTCGCCCTCTCCCACTTCAGCATGGGCGCGCTGGCGGTGCGCGTGGCGTGGGCCCTGCAATTGGTGGTCTACGCGTTCTGGCTCACGCGGGTGTCCGAGTCGGGGCGGCGCCTGCTCGTGCTGAGCAGCTGCGCGCTGGGAACCCTCTTCTATCTGGCGCTCTGCGAGCTGACGGGGGGCATGGACAGCCCCTACATCCACCTCGTGCCCACCCTGCCCCTGCTGGTGGCCTTCATCTACCCGGAGGAGGCGGGCGCGGCCATCGTCAGCGGCATCAGCTGCATGCTGGGTTCCGTGGTGTTGGTGGTGGGTGCCTCCCCCGACCGCATCTTCGCGTGGGCGGCTGTGGTGGGAACGGCCACGTTCTTCGGGATGTACGGAGCCTCGCGCTTCCGCAAGGCCCTCGCGGCGCACCACGAGATCCAGGTAGAGCGCGCCCGCCGCGAGGCGCTCGAGAAGCTCGCCGTGGCGGAGCGCCACCGGGCTCAGTCCGAGAAGCTGGCCACCGTGGGCCGGCTGGCCGCCAGTGTGATGCATGAGATCAACAACCCGCTGGCCTTCGTCCGCTCCAACGTCGACTTCCTCAAGACCGAGGTGCTCGCCCAGCCGCTGGCACCCGAGGTCCGCGAGGAGCTCGAGGAGGTGCTCTCCGAGACGCGCTCGGGGCTGCTGCGCATCCAGCAGATCGTCTCGGATCTAAAGGGCTTCTCGCGCATGGACGTGGAGGAGGCCAGCCCGTGCAGGGTGGCGGACGTGGTGGCCGACGCGGTGCGGCTGGCGGACGTGCGGCTCAAGCACGTGGCCCGGTTGCACGTCGAGGTGCCTGACACACTCCCCGAGGTGTTCGTCACCCCCCAGCGACTGACCCAGGTGGTGCTCAACCTGCTCGTCAATGCAGGTGATGCGCTGGAGGAGCACCGCGTGGCCCAGGGCGAGATCCGCGTCCGGGGCGAGGTGTGGGGCTCGCGCGTCGTGGTGCTGGTGGAAGACAACGGCCCCGGCTTCCCCCCAGAGGTGCTGCCGCGCCTCTTCGAGGCCTTCTTCACCACCAAGGGCCCCGAGAGAGGCACGGGCCTGGGCCTGTCCATCTCGCGCGAGCTGGTGGAGCGCTTCGGCGGCACACTCCACGCGGAGAATCGTCCCGAGGGCGGCGCGCGTCTGCGTGTCGAGCTGCCCATGCATGTCCCGAAGCCGGCCGACGCCACGGTCCTTCAATCACACGAAACCCCTGGCCCGAGATCCTGACGAGTTCGCCATCACGGGCTTCTCCACTGGCGAACCATGCGTCTGCCTCATACTCCCACGCTCCGCTTCAAGTGGCAGGCGAGCGCAGGCACCCTCGCAACCCCGGCGGGCTCCCCGGCCGTGGGCGAGCTGGCGCGGGCGGGCCCCGACGTGCAGCCGTGCTACCTCGCCGGTGCGAGTCTCGTGCCCTGACCCGACCGCCTCGAGTTCGTCCTCGGCTACCGGTGGGTCTCGGCCCTCGCCACGCTGCCCCCACAGGAGGTGGCGATCGCCGCCTCCGCCTCCTGGAGTCTGCCCAGGGCCGTGGGGAGATCGCCCGCGCCATCCACGGCTGAGAGCGCCAGATTGAAGATCCGGCCCGTGTTCGTCTGCCCGACGAAATCCTCCAGGAAGCGAGGAACCGCGACCGCCACGGAGTACGTCGGCTCGGGATCCGCTCACGAGCCAGGCGTTCCTGACCAGCCAGTCCAGGCCAGGTGGACTCGAGGAACGCGCGAACCTGGCGAATGTAGTGCAAGACCTCGAAGCCCACGAACAGCCGGCGCTCGGCGAGATCCACCGAGTCGGGGAGCTCTCCCGGCTCTGCCGTCAGGCCCATGAGCGGACCGCCGAAGACCATGGGCGACTCCAGATCCAGGAAGCGGCCATCCGCGGTGAAGTTGTTGTGGAAGGAGCCCCAATAGACACCCGAAGGTAGTGAGGTGAGAGGCGCTGCATGCGCGACCGTGAGAGGTCCCGGAATGGGGGCCCACGACAGCGAGCCCACTCCCGAGACGCAACCGGATGGAGCCGGAAGGCCGAGGTTGTGACAGCGCCACCCTGCACGAGCCCGTGCATGGGCGGTGTGCGCCAGGCCTTGGGGAAAACCACAGCACGTCCCAACCCCACATCGCGCACAGCCCCTCACAGGTGCTTCCCAACACCCATCGGCCAGTGGGCCGATGAACGTCGAGTCACGCAATTTCAACAACCTTTCGGTCAGCAGGGAATGTCATTCTCCGGGCTCCAAGACACGGGCAGCGCGCAGCCGAGGTGATCATCATGAGCAACCGAGTGGGCAGTGGTGACACCAACGCCGCGGAGATCGCGCGTCGCATCGCGGAGGAAGCCGCCAAGCGCGCCGCAGAGGCCGCTCGTCAGGCAGCAGAGGCCGCGCGCCAAGCCGCAGCACAGGCCCAGCAGAGCCAGGCTCAGGCCGGTGCCGCGCAGAAGAAGGATGCCTTCGAGTCTACACACGCCGCCGCAGCACAGCAGGCCTGGCTGAACGGAGAGAATGCTCCCACGAGCGCCCCGAACACGGATCTCTCGACCCAGAACCTCAACAGCGCCCAGGCCACCACCCTTCTCAGTGAGAACGTCCACGACACGGCGGAGAACTGCCTGGACGCCTCCATCGAATACGCCGCCGAGACCGACGGCGAGGTCATCCTCCTGGATCCTGCTCCCGAGAGCCCGTCGACCGTGGGCCACGCGCTGGTCCGCAACGAGGAAGGCTACTGGGACCCCAGCACCGGCAACACCTACGAGTCATTCAAGGACTGGCAGGAGGCCTCGGCCGATCCGGACAACTCCACCTCCCCCACCCAGGGCGAGCTGTACCAGGTCACTGCCGAGCTGGGCATGGACGAGGCCACGGGCGAGCCGCAGGGCATCTCCGGGCGCGCGCTGTACGAGATCACCACCGCGCCCGCCTCCGAGCGCGGGCAGCTCCTCCAGGAGCTGAGCACCGAGCTCGGCGTCTCTCCCACGTTCTTCGGCGAGCATGCCTACGCCAACGGCGGCCCCATCACCGTGCCCTCCGGCGTCGAGACCCAGCAGTTCTCCGGAGATCCTTCCGGAGTGACGCGGGTGAACGTCGCGGACCTGGGCGAGCCGCTCAGCTCCCAGGTCCAGGCCTCCTATGCCGTGCAGACCAACACCGGCGCTGGCGCGGGCGTGAACGTCGTGCCGCAGGACGGTGAGCTGTATGTGGCCGTGAACGCCGATGGACAGCTCGTCGATCTGCAGAACGGCACGCCCCAGGTGTTCCAGACCGGCACGGTGAACACGATGAGCGTGTTCGCCAACGCCAACATGCAGGAGCCAGCAGAGGTGCAGCAGGCCTATGCCACTGCCCTCGGGCTCAGCCAGGAGCAGCCGGTCCAGGCGCTGCCCACCGACGCGCCGCTGACCGCGGACGAGGTCGCCGCCTACCAGGAGCTGGGCTACACGGTGGCCGTGCTGGATCCGGCCAATGGCAACGCCGCCCTCCGCCCGCCGGACTCCGCCAACTCCGGAGACATCGCCAACATTGGCGCCGTCCCTGGCTCGGAGCCCGTCTACGTGCTGGTGGGCGGGCCGCCCCTGGAGACCTTCGGTGACCTGACGCCCCAGGAGATGGGCGAACTCTACACCGCCGCCAACACGCTCCCGGATCCGGCCACCACGGATCCCGCCGACCTGGGCGACGCGGTGGGCACGCTGGTGGACACCACCGACGCCATGTGGAACGGGAACGATGTGGATCCCGGCGCGATGACGGCCCTGACGATGTTCACCACCGAGCGGTTCGCTCCCTCTCAGCAGGTCGGCCACGGGTCCGAGCTCAGCTTCCAGTTCGCGGTGGATGCGCTCGCGGAGTCCGGCGGCCCCGAGGTCGCCCAGGCGGTGGCCATGGGCCTGGCGCTCGAGTCCGTGGACCCTGGCAATGCGCAGGCCGGCATCCACTCCGGAGAGATCGCTGCCCAGGCCATGAGGCTGTCCACCACGCCGGAGATGGCGCAGGCGGTGCTGGAGACGGTGGGTCCCCAGAACATGGAGGCCTTCATCGGCTCCATCGGCATGGCGGCCATGAGCGACTCCAACGACCCGCTCTTCCTGGGCAGCGGCTCACGCTCCATGGAGCTCACCCGCTTCATGGAGCAGCTCACACAGGTCCAGGGAGCCGACGCCATGCCGAGCGCCGCCCAGGCCAGCTTCTTCCTCGGCGTCTTCAACCAGGCTGGACCCGATCAGTGGCGTGACCCCGACTTCGGCGCCGCCATGGGCACCGGCCTCGCCAACACCTTCGCCCTGGGAGACGCGGAGCTCGCCGCCACCGAGGGGGCCCGGCTGAGAGAGCTGCTGGCCAACCCGCACATGGGCGAGCTGCTCGCGAACGCCTCGCCGCAGGAGCGCGAGCAAATCGGCCTGCTCGCCCTCACCACACCGGGGCTGAACTCGGCGCTGATCGACGAGCACGGAGGCAACCTGGCCACGGCCATGGCCTTCGCGCAGTACCAGCAGGGCGCCAACATGCTGACCGCGAACCTGGTGGACGGCACGCCCGTGCTGGGACCGGATGGCCAGCCCTTCCTGCCTCCCGGGGAGCTGCCGTCCCCACCGCAGGGCTTCGACATGTCCGCCCACCCGGCCATGGCCGCGCTCCCGCAGCCTGTGACAGCCGCTGGCATCCAGCAGGCCGTCGCGGCGGGGCAGCTCACGGGTGATGACGCGGCGGCCTACCTCCGGAGCCTGGCGGAGACCACCGCGCCCATCGCCAACGCGGACATGGAAGCGTTCGGCTCCAGCCCCGCGCTGACGGGCGTCATCGGCTTCTTCGAGGACTTCAACCCCTTCAATGATCCCAACCCGCTGAGCCGCTCCAACGTCAACGACATGGCGCAGGTCCAGCGCGACTCGCTGCTGGCCCTGGCGGACACGCTGGAGGGCAGCACGGATCCCGCGCTCATCGCCCAGGGGCTCTCCGCGGGCGCCACGGTGGACTCCACCTTCTGGCAGTCCATGCAGCCCTTCGGCGAGGCGGTGGCCGCCATTGGAGACAATGTCCAGAGCAACCGCCAGCTGACGATGGCGGCAGTCGGCCTGGCCGCCTCCATCGCCGCGCCGATGATGATGGCCCAAGGCTTCGCGGCCATGACCGCGGGCACCGCGGCCAGCACCGTCTTCGGCGTGCCCATCACCGCCACGCCGTTCGTCACCGCCGCGATCCCCGCCACGACCATGGGGGCCTTCGGCGTAGCCACCAACGCGGCCTCGCAGTACAGCGACACGGGCACGGTGAACTGGGGCCATGCCATCATGGGCGGCACGGTGGACGGCCTGACGTCCTACTTCGGCGCCGCGGTGGCCGCCCGAGCCACTGCGAATGGCTGGGGCATCACCCGGTCGGTGGCCTCTGCCGCCGGCGTCGACGTGACGGGCAGCTTCAGCAACTACCTGCTGGGGACTCCGGGTGGCCTGGAAGGGATCCTCAATGGGGACCCAGAGCACACCAACGCCATGCTCAGCCAGGTGGGCCTCACCCTGGTCACCTCGACCGCCACGAACACATTGAACTACGAGGCGCCCACAGTGAGCCCCTCTGCCGGATCCGGTCAGTGACGACGCGGCCCGGGGATGCGCGCCCTCGAGAGCTCCTCGGGGACGCCGTCTCCAGGGCGCTACGGCTTCCGCTTCTTCTTCGGAGCCACCGGCGGTGAGGCGGTCGGCTTTGCCTCAGCTCGGCCCGCCGGCTTGGGAGCCGAGGTGGAGGGCTGGGCCCCTCCGGCCTTCTGCTTCTTGTCGGCCAGGGCGCTGAGCTTGGACCAGGGCCGCTTGAGCGGCGTCGCCGGGCGAGGGGCCGAGCGCGAGTCCTTCCGGGTGGCGGAGGACTGATCCTTCTGGGCAAGGCGCTGAGCCTGCCGGAGTCGAGCGAGGGTGCTGAGAGGCACAGCTTCCGGCGGGGGCGGGGCAGGCTCCGCGACGGGCTGAGGTTGGGAGCCAGCAGCGGGCATTGGAGATACCGCCAGTGGAGCGACAGAGTTCGGCTTCGCAGCCACCATGCGCTTCGAGGAGGGCTCTGATGCCACGGCCGTCAGCTTCTTTGTCGGCGCCTTGGGACGAGGGGCCGGCGGTGGCTCGGCCTGGGCTGGCGGAGGGGACTCCTCGGGCTTCGCCTTCGCCTGCACCACCGGGATGCTGACCGGAGGTCTCATGGCGCCACGGACGCCAATCCGAAAGCTCCCCAGTCCCGATGCCGGAGGGGCCTCGGGCGAACCTGAATCCTTCTTCGACGGGTCGGTCATGACCTCTCCTTCCAGCCAGGATGGGGCCTTGCGTACCCCAGGATAACGCGGCCCTCCCCTTCGGAGCGCATCGTCGTGCTAGATAGCGGGTGCTCATTGCGCGGGGCGGCCGGGCTCAGCGCCTGACGTCACTCCGCTGACGTCATCCCGAGGAGACGATGAGAGCCCTGCTCCTGCTCCTGCTCCTGCTGGCCGCGCCCGTCCTGGCCGCTCCACGACAGGCGTACGTCCTGCGAATCGAAGGCTCCGACGCGTTCGTTGACATGGGCCGCTCCGATGCGGCCGCCCCTGGCACGAGGCTCCGCGTCTATCGCGTCATCGAGGCGCGCCACCCCACCACGGGCAAGGTGCTGCGTGACCGCTTCCTGCTCGGCGAAGCGGAGGTCCTCGAAGCCGGAGAGGCCCTCTCGCGCATCGGCGGCGCCAAGGAGCTCCTCCTGCGACTCGAAGTCGGTGACGAGGTGGAGCTGGCGACGGCTCCCCCTGTGGCGCCCACCTCGCCCACTGCATCCACCCCACTCTCTCCCTCCAAGCCAGGCACGCCGCCGCCACCTGATGCGGAGAGGGCCGCCTTGCGCGCCGCGTGGGATGCCGCGCTGAGGCTCCCTCCCTCCGAGCGCGCCCGGGTCTGGGAGGGCTTCCTTGCCTCATGGCCGCAGTCGGAGCTCGCAAGCCCCATCCGCGCTGAGATTGCGCTCCTGCGCGCGGCCCCCGCGTCGTCCTCCGGAGAGGAAGACGCCCTCCCACCCGAGACTCTCGTGAGGACAGGAGGTCCCAACACGGCCCTCGTGGGGGAGCCCATCCTCATCACCCTCACGCACCTCGAAGGCCCGGCTCCTCATGCGGCGATAGTGCACTGGCGTGCGCAAGGAGCCCCCGGCTTCCAGACCGTCCACATGCGCGCCGAGCCCACGGGCCACTTCCGCGCGCAGCTTCCCCAGGAGGCAGCGGTCGAACCCGCCATCGAGTACTTCGTCGAGACCGCGGACGAAGACGGGACCTCCGCGGTCATCGCGGGGAGCGCCACCTCCCCCCAGCGCGTCGCCATCAAGCTCCCACCGAGCGCCCGGCACGTCGAGCGCGACAACCGCAGCCGCGTGCGCATCCACGACGAGTACGTCGACTTCAACCGCTTCAAGGGCAATGACGTCTACAACCTCTTCGAGGTGGACTTCCTCTACCGCGTCCTCACCACCGTGCACTCGGTGCGCGTCGGCTTCGGCAGCTATCAGGGCCGTGGCACTCCGAAGGAGCTGCTGGACACGAAGACCACTCCCAAGCGGGTGGGCTTCACCTACGGCTTCAGCGAGCTCGAGATCCGCCTCCATGAGTCGCTCGCCGCGCTGGCCCGGGTCAACGCGGGCGTCAACCGCGAGGGGCTCTCCACCGGCGTGGAGCTGGGCATGCGCATCGGCAGCGAGACGGGCACCTCCCTCACGCTGCGGGGCGCCACCCTCCGCAACATCGGCAAGCGCGCCAACCTCGCGCTCGCGTGGGACGCGGTGAAGGGCTGGCCCATGAGCGCCGAGGTCATCGTCACCAACGAGCCAATCGGTGAGGACCTGGGGGTGCGGCTCCTCTACACCGTGGGCCGCTCCGTGACGCCCTGGCTCGATGTGGCCGGGCGCGTGGGCTACCAGCTCCGGGACATCAACCACTCCGGCCTCACCCTGGGGCTCGGGACCACCTTCCACTGGTAGCGGTCACGGGAGAACCTTCCAATGACATCCCTGTCTGCCGCCACTGCCCTCCTCCTCTGGCTCACCACCCAGGCCCCGCAGGCCCCCAAGGCGCCTGCCCCGCCGCCACGTGCTTCCTTGGAGGTGCGCCACATCCCGCTGGCCCAGGTGTTCTCGGGGAGAGAGATCATCCTCGAAGCCACGGTCACCCCCGCCTCCCGCCTGGGCGCGCTCATTGCCCACCACCGCACCGCCGGAGAGGCGGCCTTCCGCGAGACGGCCTTCACGCTCACGACGGAAGGCGACTACGCCGCCCACATCCCCGTGCCTCCCGAGCAGCACGCACCGGTGGAGTACTACCTCACGGCCCGCGACACGGAGGGCAAGGAGTCCGTCCGCTTCGCCAGCGCGGAGCACCCTCACACCGTCCTCATCCAGGTGAAGGACGGTGTGCTCGAGAGCGAGGCGCTGCTCGCCTCCTATGATCATCGCCGCTCGCGCGTCTCCCTCTTCGCCGAGTACGTGGACTTTGGCTCCACTCGCGCGGGGACCGTCCGCTACCTGGACCGTTATTACCGGCTCGAGGCGGACTACCTCCACCGCCTCCTCACGGAGGTGGCCGGTGTGCGCCTGAACTCCATCCGCATTGGCGTGGGGCACCTGCGCGCGCGAGTCCCTCCCATCCAGCTCCCTGTTCCCGCGGACTGGCCACCGCTGGAGGGCCCCCCCCGCACGGTGCGCACGGGCCTCGACTACGGATTCTCCGAGCTGGACGTGGGCCTCAGCTCCCGCTTCGGCTTCACCACGAAGGTGATGCTCGGAGGCAACGCGGAGGGCTTCTCGGCCGGGCTCGGCGGACAGCTCCGCATCGGACCGGCGCGCGGCTCCCATGTGGAGCTGGGGGTGGAGACCACCTCGGGCCTCGGCACCACGGGGACGGTGCGGCTCGCCTGGGACACGGTGACACGCGTGCCCATGAGCGCCGCCTTGCAGGTGACCGACTTCCCCGATGGCCCCGCTGGCGTGCGCTTGCTCTACAGCGCCGACTTCGAGCTGTCCCCAGCCCTCACCCTCGGAGCCATGGTGGGCTACCAGGCCCGCATCTCCATCAGCGGTGGACCCACGCTCGGGCTGGCCTCGAGCTACGCCTGGTAGGAGAGGAGGCTCACCATGGTGCTCACCGCCTTCGCCCTCCTCCTGCTCGCCGCCGAGCCCGATCCCTCCTTCGCGGTGGTGGCCACCGCGCCTCCCAGCCTCGAGCGCGTGGCCAGCTCCGCGGGCTCCACGCTGGCCGAGCGCCTGGAGGCGCAGCACGTGGAGCTCGGCGGCTACCTGAAGACCCTGGGCCCCGGCTGCCCCGCGGAGCTGCAGTGCCTCGTCGCGGCGCCGGCCCTCTCCACCACCACGCGCCTGCTCCATCTGCGCGTGCGCCCGCTCTCCGGCGGCAGACTGTCCGCCGAACTGCGCCTGATCGATCGTGCGCGGCGGGTCCTCGTGGACCGGAGCGCCGCCATCGTGGAGCCCGGTGAGCTCGCCACCTGGGCCGAGCAGGCCGCCTCTCGCCTCTTCACCCGGGCCAGCGCGTCCACTCGCACCCTCCCACCGAGCCCCTTCCCGGCCCGAACGTCCGGCTCGGCGCCAGTCCCTCCTCCCGCGCCACCGAGCGCCACGGTCCGCCCTGCTCCGCCTGCCGCTCCACCTCCTGTGAAGGTCCGCGGCGCGGACGAGGAGCCCTGAGCCAGGGCTGCTTTGTTGCCCCCCGCACGGCCTGCCTCCCCTCGGAGTGCAGCGAAGGCTGTCCCGAGCTCCCAGGGATGAGATAGTGGGGGAGTCAGCCCGAGCCGGAGAGTTCCATGGGAAGCCTCGAACCGAACGATCGTGAGATGGCGGCATACTGGATGCCGTTCACCCACAACCGCTACTTCAAGCAGCACCACGCGCGCCGCATGCTGGCCAAGGCCGAGGGCGCCTACTACTGGACCACCGAGGGCGAGAAGCTCTACGACGCGCTCTCCGGCCTGTGGTGCAGCGGCCTGGGGCACCGCCACCCGAAGATCGTCGAGGCGGTGAAGCAGCAGCTCGACCAGGTGGACTACAGCCCCGCCTTCCAGATGGGCTACGGCCCGACGTTCAAGCTGGCCGAGCGCATCATCGGCATGGCCCCCGCAGGCATGGGCAACGTCTTCTTCGTCAACTCGGGCTCCGAGGCCGTGGACACCTCGCTGAAGATCGCCCTGGCCTACCACCGCACCAAGGGCGAGGCCTCCCGCACCCGCTTCATCGGCCGCGAGAAGGGCTACCACGGCGTGGGCTTTGGCGGCATCTCGGTGGGCGGCATGGTCGCCAACCGCAAGATGTACCCCTCGGCCATGCTGGTGGGCGTGGACCACCTGCCCCACACCCACAACCTCAAGGAGATGGCCTTCACCAAGGGCGAGCCCACCTGGGGCCTGCACCTGGCCGGTGAGCTGGAGCGGCTCGTGGCCCTCCATGACGCGTCGACCATCGCCGCCGTCATCGTCGAGCCCATGCAGGGCTCGGCCGGCGTCATCGTCCCGCCCAAGGGCTACCTCCAGCGCCTGCGGGAGATCTGCACCAAGAACGGCATCCTGCTCATCTTCGACGAGGTCATCACCGGCTTCGGCCGCATGGGCGCCAACTTCGCCGCCCAGCACTACGGCGTGGTGCCGGACATGATCACCTTCGCCAAGGGCGTCAACAACGGCACCGTGCCCATGGGCGGCGTCATCGTCCGCAAGGACCTCTATGACACGCTGATGACAGGCCCGGACCACGCGGTGGAGTTCTTCCACGGCTACACGTACTCGGGCCACCCGCTGGCCGTGGCCGCCGCGCACGCCACGCTGGACGTGCTGGCCTCCGAGGGCATCAACGAGCAGGTGAAGTCGCTGGTGCCCGTGCTGGAGGACGCGGTGCACGCCCTCAAGGGTGAGCCCAACGTCATTGACGTCCGCAACTGCCAGCTTGCCGCCGCGGTGGAGTTCTCGCCCATGGACGGCAAGCCCGGCCTGCGTGCCCTCAAGGTGTTCGAGGAGTCGCTCAAGCGGGGCGTGCTGTTCCGCTTCACCGGCGACATCATCGCCATGGGCCCGCCCTTCCACTCCACCCCGGACGAGCTTCGCCGCATGGCCGAGGTCCTCCGCGAGTCCATCCGCGCGGCGGGGTAGCGCTCCGCTCCGCTCCTCCCGCCTCATCCGGGCCCGGCGTGCCTCACTGCTCAGAGGCCGCCGGCCCGCCCTGGTCCACAGCACCCCTCGGTCCGGATGCCCGCCCCGTCCAAACGACGCCTCGGCGTTTATCTGCTCCTCGCGCTCACGCTGCTGGTCGTTCCCGCCGCGCTCGTCACGCGGAGCTACCTCCTGCATGAGACGTTCATCGCGGATCCGGCTCCTCCCGTCAGCACGCTCGAGCGCGCTCCCACCCCCCTGGTGCGCGTGCTGGTCTTCGGCGACTTCGGCTTCAATGGCCGGCAACAGGCCGCCGTGGCCCACGCCATGGCCGAGGAGCACCGCGCGAAGCCCTTCGACTTCGGCCTGCTGCTCGGAGACAACCTCTACCCCTGCGGCCCGGATCTGTCGCTCCCTGGCGCGGCCGACTGCACCTTCAGCGAGGATGACAACACCGTCACCCCCGGCTACCAGCCGCCCGAGGATCCGCAGTTCCAGGCCCTCTTCCACGCTCCCCTCGCGGGCCTGAAGCGGCCGGATGGCGACGCGCTGCCCATCCACGCCGTGCTCGGCAACCACGACATCGGCTACTCGCGCTCCTGCTTCGAGCGCGGCAAGCTGCCCCCGCGCACCTCCCGGCTGAAGGCCTGTCTCGAGGTGGCGCACCGGGGCCCTCACTGGGCAATGCCCGCCCGGCACTTCGTCGTCGACACGGCCACGGCCCGGTTCATCCTCTTCGACTCCAACACCCTCGCGCTCGACGACTACACCTTCTCCTTCGAGGAGGAGCTGGCCTTCGTGAAGGAGGCCATCGCCGGCTGCGGTGAGCGGCGGTGCTTCCTCGCCTCGCACCACATGTCCGTGACGGCGGGCAGGCACCAGCCCGAGACCCGCACCCCGGTCTACCAGGAGCGGATCCGCCGCATCGAGGAGGCGGGCCGCATCGACGCCTGGCTGTCCGGACACGATCATGACTTGCAGCACTCCCTCACCGCGAAGGGCTACGACGTCTTCGTGTCCGGCAGCGCCGCCAAGACACGCATCGAGACGTTCGGCCCCGAGCCAGCCCCGGGCGCTCGCCTCCGCTTCGGCTCCACCTCCTGGGGGTTCGCCGTGCTCGAGGTCTTCCCCACGGGCTGGAGCATGCGCTTCCTCAACGAGCGCCGCGCACCCCTCTACTGCTGCGAGGCCCACGGCCAGGGACGGTGCGAGCCGGTGATCTGCCCTCGGGAGTAGCCACCCGCCTCCTGACGACCCTCACCTCACGGCAGGAGGCCCTCCTCCACCGCGCGGGACAGGAGCTCGGCGAGCACCTCCATGCCCCCCGAGGTATCGAGGCGTGTCTGCGAAGTCCCACCGGACTGCTCGCGCGTCTCGCCGCCGACGAACATCGGGAGGGGCCGCCGGCCGAGCCGCAGGAGGCGCTCATCGTAGAAGGCCGCGGGAGCCCGCTCCTTGAGCAGCCGCGCCAGTGCCACCATGTTGGCTGTCCGGGTGGGCTGCATCGCAGCCCCCAGACACGAGAAGTCGAGCTCGCGCTCGCGCAGCACGACGCGCTGGCCGCCCCGGCCGTGGAGCAGAATGGCCTGCTCGGTCTCCTCTTGCTGGGAGCGCGTGGTCCGCTCGACGGAGCGGGACAGCTTCAAGCCCGAGGTGGCAATGGCCGTGGCCGCGGAGAACTTCGCTGACTTCTGGGTGCTCTCCGTCTCGGAGCGGACCGTGCTGGCGCCCCGGAGGAGGGTGATGACGTCGCCCCACGGTAGCTCGACGGGAGCACCGGTTCGAGCCTGGAAGGTCCCCCCCAGTGGCCCCAGCACGGCGGTGCGGGCCATGACGCGCAGCCCCCCCGAGGGCGCTGCCACCTCCAGTGCGAGCACAGCGAGCCCCGCCTGACGCAGCGCGGCCACGAGTGCAGCCGCGGGCTCGGGCGCGAGGCTGGCGAGGATCGCGGGCGGCTCGGGAGCCAGGCGGATGCGCGCCTCTGCGAGGCTCAGGCCCAGAGCCTTGCCGAGCGCGGCCGCCGCTCCCTCTCCGTCCACCGGTGTCCGCACGCTGGCAACGAGCCACATGGCCCCATCCTACCCCGAGCGCGCTTCCCGAAAGGTGATCCATGTCCCATTGGGGGTAAGGTCCACCTCCGGAGAACTTTCGGAGCGCTCAACCGTTCCTCGGTGACGCTCTCCTCCTTACTGGAGCCTTCATGCTCGCAGAACTCACCCCACGTACCCTCGTGGCGATCCTCACCGTCGTGGGTCTGGCCGTCCCAGTCACTGTCCAGCAGGTGCTCGTCACCAAGGCGGACACGAGCTCTCTGGGCGGACCGAACCGCTACCTGACCTATGTCAGCACGGACAAGCCGCTGTACCGCCCGGGTGAGCAGGTGCTGGCCCGCGGCCTGATGCTCGAGGCGATCAGCCACAAGCCGAACCCCCAGCAGCAGCAGGCGCAGATCGAGATTCGCGGCCCCAAGGGGGATGTGGTCACCTCCGCCATGGTGCAGACGCAGGACTCGGTCTGGGGCTTCTCCTGGACTGTTCCTCCCGAGCAGGCGGGCGGCGAGTACACGCTCAAGGTCACCTACCCCTGGACGGGAGAGGCGCCCGCGGAGCGCAAGTTCGACGTGCGCGCCTACCGGGCCCCGCGGCTCAAGTCGCAGATCGAGTTCCTCCGGGACGGCTATGGCCCGGGTGACACGGTCACCGCCACGCTCGACGTGAAGCGCGCCGAGGGCGGCGTGCCCGCGGGCGCGCGGGTCACCGCCACCGCCATCGTGGATGGTGCCACCGCGGCGCAGGTGACGGGCACCGTCAACGAGAAGGGGCTCAGCACGGTGAGCTTCAAGCTGCCGGCGCGGATCGATCGCGGGGAGGGCTCGCTCGCCTTCGCCATCGAGGATGGTGGCGTGGTGGAGACGGCGGCCAAGACGATCCCCATCCTGCTGCAGACGCTGGACCTGGCGATGTACCCGGAGGGTGGCGAGCTGGTCGCGGGGCTGGCCTCGCGCGTCTACTTCGAGGCGAAGACGCCGGCCCAGAAGCCCGCGGACCTGGTGGGCGCGGTGATCGATCAGGCCACCGGGCAGACGGTGGCGTCCGTGCGCTCCATGCATGAGGGGCGCGGCCGCTTCGAGTTCGCGCCGAAGGCGGGCGCGAAGTACGCGCTGCGCATCGACGAGCCGTCGGGCATCCAGAAGAAGTTCCCACTGCCCGAGGTGAAGGCCCGGGGCGCGGTCCTGCGCTCGAGCGAGGACGTGGTGCCCGCGGGCAGGCCGGTGACGCTCTCCGTGGCGCTCTCGGGGCTGAGCAAGGCGAAGGTGACGCTCAGCAAGCGCGAGGTGGAGGTCGCCTCGGCGGAGGTGGGCTCGCAAGGCAGGGTGACGCTGAATCCCAAGGACGCGGAGGGTGTGCTCGTCGCCACGGTGTGGGACCACGACGGGCGCCCGCTCGCGGAGCGGCTGGTGTTCCGCCAGCCTGCAAAGGCAATCCAGCTCGAGGTGCAGCTGGACAAGAAGACCTACGTGCCGGGCGACAAGGTGCAGCTCACCGCTCGGACGACGCGGGATGGCAAGCCCATCTCCGCACTGGTGATGCTCACCGTCACGGATGACTCGGTGCTGGAGCTCATCGAGAAGCGGGACCAGGCGCCTCAGCTGCCGGTCATGGTGCTGCTGGAGCCGGAGGTGAAGGAGCTCGCCGACGCTCAGGTGTACCTGGACGAGAAGAACCCGAAGGCGAAGCCAGCGGTGGACCTGCTGCTCGGCACTCAGGGCTGGCGGCGGTTCGCACTCGCGGATCCCGTGAGCTTCGTCGCGCAGCACGGTGATCTGGCCCGGCGCGCACTCGCGGTGCGCGTGCCCACGGTGCACTCCATGCCCCCGGACGAGCCGATGCCCATGGCCGCCATGGCCGAGGGTGCAGGTGCACCGCGAGGTGGAATGGCCCCACCGCAGAGGCCCAACCGGCCTGGAGCGGCGCCGAGGCCCGCGCCTCCCATGGCCGCTCCCGTGGCCGCCATGCCCATGCCTCAGGCTGCTCCGCCGCCTCCCGCCCCGCCGCCGCCTCCGCCAGCGCGTGTCCCTCCCCCGTTTGGTAGGGCGATGCCGGCCCAGCCTGTGGTGCAGGCCGATGAGAAGATGGTCGAAGCGTCGCGCAAGGCGGACAGGGCGCGGCAGGACGACATGATCATGGCGAAGGAGGAGATGGCCAAGCCCAGCCCCTACCAGCAGCCGCTCGTCTACTTCCGCGAGTACGCGCACACGGTGCGGCCGGGCCGCAAGGCG
The DNA here is from genome assembly GCF_035629615.1 of Hyalangium sp. GTDB lineage: Bacteria > Myxococcota > Myxococcia > Myxococcales > Myxococcaceae > Hyalangium. The sequence goes on along the minus strand of NZ_DASPHO010000084.1, from coordinate 13,578 downwards.
GGTGACCGCGTGGACTTCGCGGAGACGCTCTACTGGAACGCGGGGGTGCGCACTGACGCGAAGGGAGAGGCCAGGGTCTCGTTCGGCCTGAACGACTCGGTCACCTCGTTCAAGGCGTTTGCCGGGGCGGTGGGCAGTGACGGCGCGCTGGGCTCCGCCGTCGCGGCGATCGAGTCGGTTCAGCCCTTCTATCTCGAGCCGAAGATCCCACTCGAGGTCACCTCGGGCGACGTGGTCCAGCTGCCCGTGGCGCTGGTGAACGGCACCTCGTCGGCGCTGAGGGGCGTGGGCGTGAAGCTCGACTTCAAGGGAGACGTGCGCGCCACCTCCATCGGCACGGTGGACCTGGCGGCGAAGGAGCGCGCCCGGCGCATCATCGAGCTGAAGATCGGCCAGGAGTCGAAGCCCATCGAGCTGACGCTCGCGGCGACAGCGGGCGACTACGCGGACACGGTCCGGCGCGCCCTGACGATCAAGCCGAACGGCTTCCCCATCAGCACCGCGTTCGGCGGGATGGTGTCGGCCCAGAAGCCGGCGGTGCACACGGTGACGCTGCCGGCGAACACGGTGCGCGGCAGCGTGAAGACCTCGGTGGTGGTGTACCCGAGCCCGCTGGCCAACATGACCGAGTCCCTGGCGCGGCTCATCCAGGAGCCCTCTGGCTGCTTCGAGCAGACGAGCTCGACGACGTACCCGATGACGATGGCGCAGCAGTACTTCCAGTCGCACAGCGGGGTGGATCCGAAGCTGGTGGCCTCGGCGCGAGAGAAGCTGGAGACGGGGTACAAGCGGCTCTTGGGCTTCGAGACCAAGGAGAAGGGCTACGAGTGGTTCGGCGAGGCCCCGGGCCACGAGGCGCTCTCGGCGTTCGGCCTGATGCACTTCGCGGACATGAAGCAGGTGCGAGACGTGGACACGGCGATGATGGCCCGCACGCGGGAGTGGCTGCTGAAGCAGCGGGATGGCAAGGGCGGGTTCGAGCGGAAGCGGCGCGCGCTCCACGTGTGGATCGAGGACCCTGACACCTCGAACGCCTACATCACCTGGGCGCTGCTGGAAAGCGCTCCCCGGCCGGCGGACGTGGCGAAGGAGCTGTCGAAGGAGATCGCCGCGGTGAAGCAGTCGGCGGTGAGCAGCAAGAACAGCTACGTGCTGGCGCTCGCGGCGAACGTCCTGTCGCTGGCGGGGGACGGGGCCGAGGCCCGGAAGCTGATGGAGAAGCTGGTCGCCAAGCAGGGCAAGGAGGGCGTGGTGGAGGGCGGCACGCAGTCCATCGTGGGCAGCATGGGCGAGACGCTGCAGATCGAGACCACGGCCCTGGCAGCGCTGGCGTGGCTGAGAGAGCCCAGCTTCGCGGGGAACGTGGAGCGCTCGATGAAGTTCCTGGCGAGCTCGTGCGACGGTGGGCGCTACGGCTCCACGCAGAGCACGGTGCTGGCGCTGCGCGCCATCGTCGCCTACGACAAGGCGCGGGCGGCGAAGCGGGCGGGCGGCGCGGTGCGGGTGTACGTGAATGGCCAGCCGGTGGGCAGCGCGGTGCGGTTCGAGGCCTCGGCGCAGGAGGCCATCAAGCTGCCGGACGTGTCCGAGCTGCTCACGCCGGGCGAGCGGAAGATCGAAGTGCGCGTGGAGGGGAGCGCGGAGCTGCCGTACTCCATCGAGGTCACCTACAACGCCCTGAAGCCCGACAGCTCGCCAGAGACAAAGGTCGCGCTCGAGGTGGCGCTGGCGAAGACGGCGCTGACCGAGGGCGAGCCCACCGAGGCTCGGGTGCTGGTGTCCAACAAGACGGACGAGAAGCTGCCCACGGCGGTGGCGATCTTCGGCGTGCCGGGCGGGCTCGAGGTGCGCCACGACCAGCTCAAGGAGCTGGTGAAGAAGAAGACGGTGGACGCCTACGAGGTGATCGGCCGCGACGTGGTGCTCTACTGGCGCGGAATGGAGCCGCGCAAGAAGCTGGACGTGTCCCTGTCCCTGGTGGCGGCAGTGCCCGGCACCTACACAGGCCCGGCCAGCCGCGCCTACCTGTACTACTCCGACGATCACAAGACGTGGCAGGACGGAGTGAAGGTGTCCATCGCGCCCAAGCAGTAGCGCCAGGCGCGCAGTCCCACCGCAAAGATTCCATTTCACTACATCCAGCAACTTTACCCCACACCCTCCGACAATTACCCCAGAGCCCCTCTAGGAGGGGCTGAAGACCCACAACCCAGGGGTGTGGCGATGCGGAAGCAGCGACTGGGCGAATTGCTTCAGAAGACGGGGCTGGTGGACGAGATCCAGCTCCGAGCGGCACTGGGGTTCCACGCCAAGTGGGGCGTGCCGCTGGGGCAGGTCGTCGTGGACATGCGCTTCTGCACCGCTCAGCAGGTGCTGGAGCTGCTGGCCGGTCAGCTGCAGTTGCCGGTGGTGGACCTGGACGCGGAGCCGCTGGAGCCGAGCCTGGTGGATGTGCTGCCGGTGGAGACGGCCGAGGCCTGCCGGGTGATTCCGCTCCGGGTCGAGGGGCCTCGTGGCTCGGTGCTGGTGGTGGCCGCCGCCGCTCCGGCACCTCCCACCGCACTGGATGAGGTGGCCCGCGTGGCCGGCAAGATGCGCGTGGTGGCGCTGGTGGCGACGGATGCCGCCGTCTCTCGTGCCATCGATCGCCTCTACTACCCGCACCTGATGGGCGCGCAGCGCCCGGTGGAGCCCATTCCCCTGCCCGAGGCAGATGAGCACCTGCCGCTGGTGACGGATCGCGCCGAGTACCTGGCGCTGGGCCGCATCGTGCCGAGCAGCGTCTCCGCCACCAAGCTCGAGCCGGGCGGCCTGCCCATGCTGATGCCGCTGGTGATGGAGGTGCCGGCGCATGCACGCGTCACGGAGCCGGAGATGCCGAGGGTGGAGGTGGCGCCCAAGGCCCCCGCTTCGAAGGCCGAGCCCGAGCCCGAGCCCGAGGTCTGGGTGTACGGCTGGGGAGCCCAGGCCACAGAGGAGCTGCTGAAGCTGCTGGAGGACGAGGACCTGTGGGCGCGGGTGGCGAGCACGGAGGACGTGAAGAAGGCGAGCGAGCGCACGGTGGTGCTGACACCGCTGCAGTCCGTGGAGTCGGTGAAGCGGCACGGCATCCGGGCGCAGCTGCTGGTCGCAGGCCGGGCACACGATCGGGACCGGGCGTTGGCAATGGGGGCCCATGTCTTCCTGTCTGGCCCCCTGCGCACGGACGCGCTGATTCGCGAGGTGCGCGCGCGGGTGGAGGCTGGCGGCGCGCCCCTGCGTCAGGCGAGCTGAGTCCTCACACGCCCCTCAGCGCGAGCCTCCTTGGGTCCGGCCCGCGAGCGACGCCAGCACGGCGAGCAGCTCCAGCGGCTCCACCGGCTTGGGCACATGGCTGTGGAAGCCCGCGAGCAACACGCGCGTCCTGTCCTCCACGCGCGTGTAGGCCGTGAGGGCCACCGCAGGCGTCCGTCCGCCCTGCTCGGGGCTCAGCGCACGCACCCGGGAGATGAGGCTGTAGCCGTCCTCTCCTGGCATCCCAATGTCGGAGATGAGCAGGTCGGGCCGCTCCGCTCGGAGCAGCGCGAGCCCCTCGGCCGCGGAGGCGGCGGTGAGCACGTGGGCCTTGCACCCCTCGAGCATGGCGCGAAGCAGCTCCCGCGTGTCTCCTTCATCATCCACGACGAGCACCCGAAGGCTCGCCAGCTCCGGCGGACACACCTCGCCCTGGGCCACCGGGAGCTGAAGGCCCGGCCGCACGGCCACCTCCCGGCGCAAGGCCACGGACACCGGTAGCTGCACGGTGAAGGTGGCCCCCTTGCCATCTCCCTCGCTGGACGCGCTCACCGTCCCGCCATGCATCTCCACGAGGTTCCGGACAATGGAGAGCCCCAGTCCCAGGCCTCCCGCCGTCCGCGTGGTGCCCGCCTCCGCCTGGCGAAACCGCTCGAAGAGGTGCGGGAGGAACTCCCGGCAGATCCCCTGCCCCGTGTCGGCCACGGTGATCTCCACCGAGGAGTCACGCCGCTCGACGAACACCTGGACACGCCCGCCCTTGGGGGTGAACTTCACCGCATTCGAGAGGAGGTTCCAGACGACCTGCTGGAGCCGCTGCGAATCCCCCATGACATGGCTGGTAGAGTCCACCGCGGCCTGGAGCCGGATGCCCCGGGCCTCGGCGGCTGGCCGCACCGAGTCGAGCGCTTGCTCCACGATGACGCTGACCTCCACCGGCTCCACGCCCAGCTTGAGCTTGCCGGTCATGATGCGGCTCACGTCCAGCAGATCCTCGATGAGCTGGGCCTGTGCGCGGGCGTTCCTCTCGATCGTCTCCAGGGCGCGCTCCCGCTTCTCGGGGGCCAGGCCGCCGGTGCGCATCAGCTGCACCCAGCCGAGCATGGACGTGAGCGGCGTGCGCAGCTCGTGGCTGACGGTGGCGAGGAACTCGTCCTTCAGCCGGTTCGCCTCCTCTGCCGCCTGGCGCGCCTCGCTCTCCCGCGCAAGCAGCTGCTCACGCTCGTGCTCGGCCTGCTTCCTGTCGGTGATGTCGATGACGCTGCCGACGTAGCCCAGGAACTCTCCCTCCGGGCTGAACCGCGGCGAGGCCGAGTCGATGGCCCACCGGTACGCTCCGTCCTTTCGCCGGACCCGATACTCGATCCGGAAGGGCTCACGCTTCGCATTGGCGGCCAGGAAGATCTCCCCGGCCCTCGTCGAGTCCTCCGGGTGGAGGACGGAGAGCCACCCCAGGCCCAGCCCCGTCTGCTCCGTCTGCCCGGTGAATTCGTACCAGCCCTTGTTGAGGTAGGTGCAGGCGCCCAGGGTGTCCGTCACCCAGAGCATGACGGGCGCGCTGTCCGCCATGTTGCGGAAGCGCGCCTCGCTCTCCCTCAGGGCGGCCTCCGCGCGCTTCTCCGTGTCCCTGTCATAGAACACGACGACGCCACCGGTGACACAGCCCGCCATGTCACGGATCGGCGCGCCGCCAACCCGCAGCCAGACCCGCTCGCTCTCGCCCCGCTGGTACAGCAGATCGTCGCCCACGGTGGTCTCACCACGCAGGGCGCGGGCCATGGGCCTCTCATGGGCAGCCATGGGCTGCCCGTCCGGATGGAAGGCCTTCCACTTGCTGTACTCCTCGACGCCCGCCATCGCCGGAAGCGGGTGGCGCAAGATGCGCTCCACCTGCCGGTTGGCCAGGGTGATGCGGCCCGAGGGGGCCTCCGCGAGGAGCACTCCCGCGGGGATGTTGTCGAGCACCGCCTGCAGCCGGGCGCGCTCCAGTGCCAACGCCTGCTCGGCTGCCTCGCGGGCAGCCGCGGCCCGAGCGAAGGGCAAGACGGCCTCGAAGGCCCCGGTATCGAGACACCGCAGGAGGAGCCTCACCTGCTGGAGGGCCGGTTCGAGACCCTGCAGCTCCAGCAGCTCCAGCAAGCACTCCCGCACGAGGGCGTATTCACGCAGCACCAGCGCCGCGTCGAACCCCAGGCGCATCCGCTGGCGACCATGCTCCTCCGCCACAGCGCTGTGGGCGGGCAGCTGCGAGTCGCCAGGCTGTCCCGCTTCCCGCCGCAGTGCGCTCGCCACCTCCTGGAGGAATACGGGCAGCGAGTCGATCAGCTGCTCACGGGACAGCTCCCGCGGAGCCAGGAGCTGCTGCATCTGCTGGCTCCACCGCTCGAGGAGCGCGTCGCGGCTCACCTCCAGCAGGTCCGGCAATGCGTGATTCATGGGGCCCTACCACCCGCGCCGAGGGAGGGAGATCGAGGATGGCCAGTAACATGGCCACACCAGGACCCAGGGACAACATGAGAGCGCCCGCAGGCCGGACGACCACCCACCCGGCAGGCTTCGTCCCATCATGGACAGCGAGGGGAGCGGCGAACGGAGCCTCGGGCTCCTCTCGCTGGCCGGTACCCGCGCCCTATGCCACGCTCGGGTGGCATGCGAGGTCTGACAGCCGCTGTCCTGGCTTGGAGCGCCCCCATGACGCTGGCGGGTTGCAAGGCCGCCCTGCAGCCACCCGCGCCACCGGCCGGGCCGCGAAGCTGCGCACGCCCAGTTCATCCGACTGTACCCAATGACAGGTGACGAGAGAGGGGGGTGGCGGCAAGCTCACTCCCATGAGAACACTCACGCTCACCCTCGGCCTCCTGCTCTGCCTGTCCCAGCCTGCCTGGGCGCAAGAGCCCACTCCCCTCGATCTCGCCAAGGTCCCCCAGGAGGGAAAGGCCCCCGAGGACTTCGTGCCCTCCGGCTGGAAGATCGAGGCCACGACCCGAGGAGACCTGGACAAGAACGGCAAGGAGGACGTGGTCCTCGAGCTGGTCGAGGATGACGCCAAGAAGGGCGAGGGCCATGAGGCCACGGACCGCGCTCGTGCGCTGCTGGCCCTGCTGTCGGCAGAGGGGGGGAAGCTGCGCCGGGCGGGCGCCTCGAACCGGGTCCTCTACTGCATCGGGTGTCAGGGAATGATGGGAGGAGGCGGGGGCGGGGTGACGAAGATCGAGAAAGGCGTGCTCCTCGTCGACCAGATGAGCGGCTCGCGCGAGACGACGCACACGGTGCTGCGCTTCCGCTATGAGCCGAAGGAGCGCAGGTTCGTGTTCATCGGCGAGGACATCGAGAGGACGGACCGGGCCGTAGGCACCTCGACGGTCGAGAGCACCAACCTGCTCACCGGGACGAAGATCACCGAGAAGCGCCAGTACGACGAGAAGCAGGACAAGGACACCGTCATCTCCTCGAAGAAGGAGAAGGTGCCAGTCCGCAAGCGCTACCTGGAGGATGTGGACATCTCGGCGTACTGAACGCCGCCGGTGAGCTCCAGCCCCGCGCTCACGTCGGCAGCGGCTTCACCACGAGCTGCTTCGAGGCGAGGAACTCCGCGTTGAATACCTTCGAGGCGTAGCGGCTCCCGTGGTCGCAGAGGAGGGTGACGATGCGCAGCCCCTGGCCACGGTGCTGGCGGGCCACGTCGTAGGCCGCGCGCACGTTGATGGCCGCCGATGTCCCCACCACCAGCGCGTCCTCCTTGGCCAGGTGGTAGAGCATCTCCAGCATGTCCTGGTCCGACAGGCGCATCGCCTCGTCCACGCGCGAGCGGCGGAAGTTCTCCGTCACCCGCATGATGCCGATCCCCTCGGTGATGGAGCTGCCCGTGGTCTCCATCTTCCCCTCTCGTACATAGGAGTAGAGGCCGGAGCCGTGAGGATCCACCAGCACCACGCGCAGCGCGGGGTTCTTCTCCTTGAGGTAGCGGCTGACACCGGAGATCGTCCCGCCACTGCCCACCGAGATGACCAGCACGTCCAGCCGGCCCTCGCACTGCTCCCACAGCTCGGGCCCGGTGGTCTCGTAGTGGAAGTCCCCGTTCGCGGGGTTCTCGAACTGGTTGGCCCAGAACCAGCCGTGCTGCTCCGAGAGCGTCCGCGCGGCGTGGAAGAAGTGATTGGGGTTGGAGAACGGAACGGCGGGCACCTTCCGTACCTCCACACCGATGGCCTCGAGGTACTCGTACTTCTCGCGGGCCTGGTTGTCCGGCATGGTGACCACGACGCGGTAGCCGCGCTCGCGGCCTAGCAGCCCCAGGCCGATGCCGGTGTTGCCCGCAGTCCCCTCGACGATGGTGCCGCCCGGAGGCAGCCGCCCATCTGTCTCCGCGCGCAGGATCATCCCTTTGGCGGCGCGATCCTTGATGCTGCCGCCAGGGTTCATGAACTCAGCCTTGCCGAGGATCTCGCATCCCGTCAGCCGCGACAGTGAACCGATGCGCAGCAGCGGAGTGTTACCGACTGCGTCCCAGAGTGAACCGATTCGAGGAGCCATGCTCCTTCCTACCGAGCCCCCACTGCTCCTGTCGAGGACTACCGGCCCCCACTCCCGTCTCCCAGCTATTCGGAGATTTCATGGCGCCAAGCAGACGGCCGGCCGTTCAGCGGGGCGTGGCCACCAGGGCCTCGATGCGGGCTTTCTCGGCGACCATGAGGTTGCGCACGTGCTCCATCAAGGCCTGCACGTTGCCCTGGAAGGGCGCTGGGTCCACAGGAGGCAGCACCTGCACATGGCAGTTGGCGGTGGTCTGGAGCACCAGCCCGTGCTTGGGCAGCGTCTTCGCGGTGCCGGTGAGGACCATGGGGATGACGGGACACTTCATCTTCACGGCGATCTGGAAGGCGCCATCCTTGAAGGGCTTCATCTGTCCGTCGGGTGAGCGAGTGCCCTCGGGGAACATGAGGACGGGCACGCCGCGCTCGATCCAGCGCTCGCACAGGGCCATCATGCGTCCCACGCTCTCGCGGTCTCCGCGGACGAGGGGCACGTAGCCATTGAGCCACATGTTCCAGCCGATGAAGGGCAGCTTGAAGTTGGACGCCTTGGAGACCCACTTGAAGGGCCGGTAGAGGCCGAAGAGCACGAGGATGTCGCCCATCGACTCATGGTTGGAGACGAGGACGGCCGGTCCGTGCCAGGGCAGGTGTTCGCGGCCTTCGACCCGCTGGTGCCACAGCGGGTTGACGTACATGTAGAGCTGAGCCCAGAAGCACGAGTACAGGTGCAGGATCCGCCGGTTGCGGTCGAACGGGAACGTGACGGCCGACAGCACCAGTGCGCCCAGGAAGAACACCAGGCTCGAGGCGACGAAGAACGACCAGAAGACGATGGAGAACAGGAGTCGAATGGCGCCGCGCAGTGTGCCACACGCACGCGCTCGTGGAAGAGGGAAGCTTTCAGATTCCCCTCCCGTAGGACCTGACGGTGTGTCAGGCGGGGCTGTCGCCGACGCGGCGCAGCCGGGCAACGTGCTCGCTCACGGCCTGCCCGTACTCGATGACCAGGTTGTCGAAGCGCTCGGTCCGCTCGTCCAGGTCCGGCACGTGCTTGTCCTTCAGGAACGAGTAGTCCTGCATGAGGCACATGCGCAGCGCCGTCAGGATGAACTGGAACGGGAACTCATCGACCGCCTCGACGGGTGTCACCTCACGGGCTTCCACGATGACGTGGGCCGAGTCCATGACGTTGTTCTCGACGAACCACACCCCCGCGAGACGGACGACCACGAGCCGTCCATCCAGCAGCATGTGGAGCCGCTCTCCTTCCAGGAAGCCGGAGTCCCCGTTGGCAGCCTTCTCGGCATGCGCCAAGGGAGGACTGTAACCGCCTCCTAGCAGCACCGAGGACTCATTGAGCCACACGGCCTCCCGAGCCTTTGCCGGGACATTGCCAAACAGCTTCTCGAGCTCGGCGACGCGCTCAGCGGAACCCGCTCCGCCATCCACCTTGCGGAGGGGCAAGGCGGACAACTTCGCCTCGGGCAGGACGAGCTCGATCAACTCCTCGAGCAGCGCCGCCTTCGCTTCGGTCTCCTCATGAAGCCGATGCGCCGCCTCCCAGAAAGCCTGCTCCCGGGGAGAGAGCGGCTTCGACAGCTTGCCGCCCTTCAAGAGGTTCTCCAGCTCCCCGGCCGTCTCGATGATCTTCTCCGCCACTTCCTTCCGCTCGGCCCCGAGCTCCTCGTCTTGATCCATGGCCCCCGATGCTAGCAGCCACTTGTGCTGGGATGTCGCACAGCAAGCAGCCTACACGCGCCGACAGCGTGGAGCCGCGCGCGCGCGTTCATGCGGAACCTTCCCAAAGGCACGGTGTCAGTACCTGCAACCAGCCAGCAGGGAGCCGCCATGTCCATTCCTCTGACACTCAAGGTTTTCAAGGGCGGGGCGCTCGTCACCTCGCAGGACTTCGCCCGCGACATCATCAAGATCGGACGTCTGTCATCGGCGCATCTGCGCTTGGATGACGAGAAGGTGAGCCGGGTCCACTCCGTCATCGAGGTCGCGGCCGACGGCGTCCTGTCCATCATCGACATGGGCAGCGTCGAGGGCACCTACGTCAACGGCAAGCGCGTCACCAAGGGCCGCATCTCCTTCGGCGACGAGATCCGCCTGGGGGAGACCACGCTCCGCCTGGAGAGCCCGGCCGTCGTGGCCGCAGTGAACCTCTCCGCCGCCGTGTCGAGCACGGAGCTGGCCCCGCCGACTCCTGTCGCACTGGCACCGGTCACTGTCCTGTCGCAGGCGACCGCCGCCACCGTGGATGTCACGCCGGCTCCGGCGCTGGATCCTTCTCTGGCTGCCACAGAGCAGATCGCAGTGCTCGCCTCGGAGGCCGAGGTTCCTCAGGCCGAGCCCACGCCCCCTGTGCGCACCCTTCGCCGGAGCAAGGCCCACGGGCCGCTCGGCGTGTCCTTGAGCTTCGTGTGGGGTGACCAGCGCGTGGGCGAGTTCTTCCTGCCACCGAGCGAGAAGAAGTCCTTCAGCGTGGGCACTGCCGAGGGCGTGGACTTCGTCATGGGCGACTCCCGGCTCGGCAGCCCTAAGCTGGAGGTCCTGCGCACCGACGGGCAGACGTACACCGTCTGCTTCACCGGCAAGATGAAGGGCGAGCTCATCCGCAACGCGGAGACGCTCGACCTCGAGGCGGTCATCGAGTCTGGCAAGGCCTCGCACGAGGACTCGGCGTACACGCTGGCGCTCGATCCGGACGACGTCTTCTGGGTGGACCTGGGCGGCGTGGCCATGGAGGTCTGCTTCCAGCCGGTGCCCAAGCGGGTGCACGTCCCGCTGAGCGACTCGGTGGACTACCGCGCACTCAACATCCTCCTGGTGATGCTCTTCGCCGGCTCCATGTTCGTCATCGGCGCCGCGAACCGGACCGGGGGCGACGAGGCCTTCGCCGACGAGCTCTACGGCGACCATGAGCGCCTGACCAAGCTGGTCATCAAGCCGCCCGAGCCGAAGCCGAACCGGTTCCTCGCCCAGCTCAACGATCAGAAGGTCCGCCAGCAGCAGAAGCAGCAGCCCGCGCAGGCCAGCAACGAGCCGAAGAAGCCGATCCGCAAGACGCCGGTCCCGTCGAAGGCCTCCTCCAGTCCCTCGAACCCGAAGGCCACAGCCCAGCACATGGTGAAGGACCTCTTCGGCGGCAAGGGCAAGAGCGTCGCCGCCCTCTTCGGCGGCCCTGGTGCGAACAGGGAGCTCCAGAATGCCATCAGCAACGTCCGCAACGTGGTGGCCGGGCAGGGCGGCCTGGGCGGGCTCGTGACGAAGGACGGCCCGGGCGGTCCGGGAGGGCCGGGCAGCACCATCGGCCTCGGTGGCATCTTCACCCCAGGCCGCGCCAGTGGCGACAAGGACTACGGCCAGAAGGTGGGCCTCGGCGACAAGGTGAGCGTGGATCCCGCCATCTCGCCCGTCGAGTTCAAGGTGAACGAGGGCTCTCTGGACAGGGAGCTCGTCCGCAAGGTCATCCAGGACAACAAGTCGCAGATCCGCGCCTGCTTCGAGAGCCTGCTCAACCAGTACCCGGACCTGAGCGGCAAGGTGCAGACGCAGTTCACCATCGGGGCCAGCGGCCAGGTGCTCGAGTCCAAGGTCAGCCAGTCCAGCACCGGCAGCAAGGAGCTGGATACCTGCGTGGCCAGCCGCGTGCGCCTCTGGCAGTTCCCCAAGCCCAAGGGGGGCGGCATCGTGGTCGTCAGCTACCCGTTCCTCTTCAAGCAGGCGGGCCGGTAGGACTCCTGCTCCAGGCCTGCGCGGCCCTGGCAAGAAGGCCGCGCAGGCTCAAACTGCATGAGCGCGGCGCCCCGGGCTCACCCCCGAGGCGCCACACGCGCTAGCCGATGATCGGCTCGCACGAGCAGGTGCTCATCTCGCACTGGGTGCCCGCACCGCACGTCCCGCCACAGTTGGGCTTGCACACGCACTGGTTGCCCGTCTCATTGCAGCCCAGCGTGGGGCCGGTGCAGTGGTCCGGCTCCGTCGGGCTGTGGTTCGGGTCGTCCTCGCACGGCACACCACCGTTCGGGTCGCTCACCGCGTTGACCCAGTACTGGTAGGACACCGCGGCCTGGGCGCTCTGGTTCGCCGGGCGGCACGCGCCGAAGAACGAGATCGTCCGCGCGCTCCCGTCGAAGTCGAAGCCGTTGACGGTGCTGCGCGGGATGTTGCCGCTGGCCGTGCAGACCGCCGGGTTGGTCACGTTGTCCACGGCCACCTTGATGGACGCGCCGATGGGCGGCTTGATCGTCTTGTAGCCCGCGTTGCCGATGGCGTCGGCGATGATCGCGTCCATGGACGTCTCGATGGAGTTGGTGTCGATGATGGAACCGAGCACGCCACCCGAGGCGTTCACCACCGTGACGTGACGCTGCGTCTGCCCTTGCGACGGCTGTGGGTTGAACTCGCGGCCGGTGTTGCTGAAGTTGCACGTCCCTGAGAGGCAGCCACAAGCGCTCCCGGCCGGGCACACGATGCCGTGCACGGTGATGAGCTTGCCCGTCTTGTTGGTGGGAGCCGCCCCTGTCGTCACATTGCCGAAGAAGCTCACGAAGTTCTGGACGTTCTCACAGCCGCTGCCAGCCTTATCGATGTTGCCACCCGAGCCACAGTTCTGCACGGTGGCCGTCTGGCCGCTGGTCTGATCATCCGCGTCCGCCAGGATGACCACCACGAGGGTGGCGTCCTTGCGAGCCGTGGAGGCGGACTCCGGGGCACCCGCATCGGTGCCGGGCGTGATGTTGTCGATGGCCCTCCGGGCTGCGCCGAGCACACCCTCGCTGCCGTTGCCATCGAGATCGACCCAACAGCCACCGTTCGCGCCTTCGGAGTTGTCTCCAGGGCAGCTCGCGGCCTCCGGCGTCGTGGGCACGCCGCTGCAGACGTTGGAGGCGTTGCACGCGCTGTTCTGCGTCAGCCACGCCTTTACCTTGTTCAAGTTGCGAGTGAACTTGCGCAGAATCCCCGGGTTGAGCCCACCGGAGATGTGGTAGCTGGAGGTGACCATGGCCATGCGCCAGTCCAGCGACGAGGCGTTGAGGGCATCCACCGCGGCCTGAGCGGCGGTGGCCAGCGAGGCCTGAGAGACCTGCATCGAGCCGCTGTCATCCACGACGAAGAGGAAGTCCACCTTCGCTGGCGGGAGCTGGAAGCGCTCGCACTGGACGGCCGTGGGCTCGCCGAACTGGGCCAGCGCCGAGCCGTCCGACAGGTCCCTCGCGGAGAAGGCCGCCACCGAGCTGCGTTCCCCGCCCGTGACCGCCGCCAGCTGCGAGATGGCGATGAGCACCACCACGCTCTGGTTGGAGCGGTGGACGAAGAGCGCCTGCAGGCGGAAGTCGCCGTTGAGGGCCGTGCCCCCGACGTTCAGGCGGCCTGCGCTGCCGGGCACCAGGGCATTCACCAGATCATTGGTGCGCTGCTTGAGGTCCGTGCTGGCGCCCACCTGGTCATAGAAGACCTGCGCGGCGTTGTGGTCATCCCACGTCTTGAACAGCTGGGCGGTGCGGTTGCGCAGGGCACCCCTGCCCTCGATGGCAGGCCGCAGGGCCTCCTCATCCCCGAGCGGAGTCGTGGCATTCGGCGGGGCCTCGCGGCGGAACGCGAGGAAGGCGACCTTGTTCTGGCTGTCGTAGCCCACCAGGCCCTTCACCTCGGTGCCGACGGTGATGGAGCTCACCTCCGTGAAGGAGGGCGGCAGCGCCAGCTTGATGTCCGCCCCACTCTCGGACTTGAACGTCACCGGGCGCAGGTTGGCGGTGGTGCA
>NZ_DASPHO010000083.1:0-2693 GCF_035629615.1 Hyalangium sp. | reverse complement strand
CAGGTGCTTGACTCGGGACGAGCGCGCCGCGTCGTCACAAGAGTTCGCGGGCCTGAGCCAGAGTGTAATCCTGCTGGGCGGGGGCGACCGGACCTGTCTTCCTCACGAGCCACGCGGAAGCACCCTGCGGCAGGTAGAAATCCTGCTCGAAGGGCGACAGCCCCAGGTGGCGCAGGTAGTCCTTGAGCATGTCGAAGGTGAAGCGGTCCCGCACCCGGCGCGCCTGGTACTGCTCCAACTTCTCGAAGGGGAAGGGTTCGCCGGATTGGCCAAAGACCCAGCGGCCGCCATCGTTCGCTGCATAAATAGTGCGGAGGTAGTTGAGCCAGTGCGTCTGGTGCGGGCCGTACACCTCCAGCATCACGGCACCATAGCGGCCTTGGTCCTTCCGCAGAGAGTGAGGCACCGCGACAACACGCAGGCCCCGGCAGCCCAGAGTCCGGGCCATGTAGCCCATGGCGCTCGCGGCATCCGTCCCAGTCCACCCGTTGTCGATGTACGCCGTCCACGCACTGCGTGTCGGCATGAAGAGGTGCCGCCGCCTCTCCGCATTGTTCAGCGGCAGCAGGGTGGAGAGGGCCTGCTCCAGAGTGCCCGCGAACGGGTGCACTTCCACGGCGATGCCACGGGGGGCCATCAGCTCTCCCTGCCATGACGCGAAGGAGCGGGCGGCGTGCTCCGCAGAGGTCTCCAGAAACCCCAGCTCCGAAGTGACGGGCGCCCAGCGATCGTCCAGGAGCAGTCCCTTCATGTTCTCGGTCATCAGGCGAGCCTCGTCCGTCAGGGGATGATCAGAAGGATGCTCTCCGCGTCCGGATCGTTGGAGGTGAGGCGCGACTGGTGGCCGGGGCCACGGCCCGACGCAGGTGTGTCGTACTCCACGTAGTAGCGGCGGCCGTTATAGTCGAACTGCAGGTCGGGTCGATTGATTCCTACGCGCGGGCGGCCGCCCAACTTGAGCTGCTGCTGGTTCACTCGGATGTTCGTGGCACCTATCCTCTCCAGGTATTGGACGTCCACTTGGACCTGCACGTTCTGAGTGGAACTGGAGCCAATAGGCCGGTCCGGTGGCAGTTGCCTGGGCGCCTTCGGGCTGACGGCGGCGTCCTGAGGCAAGCGCGGGCCAGGGTGCACCGGCGGCGTCGGGTTTTTGCCAGCGAGCGCTTGGACCAGTCCCGGTGATGGAGCGAGTGAACCCGGCGTCGGAGCGGGCGGTGCTGGCGCTGGAGCGGGTTGTGGAGTGGGTGCAGCGGCTCGCGGCACCGGCTGTTGCGGCGCCAGAACTCCGCCCCCGCGCCCCTTCTGCTGGGTGAGAGGACGCAGAGCTGGCTCCGAGTCCGCCCGCACCACGCGCGAGAAGATTCCCTGCAGGACCTTGGTCCCCCATACCTCCCGTGCATGCCTCCGGAGGCACTGGCTTCCAGGTCCGCCAGAGCCGTATCCCGGTCCGGGTAGATGAATGCATTCAGTGGCTGAGCGCTCGTGAGCCTCAGATCGACGTGAGACTCCGGGACGAATACGGGCAGAGGCAACCCCTCGCAGGAGAGGAGATACCCGCCCGCGGTGATGCCAAAGCCCACGGCCGTCACACGCAGATCGACGAAATCCCGATGTGCTCGTGGGTCAGCGGGGCCCTGGGAGCTCCGGGGTAACTGGACGCCGCGCTGACGGAGTTCCTCCGCTTGCTGCGTGGTGGGGGCCTCGAAGTCGACCTCGACGGGCTGCTGCCCGGCGCTCGCAGTAGCAGTGAAGTCCTGAGCAGTGACAGGGCCATGCTGCCCATACCACTGAGGCCTCCCCAAGGAGGGCTGCGCCGCGCAGGCCGTGAGCAACAACAGGAGCGCAAGCCCACTCATCCCAGGAATCCCTCGCACCCTGGGATGACAACATGTCACGAGGACCATCAGGACCGTCCTGTTCGAGGAGCGTGCCCAACGATGCAGGAGCGGCGCGGAATGCTGAAGGATGTGAGAGGTAGATGGCGGCGGTCCCGCCTACCGAAGCGGGACATCCCGTGGGCTCGACTGCCCTGGCTGCTGTCGCATGAGGGGCGGCGAGAGGGGCTTCATCAAGAAGCTGCCGTACGACTTCGTGGCCTCCTTCCGCTCCACCGGACTGCCCGCAGCCTTTGCGCGCCTCACGCAGGCCTTCGGAGCCTGAGCGCCGTAGGAACTGATCTTCATGTTGCCTGTCTTGCACGCGCCCAGTGGTCCGAGACCGGGCTGAGTGGGCAGGATGCGCGCTTGCCTTTCGCTCCCGCGAACGCGAGTGACACGAAGATGATCCGTCCGCGGCTGTAGGGTGCAGGTGTGCCCTACTGCGGCCCAGCCGGCCTGCTCAGGTCGAACTCCACGCGGAAGAAGCGGCTCGGCCTCCGAAGCTCGTAAGCGAACAGCTGCTCCGGCTGCAGCTCCAACGCCCAGACATTGTCGACCGAGGCGGGGATTCCTTCCTTCTGGAAGAGCGCCTTGGAGAAGTCGTCGGCTGGGAACTCCTGCCGGCTCTCGGTGCCGGCCGCTCGCGTGTCACCACCATATTGTGAGCGCGTGTCCTCACTGCCGTCCTCGTGCCGGTGGTCATGCTTCAGCCGAAGGCCGGTAGCGGTGCGGGTCACCACCCAGGTACGGGAGCGGTCCTCACCTACCGCGAAAGGGATGCGGATCTCGCTCGCCGAACAGTCGCGCACATGCATG
>NZ_DASPHO010000082.1:0-10817 GCF_035629615.1 Hyalangium sp. | reverse complement strand
GGCGGGCTCCGCCGCAGCGCCCGGGCGACCTCGAGCAGGATGGCCACCGCCGCCGCGTTGTCATCCGCGCCGTGGTAGGTGTGGCCGCCGACGTGGCCCAGGTGATCATAGTGGGCCCCCACGAGCACCCACCGATCCTGCTCACCTCGGAGGGGGGCCAGGATGTTCGCGCCATCGCAGCCTGGAACGGGCTGCTCCACAGGCTCGAGCCCGGCCTCTCGGAAGGCCTCCACCACGAGGGCTCGGGCTGCCTTGCCTCCTGCGCTCCCAGGGGCCCGGCCGGCGCACTGACTCGAACAGAGACTCTCGATGAAGGATCGCAGGGACATGGCGGGAGGCGGAGGGTGCGGGTTCAGCGCTCGATGCGGAACGTGACGACAGTGCCTGCGTGGTCGGAGGGCCAGAGGCCTGAGGACGTCCGGTTGCTGAGCTCGTCTCCGACGACCTCGGCCGAGGTCGGCTCGATCCCCTCACCGGCGTAGAACACCAGATCGATGCGCTCGTCGAGCCGGGAGAGGTCGGTGGTGTTCACCGTGTCGTTGAAGCAGCAGGTGAAGCCGTTGCCCGAGCCTGCCACTGTCCAGGCGTCGGTGTAGCCCGCGTCCTTGAAGATGTTGTAGCCGGGCGTCGGGCTGCCGGGGCCCGTGTTGAGATCGCCCACCAGGATGAGGGGCTGGCTGTAGCCCTTGAGGATCCCCACGAGCTCATGGGACTGCTCCTCGTTGGCGGGCATGATCCCTTCGACGTGCGAGTTGACGAAGGTGAACTTCGCGCCATCCACCTCCGCATCCACCTTCGTGAAGCCGCGGGTGAAGGTGACGGAGCTGCCGCCCACGGCCACCTGGGCGTTGTGCACGTAGTTCTGCTCTACCTGCGCTGACGTCTGTACGTCTCCGCGCGCGAGGATCACGTCGTAGTCCGTCAGGCGGAGGTCGGTGAGATCGTTCGCGTTGCCCGAGAGCGCGGCCGGCAGCTCGGAGTCCGCATTCTTCACCCTCGCCGCGATGCGGTAGTCCAGCCCGCGCTCCCGGATCTTCGCCTGCAGCATCCCGAGGAAGTCCTGCGCATCCACCAGCGCATTCACCGCGCCGTTGGAGAAGAAGTCGCTCGGGTACTGCGTCCGGTAGAGCGAGACCTCCTGGAGACCGACCAGCGCCGGCTTCGTCGCCTCGATCTCGGCGGCGAGCGCCCCGGCCCGCTCCGCGAAGTTCGTCGCCAGCACCGTCCCGTAGAGCTGCCCGGCGATGCCCGGGATCTCCTGCCCGGACTTCGCCTGGGACAGCAGGAAGATGTTGCCTCCCAGGTAGATGTTGCGCGTCATCACAGTGACGTCGACCGGGCCGGTCGGCTTTTCGTCATCCTTGCCACAGGCGGCGAGGGTCAGGGCAGAGCAGGTGAACAGGGGGATCAGCAGGTGGAGCCTGCGACGCGAGAAGGGACTCATGGCGCTCGGGTGAGGTGAGGGGGGGAGCCCGCAGGGCGGGCGGGTGCGGGGGCACCTCGCGCGCGAATGTAGCAGGAGGGTCACGAGGCGAAAACCAGGCATGACTCCCAAGGGCCCGTGCATATGGGGCACGCATGTGGCACCAAAGCTGCGAGCAACTGGCCTGCTCCTCCTTCGCCCAAACCTGCCTCCTGCCGCTCCTCTCCCCAAGCGAGAACAACCAACGGAAACTCGGCACTTTGAAGTGGACCCCGTCTTTCGGACCACCCCGTTATTTGGACTGCCGGGCGGCAGGCGTCGCCCGGCTTCAGCAGGACTCGAGCCGATGCAACCAAGCGGGCTCGCGCTCAAGGCCTCGTGATGCTGACGCAGGAGACCTTGCCGTTGAGCTGGTCGTCGATATGCAACTCCGCGAGGATGTCGTCGGTGTCAACCGGCTCCTCGAAGTGAGGGATCGTCGCCCGGAACACGGTCCGCTTGATGGTGTACCTCGCCCAGTCGTCCGTGTCCCTGCAATCCGGGTCGTTGTAGACCTCGATCGTCGTGCCGGCCTCCACCATCGAGAGCACGATCGAGCGCGCCTCGTCGTTATCGCAGGAGGGATGCGACTGGAAGCGGACGAGCTGGGTGTCAGCACTCAGATCGCACACCTTGTTCTGCGTGCCGTCATGGCCCTCGTAGAACGAGAGGACCCCCTGGAGTGTCGACGCCGTCGTCACCTCGAGGCGTGAGATCTGGCCGTCGAGGCCGTTGTTCGGGAAGTGGAGCACGCGAACTTCAGGATCCTCGAAGGTGCTCTGGAAGCTGTCGATCGTCCGGCTCTTCAGCGGAGCGAGCGCTTCGATGACCGTCCAGTCGTCCTGGCGGTTGCCGCTCGGGCTGTCGTACAGGAACAGCAGGGCGCCCTGCGGCAGGTCGAACGCGGTCAGCGACCGCGCCACGTCGTTGTCACAATCGCCCGACGCCGTGAAGTCGAGGGACACGGGCGAGCCCACGCCCACCGAGCACACGAGGCCCTGCGTACCGGTGTTGCCCGCGTGCAGGTCCACGATGGGCCCGGAGGGCTCCAGTGCAACCTCGAGCCGGGAGACCTGACCGTTGAGCTCATTGTTGCGGTGGAACACCACCCGCACATCGTCATCCTCGAAGGAGCCCTCGAGTGTCCCGATGAGCTTCTCGCCGAAGGCCCGCTTGACGCGGATCTCGACCCAGTCGTCCTGCCGGCTGCCGCCGGGGGAGTCGAAGAGGCGGACCACGCGGCCCGCGGGCATGTCGTAGAGCTTGACGGACTCGGCCTCATCCTCGTCACAGTCCCCCGGCCCCGAGAAGTCGATGGAGGAGGGCTGGCTCGCGGTCACCGAGCACAGGAGGTTCTGTAGACCGTCTGCGCTCTCATACAGATCGACGAGAGGCCCGGAGGCTTCCGACGCGATCTCGGCCCGGGAGACCTTCCCGTCGAGGCCGTTGTTGCGGTGGTACACCACGCGCACGTCGTCATCCTCGAACGAGCTCTCGAAGGTGCCGATGAGCTTCTCCGAGATGGCTCGCTTGACGCGGATTTCTACCCAGTCATCCTGCCGGCTGCCATCGGGGGAGTCGAAGAAGCGGAGCACACGGCCCGCGGGGGTATCGAAGATCCGGATGGATTTGGCCTCGTCGGTGTCGCAGAAGCGCGGGTCCGCGGCGCTGAAGTCGAGCGCGTCATCGGTCGCCGTCGACACGACGCAGACGTGATCCTGCGTGCCACCGCTGCCCTCGTACAGGCTGACTCGGGGTCCTCGGATCCGGTAGTTCTCCAGGGTCGCCGCCGTCTCGTTGATGCGGCGAGCGTTGTCCGCGCTGCTCGCCTTCCCCACCGGCCGGCCATCCGGGGGGTTCGTCTTGAGGGGCGTCGAGAAGAAGTCGATGCGCGGGCACTTGAGTTGTGGGGTCTCTTGCTTGCACCGATCCTCGTACGCCATGATGGTGCGCCACTGGCCCGGCACCGTGATCAAGCCATGGGCGTAGAGGGGTGGCCACGGGATCCAGTCGGCCTCCCAGTCGTGACGTGCGCCCGAGAGGTGTCCGACCTCATGCGAGAACGAGTGCAAGTCGATGCATCTCTCCTTCACGACGGCGAAGGCTGAGTCATCGTCAGCATCCTCGCTGTACACGGCCAGGTTGGCCTGGCCACAGTTCGTCATGCTCTTGAGCAGCAGCACGACGAGGTCGGCCCCGAAGCGGTCGCGGAGCGCGTGGATCTCGTCGATCTCACCGTCGCTCGTATCCTGCAGCTTGCTCAGGTTCTCGCCCGAGTCCGTGGACTCCGTGAGCTGGACGCGCGCGGTGTGCACGAGGTTCAACCGCTGGAAGATCCCGCTGTTGCCGTAGGCGCCATTGGCCATGGTGATCGCAGTGTTGATCCGAGCCTCGACCGCCGCGGTGTCGATGAAGCTTGCATCGACGTCCTGTGTGTACAGCACCATGATGTCCAGCACCGGGTTGGGGTTCACGGTCAGCGGTGCCCGGCGAGGTGCCTGTGGGCGCATCCCGCCGCTCGAGGACAGGGTGGCCGCCGACACGGCCATCCGAGGCGCGGCCTCTCTGGGGTAGTCACTCTCGGTGAGCTCTTGCACCGTGACCTGACCTGGAGCCACCGAGTGAAGGTTGTAATGATAGACAAGGCCCCGGAAGACTCCTGCCACCCTCCCGTTCACGATGGAGAGGTACCCGCTGCCCGCGTGGGGAAGCGCGAGCTGGCCAATGATGTTCTCACCATTGCTGACGGTTTCGACGCGAACCTGTTGAAGGGTGAGCGTGAGATCTGGGAACAGTGTGAAGGAGAGCTGGCCTCCCGTGGCGGCCGCGATGTGCGCGTCCGTCAGGAGGCTGGTCGTGTCCAATGCCATGGAGTTCGAGCGCACAGGCGCGATGACGAGTGGGGCGAAGCGGAGGTCGTCGAGCAGGTACGTTCCGGTGCTCTCGTTGGGAACGTTGAGCAAGAAGCGGAACTGCAGGTCGGTGCGGCGCGCCGCCAGCGCCTGCTTGACGTCGGCGGGCACGGAGAACGAGAGCGCATGGGACGCGCCTGTCGCCAGGCCTGTGAGCGCCACGTTCCCGAGTGAGCGCTCCGTGGCGAGGCCTGCCGAGGGACACACGACACGGATCTCGAGATCTCCGTACCACCAGGGGTTTGCCTGCTCGACGGGGAGGTAGAACTGGACGGTGAGCTGATCGCTCACCGTGAGGCCACCGCTGAACACCGGGCGCGCGTTGATGACGGAATACCCCTGGGCGTTGATGCCCAGCGAGGCCACGCCTTCTCCCGCCGTCTGCGTCGAGGTGAAGATGGGCACGGAGGCCGTGAACTGGCTGGCGCTCTCGAAGCCGAAGACGCTCAGGTGGTCCTCCTCGGTAGGCTCCGCGTCGAAGCGCAGGTTGTCGATGATGTAGGGCCCGGTGTGCAGCGGGAGGACGAAGTCGAGCTTGAGCGTGACGTCCGTGGGCTGCGTCTCGAGCGCTTCCCGGACCGCATAAGGAAGCTTCCAGACGAGGGTGTGGAAGGCTCCGGCGCTCCGTCCCATCAAGGGATAGGAGCTGAGGGCAACGTTGGTCACTCCCATGGACGGAATGGAGATCTGGACGTCAACCGAGCCGTTCCAGTCCGGGTCAGCCTGTGGCCCTGGGATGCGCAGATCGAGGGAGAAGTAGGGGCCCACCCCGAGACCCGCCGCCGAGAAGGGCTCGCTCGTGAGCCTCGCCACAGCTGGCGTCGAGAGCTGGAGCGCGGCGGCGCCCTGGGTCTTGTCCACGGACGTGAGCGAGAGCTGAGCGTCCTCGACCTGCCATGAAGTGGTGTCCTCGCACCCCAGGACGCCGCTGGCATCGAGTGTGGACGCAGCGGAGACAGGGGTGATGGGCGTGGTGAGGGCGCGATCCGAGTCAGCTCCAGGGTCGGAACAACTGGCTGAAACGAGGAGCAGCAACGCAATGGGAGCGGCCCTCTGCAACACCTTCCAGCTTAAGCTCATCGAGTATCTCAGGAGTTCTGTCATGGCTGTCTCATCCTATGGAGGTGGGGTCCAAGTGAACCGCAGCACCTCGAGGTCAGTGCCTCCGCGGTGCTGCGTCGAAGTGGACGTGGCGCCATTGCCATATCCGCAGCGCCGATTCCAGCGCTGCGTCACCATCCGCCAGCGCTCCGGAACTTAGAGGGTGCCGCGCAGCACGTGCAGGGAGGTGAGGTTGTCCTCGAGCTTGTAGCTCTCCAGGAGGAGCGGAGCGTCCGCGGTGACGAGCTCGCGGATCGTCTCGAGGTATCCCTCCAGCTCCGCGCGGGCCTTTCGAGGGATGGCAGAGTGGGTGTCGGTCATTCGGTCGTTCCAGTGCACGTGGAAGCCGAGGATTCGCTCCCGCACGGCCGTGACGAGCTCCCGGAACGCCGTATCGCTCGCGGTGATGCGCGCATGGGCCAGGTCGATGATCACGCCCAGCCGGTCAGAAGAGACCTGGTCCAGCACGTACCGGAGTTCCTCCCCGCGGTCCCCCATCCTGCAGAAGCCGAGCTCTGCCGGGTTGCAGGGCAGGTTCTCCAGCCCGAGCTGGACTGGCGAGCCCTCTGTCCGCTGCAGGATCTCCCGCACCGCGCTGGCGACGATGTCCATGCACCGGGATTTCTGTGCGCTCTCGGCATTGGAGAAGCCGGCGGAGCCGAGGTGGACGGTCACCCACCGCGCTCCGAGCGTCTCCGCCGTCTTCACCGCTTCGCAGACGATCTGGACGGAGACCTCACGGATCCGGTTCACCTTCTCGGCCAGGTTCGTCCCCATCGGCGAGTGGACGCTCAGCGGCAGCTCCCGCTCCTCCGCCAGCGCCCGGATCTGCTGCAGGTAGAAGGCATCGAACATGGGGGAGTCCGGGTCGGAGCCGGGGATTCCCAGCTCGACGTGCTCGAACCCCATGCCGTCGATCGAGTGCATCAGGTGCTTCCACCCGAGCCCCTTCTTGCAGCAGATCCCGATCCGCTTCCCCGTGAGCTGCTCTTTCATCCGTCTTCCCTCGCTGATGGTCGGGGACTACGCGTGTCCACATGTGTGAAGAACAGATCCAATAGGAAATAATAGCGGGTGCATGCCGGATTGACGTGTTCGAGGCCGTAGCTCTGGAGGAAGTAGTCAACATACGCCTCGCCGAGGTTGAACCGCACGCTGTCGGCCGCCAGCGCCAGATCCCGGTGCCGGTCCGCAACCCCGGCCAGCCCCCAGTCGACGAACCCCATCACCCCCTTGGCGCTGAGGAGCTCGACCCGCCGGAGGGGCTCCTGCTCCAGCAGCGCCTGGTGCGCGGGCAGCCCCTGGACTTCGGACAGCAGGAGAAAGGCGTGCCCCTCATGCTCCGTGTAGTGGAGGACCTCGGGCACGGGCAGGCGGCCTTGCAGCCATGCGAGCCGGTCGCGCTCGGCAGCGAGATCCTCGTGAGACGCAAGCGCCGCGATCTTCAAGTAGGCGCGGCCGGCACCTGGCCGGTTGAGCCGGTAGAGGAACGTCCCGAGCCTGCCATCCGGTAGCCGCTCCAGGGAGCTGCCTGCGCATAGCGCAGCCAACGAGGGTGGCCAGCTGGCGCTGCCGTCCGCGAAGCTGGGGTCTGGTAGGGGCGGGGCGATGTGCCGAGCAAAGCATGGCCGGGGACGACGACCAACGGCGAAAGGCGGCGGCCTTGCGAGGACGGCCTACCATTGTCAGCCGCGGAGGATTCGACCTACCCTCCCTTGCTCGGCTGGTTCGCGACGCACCCGATGGGAGGAGCGCAGATGCAACAGCGCGGCAACGAGCTGGACGTCCTGCTCATGACCACCAACTTCGGGCTGATTCAGCACTTCCTGTTCATCTTCTCGGGGACGCCGCTGAAGAAGAAGATCAAGCTGGATGGCCTCTTCCTGGATGATCGCCTACTTCGATGTCTGGTCACCGTTCCGGGACGGCATCCGCATGGTCGAGAAGAAGGTCCGGCTCGAGGTGCCGGAGGCCCAGGTGGAGATCGCGGACCTCATCGATCAAGGCGATCCGCCCGCGCTGAGAGGGGCCGTGAAGGGCTCCTGACGCAGGGACTGGAACTCCGGGCTGCGGGGAAGCTCGCGCGGCTTCATCCACTGCTGAGCAGTTGTCTCCCGCCGGGTGTTGGCCATCGGGAGGATCGCCTGCGGGAGTGTGGCCGGGGCTGAGGCTCCTTCCTACATCCTTCCACGCGGAGGCAGCATGCGACGGGTGAGGGTGTGGGCTGCGTGGCTGGCGATCCTGGCCATGGCCGGGTGCGGGAACCGGAAGGGCTCGGATGGCCCACAGGCAGGAGCGCAGGGCGCGGGTGGCCCCATGGAAGTGGAGGTGATCGCGCTGACGCCGGGGGAGGTGCGAGACACGGGAGAGTACCTGGGCCAGCTCATCTCCCGACGCACCGTGACCCTTCGTCCGCAGGTGGCTGGCTATGTGCAGGCCATCCGCGTGCGGCCCGGCGAGCAGGTGACGCAGGGTCAGATCCTGCTGGTGGTGGATCCCCGGCAAGAGCGTGCGGCGCTGCGTGCGGCGGAGGCTCAGCGCTCCTCGTCGGTGGCGAATCTCGAGTATGCCCGGCGCACCCGCGAGCGCGCCGCCCAGCTCTACAGAGAAGGGCTGATGAGCCGCCAGGAGTATGAGCAGGCCGTGGCGCAGGCCAGCTCGGCCGAGGCCAACGCCCTCGCGGCCCAGGCCCAGGTGCAGTCTCAGCAGGTGCAGCTCGGCTTCTATGAGGTGAGCGCGCCCTTCGCGGGGGTGGTGGGGGACATCCCGGTCAAGGTGGGGGACTCCGTCACTCCGGAGACGGTGCTGACCACCGTGGATCAGAGCCGGGCGCTGGAGGTCTCCGTCCAGGTGCCAGTGGAGCGTGCGGTACAGATGCGTGTGGGGCGCACTCCGGTGGAGCTGCTGGACGCGGAGGGGAAGCCGATCGTCAGCGCTCCTCTCTTCTTCGTGGCTCCCACGCTC
Source organism: Hyalangium sp. (assembly GCF_035629615.1). Taxonomy (GTDB): domain Bacteria; phylum Myxococcota; class Myxococcia; order Myxococcales; family Myxococcaceae; genus Hyalangium. Next base: position 2,378 of record NZ_DASPHO010000082.1, on the reverse strand, counting down.
TCGGGCGTCACCCAGCTGGTGGAGGCGAAGGCGGCCTTCGAGAACCACGCGGGGCTGCGCGCCGGGCAGCTCGTGCGCACGCGGGTGGTCTACGAGACGCGCCAGGCGCTGCTGCTGCCCACCTACGCGGTGTCGCGGCTCGGCAGCCAGTCCTTCGCCTATACAGTGGTCTCAGGAGACGGCGGCATGGTGGCGCAGCGCCAGCCGGTGACGCTCGGGCAGCTGGAGGGCAACGCCTACGAGCTGCTGGAAGGCCTGGAGGCAGGCACGCAGGTGGCTGTCAGCGGCGTGCAGCTCCTCAAGGATGGGCAGCCCGTGGCTCCCAAGCCCGCGGCGCCCAAGGGGGCCCAGCAGGGAGCGGGCGTGGGCGGAGCATCGGACGCGGGGCAGTGAGGCGAGCACATGTTCACGGACTTCTTCATCCGCCGCCCCATCTTCGCCACCGTGCTGTCCATCCTCGTCACGCTGGTGGGGGCCATCTCCATCCCCTCGCTGCCCGTGGAGCAGTACCCGGATCTGTCGCTGCCGCAGGTGACGGTGAACTCCACGTACCTGGGTGCGTCCGCCGAGGTGGTGGAGAGCGCCGTCACCACGGTGCTGGAGCGCGCGCTCAACGGCATCAAGGGCATGCGCTACATCAGCTCGAACAGCACCAACGAGGGCGGCAGCAGCATCACCCTCAGCTTTGAGCCCGGGTACAACGTCGACATCGCCGCGGTGGACGTGCAGAACCGCGTGGCGACCACCTCCGCGCGCCTGCCGGCCCAGGTCAACGCGCTGGGCATCACCATCAACAAGACGCAGTCGCAGCTGCTCATGTCCTTCGGCCTGTACGATGCCGAGAGCCGCTATGACCGGGGCTTCCTGAGCAACTACGCGGACGTGTACCTGCGAGACTCGCTCCTGCGCGTCAAGGGCGTGGGAGACGTGCGCATCTTCGGGGAGCGGCGCTTCGCGATGCGGCTGTGGCTGGATCCCACGCAGCTCGCGCGCCGGGGCCTCTTGCCCCAGGATGTCGTGGCGGCGCTGCGTGAGCAGAACCTGCAGGTGGGCGCCGGGCAGGTGGGACAGCAGCCGGCCCCCGAGGGGCAGACGTACCAGTTCACCGTGCGGGCCCTGGGGCAGCTCACCACGCCCGAGCAGTTCAATGATCTGGTCGTCCAGCGCGGGGCCGACGGCTCGCTGGTGCGGCTGAAGGACGTGGGGCGCGCGGAGCTGGGGGCGGAGAACTACGGACAGCTGCTGCGCTTCAATGGGCGCGAGGCGGTGGGCCTGGGCATCTTCCAGCTCCCAGGCTCCAACGCGCTGGAGGTGCGTGACGGGGTGGTGGCAGCGCTGGAGCGCCTCAAGGGCAGCTTCCCGCCGGGCCTCACCTACGAGCCGGCCTTCGACACGACGCGTGCCGTGCAGGCCTCGATCGAGGAGGTGCTGACCACGCTGGCGGAGGCCATCGTGCTGGTGGTGCTCGTCATCTTCGTCTTCCTGCACGGCTGGCGCAGCGTGCTCGTGGTGGCGACGACGCTGCCGGTGTCCCTGGTGGGCACCTTCGCCTTCATCAACCTGTTCGACTTCTCCATCAACACGCTGACGCTGTTCGGCTTGACGCTGGCCACGGGCCTGGTGGTGGACGACGCCATCGTGGTCATCGAGAACGTCGAGCGCATCATGGAGGAGGAGAAGCTGGGTCCACGCGAGGCCACGCAGCGGGGCATGCGGCAGGTGGCTGGCGTGGTCGTGGCCGTGGCGCTGGTTCTGTCCGCGGTGTTCGTCCCGGTGTCCTTCTTCCCGGGCACCACGGGCGCCATCTACCAACAGTTCGCGCTGACCCTGGCCTTCTCCATCGGTCTGTCGGGGCTGGTGGCCCTCACGCTGTCTCCGGCACTGTGCGCACGGCTGCTCCGAGGGCGTGAGGGAGAGAAGTGGCGCGCGGCCCGCTGGGTGGACCAGACCCTGGACGCCTTCCGCCGTGGGTATGGACGGCTGCTGGAGCGGTTGCTGGGCCGGCTCCGGTGGGCGGTGGTGGCGGCTTTCGTCGCCTGCCTCGTGGGCACGGTGCTGCTGTACCGGTACACGCCCACCGGCTTCATCCCGGCGGAGGACCAGGGCTACCTCATCGTCGCGGTACAGGGACCGGAGGGGACCTCCCTGGACTACACCCGGAAGGTGCTGATCCAGACGGAGGAGGTGCTGCGCCGGCAGCCGGAGGTGGCGGACATCTTCACCGTGGGAGGCTTCTCGCTGCTGGGAGCGGGTTCCAACACCGGCACGCTCTTCATCAACCTTCACCCATGGGACGAGCGGGAGAAGGAGGAGCAGGGGGTGTCGGCGCTGGTGAACCGGCTGCGCGGGCAGCTGCTCTCGGTGGGCGGAGCGCGCGT
>NZ_DASPHO010000081.1:0-6647 GCF_035629615.1 Hyalangium sp. | reverse complement strand
ATGGGCGGCAGCGAGCCCGGCGCGGGCCAGGGCTGATCGACGCCGTACTCCAGCTCTGGCACCTTCAGCGGCCCGGTCGTGTCCTTGTCCCCACACGCCCCCAAGGCCAGTGGCGCGAGGAGGGTCAGCAGCAAGCGGGTGTGCCTCATGGCGTGGAGCTCGACCGCTGGAAGGTGCGAGGCTTTGCCAGCTGGAAGGGCCCTTCCTTGAGACGGTTGTCCTGGAGATAGGCGCTCGTGATCTGAAGAGAGAGCCCCTGGCTTGTCGGCTCCGACATGATGCTCCACGAGGCGTCATCGATCTTCCACGACAGCTCCGAGGTGAGCACCTCGACGGGGCACTCGCGGCCCGGCACGGTCACCTGCACCCAATAGATGTCCCCCGTGAAGGGCGGAAGGTGCGCCTCGGCCGTGGGCACCAGCAGCTCCGTCAGCCACGCCAGCGGGCCGCGAGAGGGCCTGAGGCCCGCCTGGGCAAGCCGGCCCGGCGTGTCGCACTCCAGCGAGGCGCGCAGTGGCGACGTCCAGGAGATGGTGGGCGGAGGCACGTTCTGGGGATGGACCTCCCCCTCGGCAGGCCACATCACGGTCACGGCTCTCGAGGAGTCCGCGGCCTTCTTCTTCGCGTCCACCATCGTCATCCACGCCTCGTCCGTGGCGGACCCGCCGTAGAGGGGCTCGCCGCAATCCGGCCCCTCGGGGTCCTTGCCGCAGGCAGCGGTGAGCAGCAGGAGCCCGGAGGCGCAGATACTCCCGAGGATGCGTCGTCTCGTTGTCATGATCAGGATCTCCGTTCGGCGTGCCGCCGGGAGCGGCGGCCCAGGGACAGGGTGAGGAACAGGAGCGCGGTGGGGAGGAGGCCCGTACCAGTCCTACAGCCGCAAGACTCGCCCGGAAGCGGATCGCCCGGCTGCTCCGAGGGCCCTCCATCCGGCGGGGCTTCCACACCTCCATCGCTGTAGGAGGGAGCGCCGAGGATCGCAGCGAGCTGTGGCCAGCGGGAAGGGCAGAACTGCTGGACGGAAGTCCCGGCCGGGCACACGTGGGCGCCCTGGATGCCGTTGAGATTGAAGATGGGCTCCCAGGTCGTTCCTTCATTGGAGCTGCGCGCCATGGCCCACTCGTGGACCCAGCTCGAGCCGCAGCCATAGAGGACCTCTCCCACGCGCAGCGCGCACGCGTTGCCGTTCGGCAAGGGGAGCTCGGAGAAGTCCTCGCCCTCCCGGCCGCGGTACATGTGGACGGGGGTGGAGACCCAGACGGTGCGGCCATCCGCGGAGCCCTCCGCTCCGACGATGACATCCGCCGTCTCCATCGCCTGCGTCATCGTGGCGCCGCCGTCCGTGCTCTTGAGCAGGTAGCTGTAGCCCTGGGCGGACACCCGGGCCCAGAGCACCTCCGGCGAGGCCTCGCTCACCAGGAGCAGGATGAGATCATATGGCCGCAGGAACTGGGACAGCGGCTGGGGCAGGCGGGTCCACGTCTGGCCTCCATCGTCGCTGCGGGAGATGAACATCCCCGCCAGATCCTGGCCGGAGGCGTAGAGGCGCCGGGGATCCGAAGGCGCGATGCGGATGGCGGAGTAGCGGGCCTCCGTGCTCAGGGGCAGCACCACCGTCCAGCTCGCTCCCCCATCCTCCGAGCGATAGATGCCGTTGCCCACGGAGGGCTTGCCCGTGGTGACGAACATGATGCGCTCGTCCGTCGGGTGCACGGCGAGGTGGGTGACCCAGGTATCCTTGAAGAAGGGGTGTGAGGTCCACGTGCAGCCCCCATCGGTCGAGCGCACCAGCGGGTTGCCGGTGGCGGCGAGCAGGTCTCCCCCGGTGGACCAGAAGTAGCGCTCCGGACGCCAGGCACCGATGCCCATGCCCTCGGGACAGATCCACCGCCAGGTCTGCCCCTGGTCCCGCGAGATGACCGCGCCGAAGCTGGCACCCGCGATGAGATCGTCCTGGCTCCCTCGGCGCACGCTGAGATTGCTCGTCTCGGGCAGGCCCGCGTGGGCCAGGGCGGGAGCGGCTCGCAACACGAGCAAGGCCAGCAACAGCCTCCAGCAAGGGGGGGTAGGAGTCTTCATCACGGTGGGCTCCGGAGGGCGCGTCCCGCACGATAGCGCCCGGAGCTATTCCGGGTGTAAGGCTTGAGCCACATGAACCTTTTCGGAACCCCTGGCGGCCGCGAAAATGCCCGGCCCCTTCCTCACCTGGAGGACTTCGTGCACCAGCACTTCTTGCTCTGCCTCGCCGGGTCGACCCTGGCGATCCTCACCTTGAGTGCCTGCGCGCACCCAGCGCCCCAGAGTGGCCAGGACACCGCTCCCGCCTCGGGCCACCGGGGGCAGGGCCACGCCATCACCCACCATGGAGCCATGCCCCACCGCTTCGAGAACGCGGATGCCTGGGCCAAGACGTTCGAGGATCCGGCGCGGGATGCCTGGCAGAAGCCGGACGAAGTGGTGGCCGCGCTCGCGCTGTCACCGGATGCGAAGGTCGCGGACGTGGGCTCGGCCACGGGGTACTTCGCCGTGCGGCTGGCGCGGGCGCTCCCCAAGGGCCACGTCTACGGCGTGGACATCGAGGCCGACATGGTGCGCTTCCTCACGGAGCGTGCACGGCGCGAGGGGCTCGGCAACCTCACCGCGGTGCTCGGCGAGCCCGCGGATCCCAAGATCCCCGAGCCCGTCGAGCTCGTGCTGGTCGTGAACACCTACCATCACATCGGGGAGCGGACGGCGTACTTCCGCCGGGTCCTCGGCTCGCTGACCCCGCGCGGCCGGGTGGCCATCGTCGACTTCCGCAAGGGACAGCCGATGGGCCCGCCCGAGCAGAATCGGCTGGATCCAGAGCAGGTGCGCCAGGAGCTGGAGGCCGCGGGCTATCGCTTTGTCGAGGAGCATGGCTTCCTGCCGAACCAATACTTCCTCCTCTTCGCGCGCGCGGGAACCTGACGGTGGCTCGACGGTCCATGATGGGAGTGCTTCGATGCTCCTCCCCACTTCCGAGGCTCACACCATGAGTCGTCTCCCCCTGCTGCTCTCGCTGGCGCTCGCCGTGCTGCCAGGCCCGGCGTGCGTCACGTCGCCGCCCGCTCCGGCCGTGCCTGCCGAGGCCGCTGCTCCCGTGGAGCACGCCTTCCTCTGGGAGGTGCAGGGGGCCCAGGGTGGCACGGTGTACGTGGTGGGCTCCATCCACCTGGCCCGGGCGGGCGAGCTGACCCTTTCGCCCTCCATGGACGCGGCCTTCCAGCGCTCGGATGCGCTGGTGGTGGAGGTGGATGTCGGCGCGGTGGATTCATCGAAGATGCAGCAGGTCATCCTGAAGCAGGGCCTGCTGCCTGGGGACCAGACCCTCTGGCAGCGGCTGGATCCGGAGACGGCGAAGCTGCTGGCGGCCGCAGCCGAGCGCGCCGGGCTGCCCATGGTGGGACTGGAGCGCATGCGGCCGTGGGTCGTCGCGATCACACTCTCCGTGTTGGAGCTGCAGCGCGGCGGCTACGAGCCGGGCCTGGGCGTGGACAGGCTGTTCCTGGACCGGGCCCGGGGTAGCAAGCAGATTGTTGAATTGGAGACAGCTGAGGAGCAGCTCCTGCTGCTCGCCCTCCTGCCCGAGCCGCTCCAGGAGCAGATGTTGCGCGATCAGCTCCGCCGCTCGGGGCAGTCCGAGGGAGTGCTGGAGCGCATCACGGCCGCCTGGAAGGCGGGAGACGCTGAGGGCCTGGCGGCCCAGGTCTTCCAGCAGGAGCAGGAGGACCCAGGCCTGCGCCCGCTGTACGAGAAGCTCTTCTACGAGCGCAACGCGCGCATGGCAGAGAAGGTGGGAGCGATGCTCGCCCAGCCGCGGACGTGGTTTGTGGTGGTAGGAGCAGGTCATGTGGTGGGGCCAGAGGGCCTGTTGGCGCTGCTGCAGAAGCAGGGGCACAGGGTGCGCCAGCTCCCGAAAGCGCCTTAGGCAAACCCCTGCTCATCCCTGCGGCCCGGGAGGAGGGGGGTGTGGTAGCTTGTGTGGTCTCCTGGTCGGCACGATCGAGGAGGCTTGGCGGATCGGTAACACGTCGCCAGACCGCCCGTGGCGGTATAGGAATACAACATGGAGCAATCCTCGGCGGGATCCAACAACAAGGTGGACGAGAACGGGCAGCCGGGCAGTGGGAGCGCCTTGCAGGTCGTGCAGTGGCTGACCACGCGCGACGAGATGGAGACGGCGGTTCAGCTCTATGAGGACATGAGCGCGGCGCAGCGCGAGCGGCTGCTGAAGGAAGCCGTGGCGGCGCCGCCGGAGCAGCGCAAGGGGCTGGTGGAGGTGCTGCGCAAGGCGCGGGACTTCACCGGCGCGGCGCGGCTGCTGGAGGGCAGTGGCGCGGACGCCGAGGCAGCGGCCCTCTACGAGCAGGGCGGCAACCAGGTGGAGGCGGCCGAGGCGTACTTCCGCGCCGGGGACATCGCCAAGGCGGCGGCGGCGCTGGAGCGGGGCGGGGCGCTGGAGCGGGCGCTGGAGCTGTACCGCGGGCTGGGCGCGCGCGAGTCCATGGCGCAGTGCCTGGCGCGGCTGGGGCGCCCGCTGGAGGCCGCGGCGGTGTACCGCGAGCTGGGCAACGTGCACGCGGAGGTGGAGGCGCTGTGCGGAGTGCCGGCGGATGACCCGCGGCACCTGGAGTCCGTGCTGCGCATCTGCACCCTGCTGGACAACGAGGGGCAGCCGCGGCGGGCACTGGCGCTGCTGGTGGACACGCTGCGCGGCTCGGACGAGGCGCGCAAGGATCCGGCGGTGGCGGCCGAGCAGGCCCGGCTGCTGCGGCGAGTGGGGCGGGACGCCGAGGCGGACGAGGTGCTGGCGCAGCTGCCGGGCCCGGGCGTCTCGGCGCCGGCTGTGCCGCCCATGGCGCGGGTGACGCCAGCCACGAGCGGCTACGGGTATCTCAAGGCCATCCCCATCTTCGGCGAGCTGTCGCTGGAGGACATGAAGGACCTGTACCGGGTGGCGCAGCAGGTGCTCATCCCGGAGGGAGCCACGGTGCTGGAGAAGGGCGCGCAGGGCTCGGGGCTCTTCGTGCTGCTGGAGGGCACGGTGGATGTGTTCAGCGGCCCGGAGCCGGATGCCAAGCGGCTCAACACCTTGGGGCCTGGGGCATACCTGGGGGAGATCTCGCTCATCCAGGACGGGCCCACGTCGGCGCACGTGAGGGCGCGCACGGCGGTGCGGGCGCTGCGCATCACCCGGGCGGGCTTCCAGCACTACCTGGACACTCACGAGGCAGCAGCATTGCGTATCTACCGGCTCTTCACGCGCAACCTCGCGGCTCGGGTGCGCGCGCTGAGCGCGTAAGGGGTGGGAGCGGCGGATGACCGACGAGCTTCAGCGGCACAAGGAGAGGGCCGCACGGCTGAGCGCGCTGGACCAGCTGGACGCGGCGCTGGCCGAGTACGAGCAGGTGGTGAAGGCAGCACCGGAGGATGCCGCGAGTCACCAGCGGGTGGCCGAGCTGCGGGAGCGGCTCGGGCGCCGGGTGGAGGCGGTGGCCGCGTATGAGGAAGCGGCGATGGCGTGGGCGCGAGGCGGGCAGCTGCTTCGGGCCATCGTGGCGTGCAAGGGGCTGCTGAAGCTGGAGCCGGGGCACACGCGAACGCCTCGGGCGCTGGCGGATCTCTATGGAGCGCGCGGCACGGGGGCGCACGGCGCGAGCGGAGCTGCGTCCTCGGCCGAGTTCGAGCTGGTGGCGGAGGATCACGGTCCGGCGGCAGGCATGCCCACGGTGCCGCTGTTTTCGAAGCTGGCGCGCGAGCCCTTCGCGGCGGTGGTGGAGGCGCTGGAGGTTCGCACGCAGCCGGCGGGCGAGAACGTGGTGGAGGAGGGGGATCACGGCACGTCGATGTTCGCGCTGGTGGAGGGGCGGGTGGTGGTGGTGCGCCACCTCCAGGGCGGAGAGAAGCGCAAGGTGGGGGAGTTGGAGGAGGGGGCTTTCTTCGGAGAGCTGGCGTTGATCTCGGAGGGCCCTCGGCTGGCGAGCGTGCTGGCGATCAAGTCCGTGGTGCTCCTGGAGCTGACGCGGGCGCGGCTGGCGGAGGTGGTCCGGCGGTTCCCGGCGGTGGGGCAGGTGGTGCAGGCCTTCTACCGGGAGCGCATGGTGGAGAACCTGCTGCGCAGCAACCCGGTGTTTGCGCCGCTGACGACGGAGCAGAAGCAGACGGTGGCGCGGGAGTTCCAGCTGCGCGAGGTGAAGCCGGGCGAGGTGGTGCTCGAGCAGGGGCGGGAGGGAGATGCGTTCTACCTGCTGCTGCGCGGGCGGTGCACGCCGTACCACGCGCCGCCGGGAGGGCAGGAGAAGGCGTACCCTTCGCTGCGCGAGGGGGACGTGTTCGGGGAGATCTCCCTGCTGCTGGGCAAGCCGGTGACGGCGACCGTGCGGGCGGACGTGGCCAGCGTGGTGCTGCGGTTGGATCGGGCCGCGTTCGATCGGCTCATCCTGAGCCAGCCGGGGATGCGGAGCACGCTGACGCGCGTGGGGACGGAGCGGCTGCAGCGGACCGCGCGGCTGCTCTCGGGCAGAGAGCTCCACGACGGCGACCTGCGCGTCTGAGGCGCGCGGCTCCTGGGAGAGCGCCGCTCAGGTGCTCTCAGCGGAGAGCGAGACGGGGTGCTCCCGGAGCCA
>NZ_DASPHO010000080.1:0-26095 GCF_035629615.1 Hyalangium sp. | reverse complement strand
AGGAGTGCTCGCCCCAGTGGGATGCCTGGGGCCTGTCTCTCCCGCCGTTGGTGGATGTCGTCATCGACGTGCGGTGGCTGCACGGCAGCGTCACCTTGGTGGATCGAGAGGGGCAGCCGCTGCCTCCGGCCTGCGGCGAGGCGGAGCGCGAGGGCAGCGAGGTGGTGGGGCTCTCCCAGGACGACGTGCGGACCACGGAGGTCCACTTCTTCCGTGAGGACGATCCCTCTACGCCCCTGGTCAGCTATGCGGCCGTGGATCCCTCGCCCTGTGGAGGAGGCTCCACTGCTCCCCATGGCCGCTACGCCAAGGTTCGCTACGGCCCCTCGACGCTCGACTCGCGGTTCGGGCAGTCGCGCCGCAACCTCCAGCGGCTGGTGCCTGGCGATCGGCTGGTGGTGTTCGCCATCAACCATGCCACCGGCCACACGGGGATGGAGGTCCTCACGGTCCCCTCCGTCAACTTCTCCTCGCGCGCTCCGGACGGGAGCTGCCCGGCGGATGATGCCGCTGGCGGCCCGCAGCCCGTGACGGATGGGGAGCGGACGGTCCACCTGTCCCGCTGCACGCTGCAGGATCTCGGCATCCAGGCGAACATCAAGCTGTACCCGCCGGAGATCGATGTGCGCGTGGATCGCCGCGCCCGCGCGGAGGGCACCCCGCAGGGCGACATGGAGCCCAGCTTCGTGCGCCACGGAGGAGCGGCGACCACGCGGGATGACTTCGTCCGCGTCGCCACCCACTGGCGGGTCCGGCGTGGGCCCGCGAGCTCCTGGGACGCAGGGGTGTTGCCGCCCGCAGATCCCTCCTGTGACGGGGGTGTCCAGCAGGATGGTGGCTTCTGCGCGCCTCAGCCTCTCTATGACGAGGGCCAGCGGGGCCGTCTGCTGGAGCGCTACTGCGCGGAGCTGCCGGAGCCGCGCACCCCCGAGCAGCAGGCCCTGTGCCTGAGGGATGACAGCCTGCTGGCGGAAGTCCCGGCGGGAGTACCTCCGCTGGCTGGGCGCGTGGTGCGCATCACCGGCTCGGCGGCGGAGGAGCCCGCGGTGGCGAGCTTCCACATCTCTCCCGGCAGGTCCACCGCTGCCGTGCAGACGTCACTGCGCCAGGTGGATCGGGATGGCCGCGAGGTGGTGCTCAACAACCTGGTGAGCGCCAACTACTACGTCCAGGTGGTGGGCCACCCCGTGCTCCCGCGCGATCGCAACCGGGACGGCACCATCGACCCCTCGGAGGAGAACGCCCCGCCGCCGGACTTCGCGGACGGAGAGGATGCCCCCGGGCTGCCGGACAAAGCCGTGGCGTTGAAGAACGTCTACCGGAGCCTGGAGCCCCAGGGGCGGATGGAGCGCTACGATCGGGCGCGCGAGCACGAGTTCCGCGTGCTGAAGGTAGAAGGCCCCGGGGAAGTCACAGCGATCACGGATCGCGGGGAGGCGCGTCCGCTGCCCAGGCCGGGGGAGCCTCCCTCTTCCGCGGCGGCCAGCCCGGAGGACGTGGCCTACCAGTTCCTGCTGCACCTGATGGAGCCGGAAGATCCAGGGCGCGCGGGGACCTTGAGCGGGAAGTATGTGCTCCGGCTGGGCTCGGACTCGTTCGGCATCGAGTGTCCCATCGAGCTGGACGAGGCGGCGGGCACGCTGCGCGGTACGTGCGAGGGCGAGTACCTCCCCGAGGTGCTGAGCGCAGGCGACATCCTCTACCTGGAGCTGTACTTGCGTGGCAACGCGGAGAACGTGCTGTACCGCTTCAACTTCGACGGCCTGTCCAAGCGCGAGGACTACCTGGCGGCGGCCAGTCAGTACACCGCCGAGAGCGCGGTCGAGAAGAAGGACGGCAAACCCGTGTTGGGGCGGCCTGTCTCACGGCCAGGTGAGGCGCACTTCTTCCTGTCGCCGCAGCAGTTCTCCAGCGGTCGCATCCGCCTGTGTACCAACGAGGACTGCTCGGGGAGTGATTCCCTCATCAAGGAGGCCCTCCTGCAGATGGGGAGCAATGGAAGGTACACGGTGCAGGAGGTGGAGGGCGGTCAGGCGACAGCGCGGCTGGTGCAGGACGAGACGCCGGGAGCAGCGGGCGCTCGCCGCTTCCGGCAGGCCCTGCCTGCAACGCTCGCTCTGATGCCTGGAGCGCGTGCAGGCGCGGCGCCCTCCAGGGTCTTCCTGGTGAAGGATAGTGTGACTCCGCTGCCTGGACACACGGCGGATCAGCTGGGGCACCCCAAGGGGAACTTCCAGGGCCTTCACGTGGACGCGCAGGGACAGGAGTCTCTCATGGGCATCAATCTGGCGTCCCTGAGCCTCTCCTTCTCCCACACCGACTTCAAGGTGCCTCAGTTCGCCAAGGCCATGTCCTTCTCTCGCAGCTATGACAACCAGAGCGATCTGATCTCGCCCCTGGGAGTGGGGTGGAGCCATTCATACGATGGCTTCGTGGTGGAGGAGGAACTTGGACGCTACGTCGCGGTGCTGAGGGGGCAGGCGTGGAGCTTCCTCAAGTGCGCCCAGAGGAATCCAGAGGCCCAGACTGCCAGCCAGTGTGAGACGGACAAGAGCCACGGCATGGAGCTGGAGGTGGATGAGCAGGGCGTCCACCTGAAGTCCCCGGATGGCGAGGAGTATCGGTTCGATCGGCTGGCGGTGAAGCGGGACACCGAGGGGCGCCGCAAGTGGCTGTTGACGAAGTTCCACGACGGCCACGGCCGGGATGGGGACGCAGGCTGGACCCAACTCACCTATGCCCACGGCTCCAACCGGCTGATCCAGGTCGCGCGGACTCCGGGCGCCTTGGGGCTGGAGCTCGAATATGAAGACATCCCCCAGGATGCTGCCGCCGCCATCAATGCCCTGGCGCGCCAGGAAGACTTCCAGTTCTTGAAGAAGGTCACCCTCAAGAACGGGGAGATGACACTCCATGCCGGCACCTTCCTGCATGACAAGCAGGGCAATCTGTTGGAGGCCAATGGCACCACGGGCTCGCCTTCCCGGACATGGAGATACACCTACAAGGAAGTCCCAGCGAACGTGGAGAGCGCGAAGGCCTGGCGCGCCGTCAACGAGTTGTCTGCCGCCAGCCTGATGGTGGGGGAAGGCACGGAGTGGTCTGCCAGCTACGAGCGGAACGGTGCGGAGTGCTACCAACACCTGGAGCCCTTCGAGTGTGTCACCCGCGTGGACGCGTCGGGGCCCTCAGGAGACTCCATCCAGGTGTCGGGCACACTCAGCGAGCGCTCCATCACCATGCCTGGCGGAAGCTCGGCCAGAGCAGGGCTCAATCTGTATGGCAACGTGACCTCCTTCCAGGAGCAGGGACAGAATGCCTGGACGCTGTCGTGGGCGAGCTCCGTGCGTGGACAGCCCGTCCGGCTGGAATCCATGGTCACCTCCTACAACCTGACGATGGACTTCAGCCATGACGACAAGCTTCGCTTGTCGGGCGTTTCGGTGCGCGGTCCCACCTCGCTGACGGCGGAGAGCCTCTTCACGGTGACGGCGCGCCAGAATGGCTTGCCGACGGGCGGCACGATGGCGGTAGCAGGCTCGCAGGTCTCCTGGCAAACGCCGCGCAATGCCTCGGGAGACATGGAGAGCCTGAGGATCGGCTCTCACACGCTCGGCACCTGGGTGCACGATGCGGAGGGCCGGATCCTCCAGGCGGAGGACCGAGCGGGCAACACGTGGGAGGTGACGAGCTTTGGCCACCCGCTCGGGCTGCCCACCGGGGTTCGGGTTACCTCGCCCGCGCAACCGGGGACGACTCAAGAGTCCTACGCGATGAGTACGGCGTACGATCCGCATGGACAGATGACTCTGCTCGCCAACGAGAGGACGGGTCTCCGGCAGCAGTGGACCTATGACGGACTGGGACGTGTCACGGGCTCCGTGCAAGGCGTCCCAAGCGTTCCCGGGCCAGGCGCCGTGCAGACCTGGAGCTTCGAGTACAGCCACAGCGGCGCACAGACCACGCTCGTGGAGCGGATGGCGGAGAGTGGCTTCGAGCAGACCAAGGTCCTCCAGGAGGGACGGCTGCAAAGCCAGACAGTCTCTTACGGTGGCCAGCTCGCGACGCGCTCCTACAGCTACGAGGGAGGACGCCTCAGCCAGATGACCGACGAGCGGGGCGCCGTGCGCTCCTTCACCTACGACGGTGCGGGCAGACTGTTGCGGGTGGATGTGGATGGCCAGCTCGAGGCTGCCTACCAGTGGAACGCGCAGGGGCAGGCCACCGCGCTCACGGATGGGGAGGGGCGCACGGTCTATGTGGAGTATGACGGCTTCGGGCGCCCGGCCACCGTGAGACACTCGGATGGGCAGCAGGAGACCGTCCGGCGTGATTCTCAGGGCAACATTCTCTGGCGCCAGCTCAGCACTCCGGGCTCCGAACCGCATACCTATGAATACGAGCGGAGTGAGCTGGGACAGCTGCTGTCCGTGCGCAGCGAGGGGGGGGCCTCCAACGGAGTCGAGCTCCAAACGGCTTACGACTCCGCGGGGCGCCCGGTGACGCGCGAGGACAGAGTGACGGGTGTCACCGAGTCCTTCGAGTACAATGATCTCCTGGGGCGCATGACCCGCCACGTGCGCTCGATTCCTTCTGGCGCGAGCGTGCTGACCTGGGACGAGCGCCGCGTCTACTCGGATGCGCCTGGATGGACCGATCTCGTCATCCGCAGGACCATCGACACGGGACAAGGCTCGCGAGAGGAGGAGCAGCGGCTGCGGTTGGATGTGCGCGGACGCGTGCTGCGCTCGGAGGTTCCGGGTTCGGGCGCTTATGAATACACGTATGATGCGCAGGGCAACATGCTGACGGAGCGCCACTCCGTCCTCGGCCTGCTCGCCTCCTATTCATATGACGAGCGAGGGCAGCTGCTGTCGGCGACGGGAGCGGATGGGGCCGCGACATCCTATCTGCGCGATGCGTCGGGGCGTGTGCTGCATCAATATGGCCCTCACCCGGAGGAGCACTGGGCGTTCGAGTACGACTCGAAGGGGCGGCCAACCCGGCGCACCTTGTCGGCTTCAGGCAATACCCCCGCCGCGATCTGGCAGCTCTCCTATCCTGGCGAGGGCAGCGTGTATGAGTGGGATCCGCTGGGGTACTTGACGGCGCGAACCCTGGACGCCCGCGGCCTCCTGCTCTCACGGGTGAGGATGGCGTCCCCCCAACCGGACAGTCAGCGCCAGTGCGAGCTCTTCGCCTATGACGGCGAGCAGGTGAAGTCGCGGATCGTCCGGATGGACTCCTGTGATCCCGACGAGGCCACGTGGGAGGCCCGCCAGGAGAGGACTCATGACGCGCGCGGGCGAGTCCTCTGGGAGCAGGAGCGGTGGTTCCAGGGCCACCAGGAGCAGTACACCTATACGACACACACGTCGTGGTCAGGGCGGACCGCCAGTGTGCAACAGTCATGGGTGCCCCTGGGCGCGCCGGCCAGGCAGGTGGCTGCCACGATGGAACTGGATGGACTGGGGAACATGGTGTCTCGCTCCCAGGGGGGGGGGACTGATGAGTGGCTCTATGACGCAGCGGGGTTGCTGGTGAGCGAGCTCCCGGCGGGGCGTCCGGCCCGCCTCCTGTCCTACGCGCAGGGGCGCCTGATGCAGGAGACCTACGGCGCGGAGATCACGGCTTATGCCTATGACGGAGCCGGCCGCAGACAAAGCAAGACAGACCCCTCAGGGCGCGTGCGCTCATGGGAGTATGACTCCGGCGGGCGCGTGGCGAGTGAGCGGTTTGGGCGGGCGGGCGAGACGCTGACGAGACGGTACACCTATGAAGCCGGGGGCGGGCTCAAGACAATGCAGCGCGGGGAAGGCCCGGAAGCGGCTGTCTGGACTTTTCAGCATGGGCCGAGGAGAGAACTCCAATCCGTGACATTGCCGGCGGCAGTCGGGGCATTCCAATTCCAGTACGACGCGGCACTGCAGCTCACGGCCATCCAGCCTCCACCCGGCTCGGTCACGCCGGCCCAGACCTTCGCGTATGACTTCCTGGGACGGCAGACACGCCGGACTCGAGGGCCGAGTGTCTGGACGACGGCCTGGCAAGGGGGGACAGCAATCCAGGTGGACCCGAACGAGGATGTGGTGGAGACGCTCCTGGATGGCCGGGGACGGACGGCCCGGCGCATCTACCGGCCGGGTCCCTCGAGCCAGGAGCACACGGATCTGATGCAGGTGGCCGCCGCTTACGATGGGACCGATCAGCTCATGGCCGTCACGGAGACACGGCATTCGGGCAGTGTCTCCCATGTGTATGAGTATGACGCACGCAGCCGGCTCATCTCTCTGCAGCATGGCGACGACACGGTCTCTTATTCCTATACGGAGGGTGGGCAGCGGCAGTCTGTGACCTCTCCGTCCGGCTCGGTCCAGTACGTGTATGACGCCCTGGGCCGGCTGGGGCAGATGAACAGCAGTCAGGGGCCTGCGGTCTCGATGATCTGGGAGCCGGGGGGGCTGCTGTCGGAGTCGAACGGGAACGGGGTGGTAGAGCGGTATGTCTACTCGGGTCAGGGGATGATCCGCTCAATCACAGCGGCCTGGGGGGAAGGCCCCGGAAACTCGATGCGTCATGAGTATGACTATGACACGCGTGGCAATCGCTTGGAGGAGCGTTACACGGCGCCAGGGGCTGCTGCTCTCCAGGTGACTCAGTACGGTTACGATCTGGCAAATCGTCTGACAGGGGTGCGCTATTCCTCGAATGACTCCGAACTCTATGCGCTCGGAGTAGACGGCTCACGGCTGGAAGAGAAGCGCGTGCAAGGCTACCTGGGGAGCCTGGGACCGGAGGGGCTGACGACGGCTGAGAACCCTCACCAGTACTGGCGCTATTCCTATGACACGGCGGGAGGACTGCTGCGCATTGATGACCTGGTGGCGCAGCCAGCCCGGGTGGAGGCGAACCTCACGACGGACCCAGCGGGGAGGCTCATCTCCGAACAGCGGGGTGCGGCAGCGAGACAGTTCCATTGGGATGGAGCGGGGCGGTTGGCATCGGTGAGCGTCACAGGCACCGAGTCTCCAACCACTGTCTCCTATACTTATGCGTTTGATGGGTTGCGGCGTACACGCACGGACGAAAGTGGAGCGCAGGTCCGCTATGTGTGGGGTGTGGATGAGCTGCTCGAAGAAGGGCCAGCATCTGGCCCAAGGGCTCGATACACGGAGGGGGGACGGCTGGTGGTGGCTGCTGGGAACGAGCGGCTGCTGCACGACGGGTTGGGGAGTGTGGTGGGGAGAGCAGGAACTCCTCCGCTGCTCTCCCGGTACGGGGCTTGGGGTGAGCTCCGCGAGGGGACCGCGCCGCAACCTGGACAACCCAGCCAGGCTTTCGCAGAGCTCTCGCTCGATACGGGAGCACGGCTGTTCTATGCCCAGCAACGCTGGTACGACCCCGTGACGGGGCGATTCCTGAGCGAGGATCCCCTGCTGGCTGGCTTGGCCAGCCCGTGGAACCGGACCGCCTCCTTCCTGGCTCAGCCGATGGCGTTCCACCCCCACACTTACGCAGCCACCAACCCGGTGAACGCCGTTGACCCGACGGGCTTGTATCAAGAGTCAATTCATGGAGCGCTCACGTATTATCTCGCCATCTATGCGGGGTTTGATTGGAAGCAAGCCGCCATGATTGCATTGGGAAATGCTGCTGTTGATCATGATCCCCACACCCAGCCGGTGGATTTGGGGAATATCGTTTCAGGGGTGACAAAAGACTGGCACTTCGATCCCGCGGCGCAGAGCAACTTTGAAAAGGCCACCCCCGGGAAGTCTGCGTCTGGCGATGCCTATAGGGAATGGGGCCGTAAGCTCCATACGCTCATGGACATGGGCTTTGATCAGGGTAACGCCAGAGGCCCTCACTCCAACGGCAGGGACTACAAGAGCGACATGATAGGCCACCCCATGCGTCGGCACTGCGATGGTACCACGGGAGCGCCATGGAGCCCCTCGGCAGATCATCCATTCCGTGATCGGGATATGAATTACAACGTGCTTGCCAAGATATTCAATCTTCTTGTCTCTCAAGGCGGGAACAAGAGGGTTGCGAGCAGCAAGTATGTGGAGAAAGTCATTCGCTACGCTGTCGATATGAACACGAGAGAGGATTTCAAGAAATTCATAGAGACCCCTCCCGTCCCTGGCGCGCCCTCGTACAAAGAAATCGTTGCCATGTATGAGAAGGACTGGGGTGGAAAAGGCATTGATGACCAGTGGGCCTCAGAGGCCGGTATATTTGAGAAGATCTTTGGAAGTGAGTTTAATTTGTGGAAGAAGCCATACTCTGATGACCAGCAGAAGCGGGAGCGGCAATCCTGGCCAGGCGATCAGCCAGAGCCTCCCGGTGACGCGGAGGGCGAACTGGTGTTGAAGGAGCTAAAAGACTTCGACTGTCCCAGTGCAGAGAGGGTGGGCGAGCCAGGAGAGCAATAAACGCCCCGAGCATGCGCGGACAGAATCGAATGGTGCTGTGGATCGCGGCTACCATGCTCCTCGGAGGCTTGGCGCAGGCCCGCAGCCGTACCCGCCCCCGCTCTTGCCGCTGTTCCTGCCTGTGCCCGTGCCCCCGTCACAGGACAATCCCGCGATTGTTCGAGGCTTGCCCCGGTGTGAGGGGCAACTTCAGCCTCGGGGCCTGGCACGGAGCAGCACGGCTTACTTACGGGCGGCTGCCGACCGGTCACGCACGTCTTTGAACTCCGAACCCTGCTTCCACTCCGGCCAGCGGTCCGACGAAGCCAGATCGCGGCCGATCTCATAGAGCAGCTGCACATCCTGGGCGGCACCCCTCAGGTCCCAGTCGGCGCGCCACGCGTCGCAGGGCTGGTGGTAGCAGCGCGCGGTGAAGTCGGCGACCCAGCGATCGCCGGCCTCCCGGCCTCCGTTCACCAGATCCGGACCTCCGCCCAGCCCCATCAACAGCAACACCGGCACGCCGCGCTTGGCCAGTGAGAAGTGGTCAGCGCGATAGAACAGGCCCCGCTCGGGTTTCGCATCAGGCGTGACGGTGCGCCCCTGCTTCGCGGCGGCCTTGGCGAGCTCGTCCTCCAGCTCATTCTGACCATGGCCGACCAGCACCACATCCCGGGACGGACCCGCTGTCTGCAGGACATCCATGGTCAGGTTGGCCACCATGGTCTCGGTGGGTTGGAGCGGATGGGTGCCGTAATATTCCGAGCCGAGCAAGCCCGGCTCCTCGGCGGTCCAGGCAGCGAAGAGGATCGAGCGCGCCGGCCGGGGCCCCTGCTGAAACGCACGCGCGATCTCGATCATGCCCGCCAGGCCGATGGCATCATCCACGGCGCCGCGGCGGACCTTGTCTCCTGAGGCGTCAGCCGGACCGAGCCCATAAGCATCCCAGTGGCCGGCGTACATGATCGACTCACCCGGGCGTTGCACTCCCGGCAAGCGGCCGATCACGTTGTGGCTGTCGGCTCGCGCATGGGTCAGGCCGTAGTCGGCGGAGAGGCTGGCGC
Source organism: Hyalangium sp. (assembly GCF_035629615.1). Taxonomy (GTDB): domain Bacteria; phylum Myxococcota; class Myxococcia; order Myxococcales; family Myxococcaceae; genus Hyalangium. Next base: position 16,614 of record NZ_DASPHO010000080.1, on the reverse strand, counting down.
CCTTCAGGACAACGGGCTTGAAGCTGGCCTTGCGCGCCTCGGCCTTCAGCGTCTCGAGATTCAACCCCGAGCGGGCGAACAGCGCCGCCGCGGCGTCGCGGTGTATCCAGCCCTGCATCAGGACCTTGTCCTTGTCTGGCTGGGCCCGGACGATGTCGAAGCTCTGGCCGTTGCCGGCCGTGACCGTGGACCAGCCATAGCCCGCGCCTGGCGTCTCGTGGACGATCAAGGCCCCGATGGCGCCACGTCGGGCTGCTTCCTCGAACTTGTAGGTCCAGCGGGCGTAGTAGGTGGCCGCCTGACCCCCGAACTTCCCACGGACGGCCTCGCCCTCCAGCGCCTCGAAGTCGGGGTCATTGATCAGGAAGACGGCGACCTTTCCACGCACATCAACGCCCTTGAAGTCATCCCATCCCCGCTCGGCCGCCGAGACGCCATAGCCGACGAACACCAGTGGGGCCTTGTTGAACTTCACGCGCTTCACGGGACGCTGGGTATTGATCATCACCTCCTGGCCCTGGCGCAGCGCAGCCGTCTTGCCCCCACTGGTTAGCCTCAGGGTGACGTTGTCCCCCACCTGGAAACGGACCAACGGTACCTTTTGTGTCCAGCCGCCGTTCTCGCCACCGGGCTCCAGGCCCACCTCTTTGAACTGGCGGATGAGGTACTCCAGGGTCTGCTCCTCACCCGGCCCACCTGGCGCGCGGCCCATGAACTCATCAGAGGCGAGCACCTTGATGATCTGCGACAGCCGGGCCGGATCAATGGGGCCCGAGTCCTGGGCCAGCACTGCCCCCGAACCCAGCAGGACGGCGGCGATGGCAAGCGCGTGGAGGTAGGCATGCTTCGAAGCGTTCCAGGGAATCATGGGGGCGAACCTAAGCTGGCCCCGGCGCGGGAGCCACCCCAGCAGGCAGGGAACGTGGCAACGGATATGCTGATGGCTGCTGCGAAGGAAGGGGACATGTCCGAAGGCGTCGCTCCGAAGGCCGCACTGCCCACCGCGCCGAGCCCAACGACAGAGCGGTACGCGCGCCATGTGAACCCGGCGTTCGTGAAGCTCCTGGGAGTGCTCGGCTATGGCCGGGTGTTCACGCGGGCCCGCGACGTCTGGCTCTGGGACGACCAGGGCCGCGAGTACCTCGACTTCCTCGCGGGCTTCGGCTCGGTCAATCTGGGCCACAACCACCCGCGCCTGGTCGAGCGGCTCCAGCGGTTCCTCACCGAGGAGGCGCTCCACTTCTGTCACGTGGGGCCCACCGAGCACGCGGCAGAGCTGGCCGAGGCGCTCTGCGCGAGGCTGGATCCGCCGCTCGAGGTGGCGCTCTTCGCCTCCAGCGGAGGCGAGGCCGTGGAGGCCGGGATGAAGCTGGCCCGTGCGGCCACCGGGCGCTCGGCCTTCATCTTCTGTGAAGGCGGCTTTCACGGGACGAGCTTCGGAGCGCTCTCGCTGATGGGAGAGGCGCGGATGCGCAAGCCCTTCGAGCCGCTGCTCGCCGGCTGCCACCGCATCCCCTTCGGGGACCTGGACGCGCTGGAGCGCATCCTCCAGAAGAACAAGGTGGCGGCCTTCGTGGTGGAGCCGCTGCTGGCCGAGGGCGGCGTCATCCTCCCGCCCCCGGGTTACCTCCGGGCCGCGCAGGAGCTGTGCCGCAAGCATGGCGCCGTGCTGGTTCTGGACGAGGTGCAGACGGGCCTCGGCCGGCTGGGGCGGCGCTTCGCCTATCAGGGGCAGGGCTTCGTGCCGGACGTGCTGGTGCTGGCCAAGGGGTTGAGCGGCGGCATCGTCCCGGTCTCGGTGGCTGTCACCAGCGCGGAGCTGCACACGCGCGCCTACGGTGCGACGGACCGCTTCGATCTGCACAGCACGACCTTCGGTGGCAACGCGCTCGCCTGTGCCGCGGCGCTGGAGACGCTGCGCATCCTGGACGACGAGGCGCTGGCCGAGAACGCCGCCAAGCGAGGCGCGGAGCTGCTCGATGGACTCAAAAAGCGGCTGGCGGGCCATCCGCTCGTGCGCGACATCCGGGGCGAGGGGCTGCTGGTGGGAATCGAGCTGGGTCCCACCGACAGCGGGCTGCTCAACCGGCTCGCGCCGGGGCTGGTGGGGCTGGTCTCGGAGAAGGTCTTCGGGCAGTGGGCGGCGCTGCGGCTGCTGGAGGAGGGCATCGTCTGCCAGCCTGCCTCGCACCGGTGGGATGTGCTCCGCCTGGAGCCGCCGCTCACGGTCCGGCCCGCGGAGGTGGCGCGGGTCATTGACGCGGTGGCGCGGATCCTCGGGGATTACACAGGCATGGTGCCGCTGCTGCGAGATGTGGTGGCGCGCGTAGGCGAGCAGCGCAAGCGTGAAGGAGCGTTCCGATGAGCATGGCCGAGCTGGGGAGAGACCTGCGCTTCGCCTCGCAACTCCTGGAGCGGCAGCCGTTCCAGGTGCTCGTGCAAGTGACGAACCGCTGCAACCTGACGTGCAGCTTCTGCGACTTCTGGCCCAACGGTGCGCACCCGCGCGAGGAGCTGACCACGGCCGACTTCCAGCGGCTGGCGGATCAGCTCGCCGAGCTCGGGACGTTCCTCATCTCCATCGAGGGCGGCGAGCCGTTCGTCCGGCAGGATCTCCTGGAGATCGTCCGGGCCTTCGGCAAGCGGCACGTGCCGGTGCTGTACACGAATGGCTGGTTCGCGACCGAGGAGAAGGTGAAGGAGCTCTTCGCTGCAGGGCTGGCGCAGGTGGGAGTCTCGATCGACTACCCGGAGGCGGCGCGGCACGACGCGAAGCGGGGCCTGAAGGGGTGCACCGAGCGGGCCTGGAGAGCGGTGGACCTGTTCCGCAAGCACGCGCCGCACGGGAGCCGGCAGGTGCACGTGATGACTGTGCTCATGCATGACAACCAGGACGCGCTGGAAGGGCTGCTCCAGCAGAGCGCCGCGCACGACGTGGGCCACTGCCTGACGCTCATCTCGACGATGGGGTTCCGGCGGGGCAAGGAAGTGACGGACCGGGTGCCGGACGTGGCCCTCTCGCAGGAGCTGCTCGCCCAGTGGAAGCGCTATCCCCACTTCCGGATGTTCCGCGACTACCTGGCGGGCATCGACAGCTTCCTGGGGGATCGGAGCAGGCTGCCGGTGTGCCGGGCCGGGACGCAGAGCTTCAACGTAGACCACCTGGGCAACGTCTCGCCGTGCATCGAGAAGATCAACTCCCGCTTCGGCAATGTGCGAGACGAGCCGCTGTCCGCCATCCTGGCGCGGATGAGAGACCCTGAGGAGGTGCGCGGCTGCCAGGACTGCTGGACGCTCTGCCGCGGCTTCAACCAGAGCCTCGGCCAGGGCGGGACGCTCAGGGGCTGGCTGGACCTCGGCGGGCGGATGAGATCCTCCTGAGGCCCGGCCTGGCTCAGGCCGGCACTGGAGAGGCCTGTTACTGACGCATGTCGGTGGGCTTCGGCTCCGGCTTCGTCTCGTGGGAACGGCGCTGGTGGGATTCCCGGTACACCTTCGACCGGAACTGCAGGAGCGGATCGTCGGACAGCTCGAGGCCCGGCACCACCCCGGTCGGATCGAAGACGAGCGGCTCGGACTCCCGCTGCTCCTCGTAGAGCCTGTCGAGCACCAGCTGCCCGGCCGGCACCTTCTGCCGATCCTCGGGCCAGGGCCGGGTTGCGTCGTGGGTCGCATCGCCCGGGTTGGCAAGCTGGAACACGAGGTTCCACGTGACGCGCTCGCGGCTGACCCGCTCTTGGACTTCGTCGAGCAGATATTGCTGCGGGCGCTGCCGGGCTTCCTCCTTGCTCAAGGTGGTGGCTCCCGCCGCAGGCACCCAGCGGTAGCGAAAGGCCCTGCGCTGCCCCTGCGCATCCACCAGGTGATACGCGTGGACACCGTTGAACTGGCAGTGGGCGAAGCTGGGAGTCGGCTTGAGGCCGACAATCCCCTTGATGCCGGTGAGCACGTGGAGGTGCGTCAGCAGGTACCCCAGCATGCGCAGGGGATTCGGCTTGCCATTCGGCTGCTGCGCCCGGGTGAGCTGAATGAATTCCTTGGGTGTCCGTGCGACGAAGGCGGGAATGTTCGCGGCAGCCCAGGTCGCGTGTCCCCCGGACGCCAGATCGAAGCGCACCGCGAGGCCCAGCACCTTGCCCTCGCGATCCGACGCGCGATCCGGAGCATGAGGGCTCCCGGCGGCATTCGAGAGGCGCACGAGCGCATGGACAGGACTGCCTTGGAAATGCTCCGCGGTCGTCAGTGCACGAGCTTCAGGCGCAGGGGTGAAGGTTGCATGGAACACCAGCCCCCTCGGGTGGGCTCGGCGGTACCCCTTGACCACGCCGGTGTGCTCCTCCATGGCGGTGACTGCTTCCTGAACGGGTTCATCCATCGCAGCGCCTCCCTTCGTAATGTGGGTGGCCGCAAGAATGGCTCCGGCCGAGGACACTCTAACCCACAGAGGAAAGAGGAAGAGACATGAGCAAGCCCTACAGCCGACTCGACAGGGACAATGCAGCGGTGGTGTTGGTGGACCATCAGGCCGGTCTGCTGTCGCTGGTCCGCGACTTCAGCCCGGACCAGCTCAAGAACAACGTGCTCGCCTTCGAGGACGGCCCCAATGGTCCGGTCCGCTGATGCCGGAGCTGAAAGAGAAGCTCCCGGCGGCGCCGTTCATCCCGCGCCCCGCCCAGATCAACGCCTGGGACCCGGTCTGGGCGCGCTGTTCGCGAACCACATCCCCGACTACCGCAACCTGATCACCAGGTACCTGCCCGTGACTGAGGAGCTCAGCATCCGCGCGCAGCTCTTGGAGGAGGGCGGCCCGGCCCTGTGGGACCAGTTCATGGCGGAGCTGCGCGAGGCGCATCTCGGGCTCCCCGCGAGACGAGCGGGCCCTTCCGTCGCCGAGCAGCTGCGGGCCGCCTACGAAGAAGTCCGCGCCCAGCGAAGAGGGAAGACCCGGAATTGACACCGGCTCGATCCAAGGGCTCAGTATCAGGCCCTCCTTCAACCCAAGGTGTTTCGCCATGTCAGAGAGAGAGTCCAGCGCAGGATCAACCCAGGCCCCGTACCAGACGGTGTGGGATCGCTTCGACAATGGCTTCTCGGTGGGAACGCCGGACGCACGGTGGGGCTACTACGCGGCGGGCTCCTTCGTGACGAATGACAGCATCACCACGACTTCGCCCGCCGGGCTGAGGGTCGTCCCGAAGGGGAAGAACCCCGCCACGGGAGAGCCGGCCTTCACGCTGACGGTGTCTCCGGAGCAGGACGCCAGCGGCCTGCCGGGGTGGAATGATCATGTGAAGTTCCTGGTCTACGCGAACCACCTGGCCTCGACAGGACTCCCGGGCTTCGATGCGGTGCGTGGCCAGGAGCTCGTGTTCGAGACGTGGATGTCCGGCCAGACGTTTGGCACCCAGGCTCACCCGTTCGGCAGCTGGGTCCGGGATCCCGAGGATGATCTGCGCCTGGCGACGATCGGGCACAACGTGATCGACGTCGGGACGGGGATGGTCTTCGACTTCCTGCTCACCAACAAGCGGGTGTACGCGCTCTACGAGCGTCTGACCTTCGCGCGGACGCCGCAGAAGCACTACGCGGCCTTTACGTACGCCATTCCCGTGGCGCAGCGGACCCCGAGCACCCTGCACCACATGAAGATCACCTACGACCGGGCGGCGGGAGTGGCCCGGTGGCTCCTCGAGGACAAGGAGGTCTTCCGGGTCAACCGGATTGGCCGCCGCATCGATCCGCAGTGGCTGGTCATCGACGGGGGAGGGGAGGAAGAGGACCTCGAGCTGCGCCAGCTCAACGGTGGCATGGGGCTGCTCACCCTGCTCGATGCTGTCGAGTCTGGCCGCAGCCTCGTTCGTCTCTGCGGAGCCCCTGGCTTCTACAACCCGCCTCCGAGTGGAGCGAAGCACGAGTTCCTGGATGAGAAGAGCCTGCCGGGCAGCCGCCTCTTCGGGCAGGGTGCGGAGCTCCGCATGCAGCGCTTCGTCATCTCGAGCACCCCGGTCTGAGGCCGAGCCAGAAACACGAAGGGCGCCCCTGGAGTGCCGGGGCGCCCTGATGTCTCCCTCGCTGGGAGCAAGCTCAGGCTACGGAAGGGGCCCGGTCTGGGGCGTTCCATCCGAGCTGTCGGTCGTGTCCGGGGCGATGGGGCCGGGATCGACGTAGGTGAACGCGGGGACTGGCGCGCCATGAACGGTGTTCGTCACCTTGTACTCGCCGACGCGGAACTCCGCGCCCTGCCCGAAGAGGCGGGAGCTGTCCTGGCTGGTCTCGTCGACGAACGTCTGCAGATTCGGCGCCCCCGTGGTAGGCGAGTAGTAGACCAGATCGCTGGACAGGCGCACGAGTCCGGGCTGCGAGCCCACAGAGCCATCGAGCAGCGAGAACGTGGCCATGCCGCAGTCGAGCTGGTTCAGCTTGATGTCCTGCTCAACACCGCCCAGGTCGAGCATCAAGTACTTGTTGTCGGAAGCGGGGAGGCGGCGGCCCACCTGGGTGACGCGATAGAGCTCCTTGCCGTCCACGATCCACCGCACCGTGCCCGCGGTCCTGTCATACGCGATGCTCAGGTCATGCACCTGGTCCCGGGTCCGGTTCTTCACCGGGATGGCATACGAGAAGGACGCGTAGTTGTTGGTCGCCGTCCGGCCGAAGGGCAGGCGCTCGTAGAACGCATAGATGCGCCGGTTGGTGATGAAGAAGTCGAACACCATGTAGCTCTCGACGTCGATGTTGGCCATCGCGAACGAGGCCAGGCGCAGATCGGCGTTGGCGTTGTCGACCCTCACTCCGAACGGGTGGGCCCGCGTGCCGAACGTCTGGCCCGTCATTCGCGCCACGCACGCGAACTCCTTGCCCTCCACCGTGTCGAAGCCCGGGAAGCCGGCCGTCGACATGCTGTTCATGTAGGCCAGGAACTTCACGTGATCAAAAGTCGACGGGACGCCGCCGTTGTCCTTCTCCTGGTCCAGCGTGAGGCTGAAGGCCGGCCGGTTCGTCTCGGGGTTCGTTCCCTTGGCGACGACCCGCAGCCCGTTGGACAAGATCGTCGTGTTGCCGTCATTGGTCGTGTACGGGCCGGCTGCCAGGTGGAACCACTTCGCCGTCGCCGACCCAGCCGAGAAACCACCCTTGAAGTCGTCCCACACCGTGGTCTCGACCGTATCCGCCGGCGTCGGTGGATCGTCCTCACTGCATGCCGAGCCCAACACGACCGAGCCAAGCAATAAGGCGCTGCATACGACCTGACGGAGTTTCATTGCCATGGAACGCTCCACCTGCATGGGTTGCTGGTTAACGATTTGTGAGAAAATGCGGGGAGGAGATCTACACTGAGTCAGTAGCAGAAATCAAAACAGGCATGTGCAGCTGCTGGGGGTCCTGAGAGACCCATCTCAGTGGCCGTGCTGGGCCTGGAAGGCGGCGGAGTTCTCGGGGCTCATGAAGGTGGCCATCGCCTCTGCCGGGTGGGTCATGGTGGTGATGAACGCGTCAGCGAGCCCAGGGCTCTGGCTGGCGGCGAAGAGGAGCTGGCCCAGGTGGGGTGGGGGCGGCTGCAGCAAGGCGTGATTCCAGTACACCGAGGCTTGCACTGCTCCCCAGGTACGAGCCTCCGCCCGCTGGCAGAACGCCTCGTCGAAGCGGCTCCCGGACTCCACGGCTTCGTGGATGGCGTCGGCGAGGACCCACGCGGCTGCCGACGCGGCATTCGCGCCCAGGCCCCCGAAGGGATCAAGCAGCGCGTGCGCATCCCCCACGGCCATGACGCAGCGCCCGCTGCCCAGCCGCGCGTACCCCCGCCGCACCACCGGAGTGAAGCCCCCCTGGAGCCAGTCGAGAGGGCCCGTCAGCCGGAACGCGGCCGGATCCACCCGCTCGAAGGTGGCCGGCGCGGACTCCCGCAGCGTCTTCAGCAGCAGGGCCTCGAAGCCTCTCAAGTCCTCATCCGGCCTCTGGGTGCAGAGCCGCTCGAAGGCCCCGCCTGGGACGGCCTCGAGGAGCACGCAGGCGATCGGGCCTTGGAGCGACATCATCCGCCCCTCGACGATCTCTCCCTGCCCAGGCTCGAGCGAGATCTGCATCCCGAGTGGCTGTGAGGGCTGGATGCCATGGAACAGGCCGGCGAACAGCAGGCGCACGGGGTGGGTATACGGTGAGTGCTCTGGCATGCGCGGGAACAGGTCGCTCAAGCCTGAGCGCCCCGTGGCCACCACCACCAGCTCATGCTGGCTCGCGAGCCGCTCCACTGCTGCCGCATCCACCGCGGCCACATGAAGCTGGCCACCTCGCGCCACGAAGTCTTCGGCGAGGCGGGACTGGTAGAGGCGGTAGTCCAGGTACGCGGAGGGGCGCGCCGTTCTGCCTCGGAAGCCGAGAGGCTGAGGGCCCCCCACCGCGAAGCCAACGTAGAAGGTGTCGATCTCCGGGGAGTCCCAGTGGTTGACCCCCAGCGTGCGCTCCCGCTCTCGGGTCGGCGCGTGGTGGGCCACTAGGCTGGGTAGACGCGCCGAGCGTGTCTCCGCAGGCGTCTGGCGGGAGTAGAGCGTCACCGGGACGCCGCGCTGCTGCAGGCGAAGGCCGAGGTGCAACCCGGCAGTGCCAGCGCCAATGATTCCGATGCGTGTCATGGAGCTCCTCTGGGTCTTTGTCCCCGAGAGGTTAGCAAGGCCATGAACAGCGCCGCTGCGCTTGCCGCGGCGCACCCGCGGCTTGCCGCGATGCGACATGAAAAGCCAGCTAAGTAGGTTTTGCTAGTTCGTTGGAGACCACCTACGGTGCGTGCCCCACTTCGTGAGGCTGCGGCTTCGGCCTCCGGGAGGTTTCCATGCACTTGCATTCCAGGACAGGTTGGCTTCTGGCCGCGGCCTGCGCCGTGTTGCTTGGCGCGGGCGGCGACGCCCAGGCCGCCACGGGTGTGGTCTTCGTCCACGGCACGGGCGACCAGAGCGTCAGCTCGGCGACGAGCGGCTATTGGACGCAGTCGGCCATCGACACCATGCGCAACGGCCGGCCCGCTCTCGTCATTGGCTATCCCGGGGCGAGCTGCGCGGGCCACAGCCAGTGTAGCTGGGGCCCGATCGTCGACCAGATCGTCCCCTGGATGAACGCCAACAACATCACCAGCTTCACCGTCATCACCCACTCGAATGGCTCGAGCCCCCTGCGCTACATGCTCGGCCACACCGGCGCGGTGAGCGCCAAGGGCAACACGGTCCACTCGGTGACGAGCCGCATCTCCCAGGTCATCTTCTCGGCGCCGGATCTGAAGGGCACACCGCTGGCCAACCAGGTGACGTCGAGCGGCTCGTTCCTCAACATCGCCAACAGCGTCGTCGAGTTCTTCGGAGGCGGCAGCTACAACAACCCCGCCGTGGTGCAGCAGCGCACCGACAACATGACCGTCTACAACGGCAACGGCACCTTCGCCGGCACCCAGGGGGCGACGACGGTGGGCGGCAAGCCCATCTCGGTGGTGCGTGGCAACCGCGTCTACGCCAACCTCTTCTCGAGCGATGCGCACTGCGGGGGCTACCTCTACACCATCGGCCTCAAGGCGGCGGCGCTGCTCGGCTGGGGCAGCTTCAGCGCGAGCACGGACGGGTTCATCGGCTCGGACAGCTCGGGCTACTTCGGCAACATCATCATCGACGACGGCCGTCTCAACCACCACCAGTCGCGCCGCGGCTGCCACAACAGCGGCTACCTCATCGCGCAGAAGGTCGCCAGCGCGCCCATCCCCCCTCCGGGGAGCCAGACCTACGCTCCCGAGACCAACGTGGCGGGCGCGGGGCTGGCCTGCAACAACTACTACTCGGGCTACGCGACGGACTACATGACGAACCACACCGTGTGGAAGTATGGGTGCTCGAGCAGCATGCTCAACAACGGCTACGCCGAGCCCGACTGCCTCATCTCCTATGGCTACTCGAGCAGCTACCGCGTCCCCAGCACGGCCAGCTGGAATCCCTTCCTCAACCCCGCCTACTACCCGACCTATAGCCAGGTCTGCCCGGACTCGTGGCAGGGGGACGGCATCTGTGACGCGTGCCTGGTGGCCAAGTACGGCTTTGATGCCACCACGGGCTCCAGTGGCGCCAACGACTGCGTTCAGGCGCCTCCGGGCGGCTCCAACTGGTGCGGAGATCTCGCCTACGACACCTATTGGGGTGTCCACAACTATGCCGTCGTCCAGGCCCTTCACTGAGTCCGAGCAGGAGAGCGCATATGACTACTCATCGTCCCTTCGTTCAGTTGGCCGGCCTGGGGCTGGCAGTCGTCCTCCTCGGGGGGTTCACGCCGGAGCGCGCCGTGACTTCCAAGCTGCGCAGCACCGCGAGCGCCACGCTCGCCCCGGGTGATGTGGCCCCGGGCCGCCTGTTCGCGCGAGATGCGCGCGAGGGCATCGGCCCGGGCCTCGTCTCGGTGTCCAACCCCACCTCGCCCCAGCCGCTGGCGGCGCCGCTCGCGCCCGAGACGCGGCGCTCGAAGTCCACCCTGCTGCACGTGGCTCCGGGCTCGGCGGCCACGCAGCTGGTGCTGCCCATCACCGCGCCCGAGGACGCCTGGGTGATGGTCATCCCCAAGGGCAGTGATGCCAAGGTGGGTGAGGACGCGCTGCGTGACGTGTCGATGTTCGACCCGCGGGGCCTGCGCGCGGACGTGAGGGCGGCGCGGGATGCGAGCGCGCAGCTCGGCGCGGACGCGGACCGGCTCAAGGCCGAGGGCATCAGCAAGCCCATCGCGATGCTGCGCCTGAGCCGCGACATGGGTCAGGGCCTCTACAAGCTCCAGGTCGGCGCCAAGGCGGCCAAGGTGGGCCTGGCAATCGAAATTCGCGAGCCCTCTTCGTCCACCGAGCTGGCGATCACGCCCTCGACGCTGCAGTTCTCCCCGGACACCGAGGGCTACGTGACGGTGGGTCTCCAGTCCGACGTGCCGCTGGAGCGCGTGCGGGTGGAGGCGACGCTCTACACCCCGGGCTATGAGCGCGACCGCACGGTGCCGGTGGTGAAGGTGGGCAAGGAGTACCGTGCCATGGTCTCGCAGGTCCTGACGGACCGGGATGCGCCGGGCACGTGGATGGTGGAGGTGCATGCGACGGGCACGGCGGGGGGGCAGACCTTCGACCGCCTGGAGCAGACGGCCTTCGGCTTCGTGGTGCCAACAGCGCGCATCGCCTCGGTGGGGAGTGAGCGGCAGGTGCGCAATTCGAGCGGCCGAGTGACTTCGCTCGAGGTGGACGTGGTGGTGGAGAGCCAGGGGCTCGACCGCTACGAGGTGACGGGCACGCTGGTGGCGACGGACGGCAAGGGCGTCGAGCGGCCCGTGGCCGAGGCCCAGGTGACGGACCAGCTCGGTGCGGGCTCGCATGTGCTGACGCTCCGCTTCGACGCGGGGCACGCGGGGCTGTCCAAGCTCGGCGGCACCTACGCGCTGCGCGGGCTGCAGCTCTACTCGCTTGGCACCAACACGCTGTACCACCGGCTGAGCCGGGGCCTCGAGGTTCGCTTCCCGGCGGTGCGCGTGGACGAGCTGGCGGCCCCCGAGATGACGCCCGCCCTCGAGACGATGCTGCGCGAAGGCGCGTTCAACGTCCGCGAGTAGCGGGCTCGGTGGGCCGTCGGGCCCGTGTGTGGGTGTCTCCATGAAGAAGCTGATCAATCGTCCGCAGGACGTGGTGACCGATGCGCTGCGCGGCATGGCCGCGGCTCACGGCGAGCTGGTCCGGGTGAACTTCGAACCGAACTACCTGGTCCGCATGGACGCGCCGGTGCGCGGCAAGGTGGGAATCATCTCGGGCGGAGGCTCCGGGCATGAGCCCATGCACGGCGGGTTCGTGGGCCTGGGCATGCTGGATGCGGCCTGCCCCGGTGCGGTGTTCACCTCCCCGACTCCCGACCAGATGCTCGCCGCCTCCCAGGCCGTCCACGGAGGCATGGGCGTGCTGCACATCGTCAAGAACTACACGGGCGACTGCTTGAACTTCGAGATGGCCGCGGAGCTGGCTCGCGCGGAGGGCCTCGAGGTGGAGCAGGTCCTCACCAACGATGATGTGGCCGTGCAGGACAGCCTCTACACTGCGGGGCGGCGCGGCGTCGGTGTGACGGTCCTCGTGGAGAAGCTGGCGGGTGCGGCTGCCGAGCAGCGTCGCTCCCTGAAGGACGTGGCCGAGCTCGCGCGCAAGGTCAATACCCAGGGCCGCAGCATGGGCATGGCGCTCACCTCCTGCACGGTGCCGCATGCGGGCAAGCCCACCTTCGAGCTGGAGGAGGATGAGATGGAGGTGGGCATCGGCATCCACGGCGAGCCCGGCCGCCGGCGGGTGAAGGTGGCCCCTGCTTCCGAGGTGGCCGCCATGCTGGTGGAGCCCATCCTGGCCGATCTGCCCTTCAAGTCTGGCGACTCGGTGCTGGCCTTCGTCAATGGCATGGGCGGCACGCCCCTCCTCGAGCTGTACATCCTGTATGCCGAGGTGGCTCGGATCCTGGAAGGGCGAGGGATCCGGATCGCTCGCAACCTCGTCGGCTCCTACATCACGTCCCTGGAGATGGCGGGGTGCTCGGTCACCCTGCTGAGGCTCGACGACGAGCTCACCCAGCTGTGGGACGCGCCGGTGAAGACGCCGGCCTTGCGTTGGGGTGTCTGACGACCATGCCCATCACCCGAGATGCCATTGTTCAGTGGATCCAGGCCTACGCGGCCGTCCTCGCTGAGCAGAAGGACTTCCTCACCCAGCTCGACATGGCCATCGGTGACGGCGACCACGGAGAGAACATGAACCGTGGCTTCCAGGCGGTGCTCCTCAAGCTGCCGGGGGGGGCGGACAAGGACATCGGTACCCTGCTCAAGACGGTGGCCATGACGCTGATCTCGACCGTGGGCGGAGCGAGCGGACCGCTCTATGGGACGCTGTTCCTGCAGATGGCGGCCTATGCCTCCGGCAAGCAGGAGCTGACTCCCGCGGAGCTGGCCGAGGCGCTCAAGGCGGGCATCGACGGCGTCATCGCCCGAGGCAAGGCAGCGGCCGGAGACAAGACGATGGTCGACGCGCTGCAGCCGGCGCTCGAGGCGCTCCAGCAGGCGCTCGGGCAGGGCGCGGGGCTGACAGACGCCCTGAATCGGGCGGCCATGGCGGCCGATCAAGGCCGTCAGGCCACCATTCCCTGGGTCGCACGGAAGGGCCGTGCCAGCTATCTGGGAGAGCGCAGCGCTGGCCACGCGGATCCTGGAGCGACCTCGGCGCACCTGCTGATCCAGTGTGCTGCCAGGACACTGGTCTGAGCCCTCCCGTCCCGAGGCCCGCGCCATGGTAGGACTCGTCATCGTCTCACACAGCAGCAGACTGGCCGAGGGCGTTGCGGAGCTCGCGCGGGACATGGGGGGCCCCGAGGCTCGCATCGCCACTGCCGGGGGGCTGGAAGGGCCGGGCTCGCCTCTCGGCACGGATGCCACCCGGGTGATGCAGGCCATCGAGAGCGTGTACTCGGACGAAGGCGTGCTGGTCTTGATGGACCTTGGGAGCGCCGTGCTGAGTGCGGAGCTGGCCCTGGACCTGCTCCCGCCCGCGTACCGTGAGCGCGTGCTGCTCTGTGGGGCACCGCTGGTGGAGGGCGCGGTCGCCGCGGCGGCGCAGGCTCGCTCGGGAGCACCTCTGCAGCGGGTAGCGGAGGAGGCCCGCTCGGCGTTGAGGGCCAAGCAGGAGCAGCTCGGGGAGCCGGCGTCGCTTCCCGCTCCGCCCGAGCAGACCCAGGGCGGTCCTGAGCACATCCTGCGCCTCACCGTCCTCAATCCTCACGGCCTGCATGTCCGCCCGGCCGCTCGCCTGGTGCAGACGGTCCTGCGGTTCTCAGCGGAGGTCCGGCTGCGGAACCTCACGACCCAGAGCGATCGAGTGGATGCCCGGAGCTTCAACTCGGTGATGACGCTGGGAGTGCGGCAGGGCCATGAGCTCGAGTTCAGCGCGACAGGTCCGGAGGCGACTCAGGCGCTGGAGGCCCTGCGCCTGCTGACCGAGGCCCACTTCGGCGACGAGCAGCCCGATCAGCCGTCGCCGAGCTCCGGGCAGGACTCCCGGTCTCGTCATGAGGGCAGCTCGGGTCCGTGGTTGGCGGGCATCATGGCCTCCCCTGGCATTGCCATGGGCCCGGCGGCCGTGCTGCGTCCGGCGAAGGACGAGGGAGTCACGGCGGCAGTGGCTCCACCGCAGGAGGAGTGGGCACGGCTGCAGCGGGCGCTCGACACCGTGCGCGGAGAGCTGGTGGCGATGCGCGACAGCATGGCCTCACGGTCTGGCAGCCAGCCCGCCGGGATCTTCGAGGGCCACCTCCTGATCCTCGGAGATGACGAGCTGCTCCGGAGGGCGCGTGAGGGCATCCAGCTCGGTGCCAGAGGGGCGCTGGTGGCGTGGAAGGCCGCGGTGGAGATGATGGCCCTGCGCTATGAGGCGTTGAAGGACGAGCTCCTGCGCTCCCGATCCGTGGATGTCCGTGATGTGGGCCGCCAGGTCGAGTCCGCTCTGCGAGGCGCTTCTCGTCCAGCCGAGTCCTTCCCGCTCTCGGGCATCGTGATCGCCCGAGACTTCGCGCCCTCGGACGTGGCACGGCTGGACGCCCGCCGTGTCCAGGGCTTGTGTGCGGCGCGCGGTGCGGCCACCAGCCATGCGGCCATCCTGGTGCGCTCGCTCGGCATTCCTGCCGTGTTTGGCGTGGGGGATTCGATCCTGCGAGTCGCGGACGGCACGCCCCTGCTCCTGGATGCCACGGCGGCGCGCGTCTGCATCCAGCCCGAGGAGGAACTGCAGGAGCGGTATCAGGAACGGGCGGAAGAGGAGAGAGCTTCGCGGCGGAAGGCCCTCGAGCTGCGCGCGAAGCCAGCCCTGACGCGTGATGGCCACCCGGTGGCGGTGGCAGCCAACATCGGCGGCGTGGCCGAGGCCCGGGCCGCGGCCGAGGCAGGCGCGGATGGCGTAGGCCTCTTCCGGACCGAGTTCCTCTTCCTGGGCCGTGCGTCGGCACCGGAGGAGGACGAGCAGTACGAGGCCTATCGGGACGCGGCACAGGCGCTGGGAGGCAAGTCGCTGATAATCCGCACGCTGGACATCGGGGGTGACAAGCCTCTGCCCTATCTCGACATGGGGAGCGAGGCGAATCCCTTCCTGGGCCAGCGGGGCCTGCGCTTCTGCCTGGCGCACCGGGAGCTCTTCACCCGCCAGCTGCGAGCCATCGCGCGCGCCGCCGCCGAGCATCCCCTTCGCGTCATGTTCCCCATGGTGACGACGCTGGAGGAATGGCGAGAGGCTCGGGCTCTCTGGAATGAGGCGGCTCGTCCCTTTCCCGGGGCGGGACGCGCGGAGGTCGGGCTCATGCTCGAGGTCCCCTCCGCGGTGCTCCTGGCGCAGCACCTGGCGGAGGAAGCCAGCTTCTTCTCCCTTGGAACCAACGATCTGACGCAGTACCTCTTCGCCGCGGAGCGAGGCAACGCCAGCGTGGCGCACCTGGCCGACGCGATGCACCCGGCGCTGCTACTGATGGTGGCCCGGGTGACCGAGGTGGCCCACGCTCAGGGCCGGTGGGTAGGAGTCTGTGGAGAGCTGGCGGGAGAGGCGCTGGCCGTGCCGCTGCTCCTCGGCTTCGGCGTGGACGAGCTGAGCGTCAGCGTGCCAGCGATCGCCACCGTGAAGCAGGCCGTGCGCGAATGCCGCGCAAGCGAGGCGCAGGCCCTGGTGCACCGGGCGCTCGCCTGTACCAGCGCCGCGGAGGTGAGACGCCTGGTCACCCAGGAGAGGGCGTGATGGACGAACGCATCACACCTTCTCCGCGATGATCTCCAGCACCAGCGGTAGGATCATCAGCGCTTCGGGCGCCTTGAGCCAGTCCGCTGTCGCGCGGCGCACGGCTTGCGCTTCGTCTTGCGTGATGACGCCCAGCTCTGCCATTCGCGCGGTGTTGGTTTCGATAAAGGAGATTGGCCAGTTCGAGGCGAAGTCGCCGGGGCGGCAGACGTCGACGATCGGCGTCAGGCTGCGGATGCGGAATCCGTGGCGCGGCATGGCCTGCGCGAGTGACACGGCGATGTCGGGCTCTCCGCCGGTGGCGCGCCAGCTTGCTTTCACGGCTTCGGTGAAGCGGTCGAGCACCTCGTAGCCGGGGAAGCAGCGCCAGGTGGCGTAGTCGGCGTATTCATGGATGACGAGCGGCGCGCCGGGCTTCAGCGCCGCGCCGATGCGCGCGAGCAGCGCGTCGGGCTCGGAGAGGAACGCAAACACCCAGCGCACCCACGCGGCGTCGGCTTCCGGCAGACGCAGCGCTTGCGCGAGATCCATGTCGTGGATTTCGATCTGCGTGACGTTGCGCGCTTCCTTGTCGGCGCGGAGCGCGGCGAGGAAGTTCGGCGCGCGTTCGAGCGCGATCACTTTGCCGTCGCGCCCGACCACGTCGGCGAGATCGAACGTCGCATAGCCGGGGCCAGCGCCGACATCGAGGATGCGCAAGCCGCGCGTGAAGCCGGCGCGGCGCCAGGCGTCGAGCGCGCGCGGGCGCCACACCGCGTGCTGCAGCCCGAGCCGCTCCATCTCCGCCTGGTGCACGCCGAGGACGTAATCACGCTCCGCCA
>NZ_DASPHO010000079.1:0-4398 GCF_035629615.1 Hyalangium sp. | reverse complement strand
TGTCCGTCACCGTCTGCCGGGTGAGCAGGAAGTACAGCGGCATGGTGACCAGCACGAAGCCGGTGGCGAACCCGGCCCGCGCGCTCACCACCCGAGCCACCGCCAGCGACAGCAGCGCCACCGCGGCGGCGCTCAGCAGGGCGAACGGCACCCGCATGCCCCACTCGGTGTAGCGGCCCAGCTCGCCCACGCTGCTCAGGGCGCCTACCACCTGCATCCCCAGCGCCTGCATCCACATCGTCAGCGGGGGCTTGGAGAAGAACCACGCGTTCTCCCACCAGGGGAACACATAGTCGCGGCGCGCCACCATCATCCGCGCCACCTCGCCGTAGTGCGTCTCCCACGGGTCCCACAGCCCCACCGCCCCCAGGAAGGGCAGGAACACCAGCAACGCCATCCCGCCCGTCACCCCCAGCACCCGGGGCGTCGCCGGCAGCGCGCTCCAGCGCTGGATCCACCTCGACTTGAGCAGATCCTCGCCGATCACCTTCGCGGCGAAGCCCTGCACCTGAGGCTCCTGCTGCGACTTCTGCTCTTGCTGTTGCTGCTCGCCGTCACTCGCCACGGAACCGGATGCCTCCGTCTGGATACGGCCCGCCTACATCCCGGGCCGCGGCCTTATACCCCCCGTGCCGCTCCCGGTCGACCTCTGCCAGGTGTGCCATGACCGCGCCACGGGTGCCGTGCAGTGTGCCGGATGCTGCACACCCGGTGCGCACCAAACCCGCGAAAGCCCGCCCGCCAAGCGGGGGCACGCCATTTGAAGAGGCCCTCCCGGGCTGGCCCCGCCCGAAGCGGGGTCCGATGTGGGAGGCGCGATGATCATCCAGGCAGCAGCGTTGGGGTGGGCCCTCCTGCTCTCGCAGGTCGAGGGTCAGGAGAAGGCTCCCCAGCCGGAGACGCAGCAGGCAGGGGAAGATTCAGGGGAGGGCTCGAAGCGGGAGCAGCTCAAGGATGTCGCGGACAAGGTGAAGGCGGCCCCGGAGCCGGACCGCTCGGGAAACGACCTGACGGGGCTGCTGACGCCGGAGGAGCCGCGCCCCGCACTGCGTTATGACCAGCCGATCCTCTGTACCCGGCTGCCGCCCACCAAGCAGGTGCCCTCTGGGGAGTACCGGATGCAGTGCGACCCGGTGACGCGGCGCTGCCTCATTGCCCCGGCCAGCGAGCTGGACTCGGACGGCCAGGAGACGGACCGCGCCCTGCTGCGCACCTCCTACTGCGACCGCTCCGAGGCCAGCGCCAACGTGCGCGTCCAGGAGGGCTACCGCTTCGTCCCGGCCATCGCCGAGTCTCCGCCGGGCTGGTACCGCGACGAGCAGGGCCGGGTGATGCAGTTCAACTTCGATCTGCACCGGCGCATCTACCTGGGCGGCGCGTGGGCCCCGCTCTTCCGCAGCGGCCAGGGCGTGGAGCAGAACCGCGTGCGAGTGGACTTCGGCATCCAGACCGAGTTCCCGGGCGGTGACGAGGACAACCGGCTGCACCGGCTCACGTTCCTGCAGACCGAGGTCTACCTGGGGGAGCCGAGCCTGGACGTGACGCTCCTGCGCTACGACTTCAACGTCGAGCGCAAGGTGCCGCTGTTCCGCATCACCACGTTCTTCGGCAAGCCGCGCCGCTTCGACGTGGGGCTGAACCTGGGCGCCTGGGTCGAGGCGCTCCACCAGGAGACGATCGAGCGCGAGGGCTCCGAGCTGAGCGTGCTCACCTGGGGCGCCGTGCATGGGACGCTGGACCTGTGGCACTCGCCGGATCTGGTCTCCTACGTGCGGCTGCGTGCCGGGCCGTCCTTCGAGCGTGACCGCACGCACGGCCAGAACACGCTCGTGCCCACCGCGGCGTTCGAGGGGAACATCACCCTGGACACGGACGGCTTCCATCACCTGCTCTTCACCGTCGAGGTGGAGAAGCTCTTCCTCGATGACCCGGTGGTCGGCCGCGCGCTGCACCCCGAGCGGCTGCGGGTCCGCGCGGGCTACGAGCTCATCCTGCTGGCCATCAACGATCAGCCCGTGAGCGTGGTGGTGGACGGGCGCGGCGCCTGGCGCAGCGACATCCCCAACGTAGCCGGGAAGTGGGAGTGGTCCGCCAACGCGGGACTGAGGGCCTCGCTGTGGGCCCCGGCGCGCCGGAGCGCTCCGCTGGCCAGCGCTCGCTAGGAATGGACCGGCATGCTCTCGCTCGCGCTCACCGCCCTGCTGTTCGCTCTTCCCCCGGACTCACAGGGGACGACCGCGGCCCCCACGCTGTCGCAGGGGGACGAGTGCATGATGGAGACCGCCGCCGGTGATCGCTTCCCCACCTGCTTCGATCCGGGCAACGCGCTGTTGCTCGGGACGGGGCTGCAGGTGCGGGGCGGCGTGGCGCTGCCCACTCTGCAGGCGGGGATCCTCCTGCGCACCGAGCGCACCAGCCGGAGCAAGGGCCTGCTCTGGTTCAACACCCACCGCATCCTCGTCACCGAGGCCACGCCGGGCAACGCTCAGCGCGGGCTGACCACCACCGCCTACGAGGGGACGTTCCGGCGCCACCTGGAGGACGGCTTCATCCTCATCCCCACCTCGCGGCCCATCCGCATCCCCTTCCCGTTCGACATCACGCTCGCGGTGAGGGCGGGGCACCTGGAGCGGCGCGTGTGGGAGGGCCCAGGGCTGACGGTGGAGACGGGGCGGGCGGCGCTGCTGCTCGATCCGGTGCGCTCGGCGAGCGGGCGGCTGTGGCTGGGGTTCGGCCCCGCGGCCAGCCACTCGCTGCGGCGCATGCCGGATGGGACGCTGGAGCAGGAGCTCTCGCCCTTCACCTCCGCGGTGCTCGAGACCGGGTACGAGACGGTGGACGGCTGGTGGACGGTGCGCGCCTCGGGCCTGGCAGGCTGGATCAGCAGCTTCGAGGGGGATCGGCGCTTCCGGGCCCGCGCGGACGGGAGCATCGAGCGCATCCTGTTCGCCCTGAATGATCAGCCCCTCTGGCTCCAGCTCTATGGGACCTACGCATATAAGGATGTGGGGCTTGCCCGGGGAACGGAGTGGACTGCGGGGGCGCGGCTCCTGGTCCGGACGTTCAGCTCGCTCTGACGGAGAGCTCCCCTACAGCGTCAGCTGGAGCGAGCCGGTGATCTGATCGTTGCGCCCGAAGTAGCCCAGCGGGCTGTAGGGCTTGCCGGCATACACCTCCGCCGCGAGCCCCACGCTGAGGTGTTCCGTGAAGCGCCAGCCCGCCCGAGGCGCGAGCACGAAGGAGCGCTGGACGGGCTCGAAGGCGCCGCGGAAGCCCACCTCCCAATCGCTCCCGCGTGGGGCGTAGCGAACCTCCGCCACCAGCAGGTGGAAGAAGGCGGTCCGCGCCAGCCCTCGCGCAGTGCCTGGCTCCAGCAGCACAAGCAGCTCCCCGGCCTCCACGCGAGGCACCGCAAGCCCCAGCCAGGTCGCCGAGTAGATGAAGTCGGAGTCCTCTGCTTGGGACAGGCCGAGCACCCAGGTCGCCACGGGCTTGCGCAGGGGGCGCAGCCGCTCGTCGAAGAAGGTCTGCGCGGGGCTGAAGCCCACGTCCACATCGAGCTGCGCTGGGCCCATCAGCGTGGTCGCCTCCAGCCCGAAGACGTGCTGCCGAGCGTAGCGGCCTGTCACCAGCGTCTCCCCCGCGCGCAGCCGCTCCTGGACCGACAGCAGCAGGGCCGCGTCCGGAGGAGCGCCCTGTCCCTGGGTACGCAGCACGGCCTCCAGCTCCGGATCCAAGCTCACTTGCGGCAGCTTCTCGTTCACCCACACCCACGAGCCGCCCACGCGGACGCCTCGGACTTCGGACCTCACCTGCAGCCCGACGTCCCCGAGCCATGGAAGCGCCTCCGGCCGCTCCGTCTCCAGGAGGTGAGGCTGCAGCGCATCCTCGATGGAGGAGTCCACGGTGAGAGGGAGGCTCACGCCGAGCCCTGGCTGGAAGAGCGCCTCGTCCTGGCCGAAGACGCTGTAACGGTGAGGGGTGAAGAAGGGCACCCACACCGCGGTAAGCAGATGAGGCCCCACTCCACCCGACGCCTTCGCCGCGAAGACCGGCAGCTTCGCGTCCTCCGGCTCGGCGAGCACGGCGCTCTCGCGCAGCTCTCTCGGGTTGAGCACGTCCGTCGGCGCAAAGGCCGCGTTCGCTCCAAAGGACAGCGTCTGCTGGCCGACCCGTACGTCCACGTGCTGCGTGTAGAGGTCCAGGTACGCCTCGCCGAGAGTGGGCTCGAAGAAGGCCTTACCCCGCTCCCATCCAGACTCGGCGCTCGCACGCCAGAGTGCCCGTCCCTCGACGCGCAGCGCCAGCGAGGGCGAGAGCTTCACTTCCGTGGTGAGCGACGCCCGCCCTCGAGCATCCACCACACGCTCAGAGAGCCCGTCGCTCCGCTGGGGCTCA
>NZ_DASPHO010000078.1:0-2416 GCF_035629615.1 Hyalangium sp. | reverse complement strand
TTCGACGAGCTGGCGGACAAGACGGCGCTGGTGGTGGGCGCGGGGGAGATGAGCGAGCTGGCGGCGCGGCACCTGAAGCAGGCAAAGGTGGGGCGGCTGATCATCACCAACCGCACGCTGGCGCGTGCCGAGGCCCTGGCCGCGGAGGTGGGCGGTGCGACAGCCCGGCCCTTCGAGGAGCTGCCCGCGCTCCTCAAGGAGGTGGACGTGGTGGTGTCCTCGACGGCCTCCCCGGTGCCGCTGTTCACGAAGGAGAATGTGGGGGCGGTGGGCCGGGCGCGCCGGTTCCGGCCCCTGTTCATGGTGGATCTCGCGGTGCCGCGAGACATTGCCCTGGACGTGACCCAGCTGGACTGGGTGACGGCCTACGACGTGGACGACATCCAGAAGTTCGTCGCGGAGAACGAGGCGGCACGGGCCGAGGAGGCGCAGAAGGCGGGTGTGCTGGTCATCCAGGAGGTGTCGCGCTTCATGCGCGACCGGGCGGTGCGGGAGGGGGTGCCAGTGCTGGCGCGGCTGCGGCAGCGGGCCGAGCAGATCGCCAAGGCCGAGGTGGAGAAGACACTGGCAGCGGTGGGCGAGGGGCTCTCGGACAAGCAGCGCAAGAGCATCGAGGCCATGGGGCGCGCCATCGTCAACAAGCTGCTGCACGAGCCCACCGCGCGGCTGCGCGCCGTGGGGCCAGAGAAAGAGGAGAGCAACCGGCTCGCGGGCGCCGCGGCCGAGCTGTTCGGGCTGATCGATGAGCCCGCCCCCATGGCGGCTGCCGAGCCCCAGAGTGCTCCGGCCGCCGTGGCGAATGGAGGCAAGCGATGAGCCGCGCGGTCCGGATCGCTACCCGTCAGAGCCCGCTCGCGCTGTGGCAGGCCCGGCACGTGGCGGCACTGCTCACGGCTCGGCACCCGGGGCTTGAGGTCTCCCTGGTGGAGATGAGCACCGAGGGCGATCGCTTCCTGTCGGCGCCGCTGTCCGCGGTGGGCGGCAAGGGGCTGTTCGTGAAGGAGATCGAGCAGGCCCTGATCGATGGGCGTGCGGACATCGCCGTGCACAGCCTCAAGGACATGACGTCCGTGCTGCCCGAGGGACTGATGCTTGCGGCGGTGCCGGCGCGCGAGGATCCGCGCGACGCGTTCTGCAGCCCCACAGGGCTCACGCTGGAGCGGCTGCCCCAGGGCGCAAAGGTGGGGACCTCCTCGCTGCGGCGCAGCTGCATCCTGCGCTCGCGCCGGTCGGATCTGGAGATCGTCAGCCTGCGCGGCAACGTACAGACGCGGCTGCAGAAGACGAAGGAGCTGGGGCTGGCCGGCGCGATGCTGGCGTACGCCGGGCTCAAGCGCCTGGGTCTGGAGCGGGAGATCACCGAGGTGCTGACGCCCGAGGTGAGTCTGCCGGCGGTGGGGCAGGGTGTGCTGGCGATCCAGTGCCGCGTGAATGATGCCGACGTGCGAGCCCTGCTGGCGCCGCTCGAGGATGCGGTGACGCGCGTGGCGGTGACGGCCGAGCGGGCGTTGCTGGCGAAGCTCGAGGGTGGCTGCACGGTGCCGCTGGCGGGCCATGCCACGGTGGTGGATGGCGTGGTGCACCTGCGCGGTTTCGTGGGGCGGCCGGACGGCTCGAAAGTGGTAGGGGGCGAGGTGCGCGGTCCGGTGAGCAACGCGCACGCGCTGGGCGAGGCACTCGCGGACGAGCTGCTCTCGCGCGGTGCCCAGGAGATCCTCCGCGACTTCGGGCGCACCGGCTATACGCCAAACTCCTGAGGCGGGCAGTCCACAGGAGAGAGAGGGATTCCGGGTGAGCCACGCCAGAGGGTCTCACCTGTTGCAGTGATTTCCTGACTCGGTTTCCGCGCGCGCTCCGCACCCGGGAGCTGGGCTAGAGTCCGTGCCCGTGGAACGGCGACTCGAAGGCAAGCGCATTCTGGTGACGCGCCCGAAGGAGCGGGTGGAGGAGCTGTGCTTCCTCCTGGAGGATGAGGGCGCGGAGGTGCTCAGCCTCCCCTTGCTGGAGCTGCGGCCGCCGGAGGATCCCCGGCCGCTGATCGCCGCCGCCGAGTCCATTCAACGCTACCGGTGGGTGGTGTTCGCCAGCTCCGCGGCCGTGGAGGCGCTCATGGAGGCCCTGCGCGAGGCCGGGACCGCGGACCGCATGGGCCAGGTGCGAGTCGCGGCCGTGGGGCCTCGCACTGCACGTGTGGCCGAGAGCTACGGCCTGAAGGTGGCCGCCGAGCCCGCCGAGGCCACCGGCCTGGGGCTCTACGAGGCCCTCCGCCCCGAGCTGCACCCGGAGGACGAGCTGCTCCTCCCCGCCGCCGAGGAGGGGCGCCGCGAGCTGGAGGTGGCGCTGCGTGAGCATGGCTTGCGCGTCACTCGGGTGACTGCCTACCGGACCACGCCTGCCTGCCTCCCTCCCGAGGCCG
>NZ_DASPHO010000077.1:0-12869 GCF_035629615.1 Hyalangium sp. | reverse complement strand
ATCGGCTGCAGGATCTGGCCATCTCGAAGACGCACCCTGAGCTGCGCGAGGTGACGCTGCTGTTCGCGGACATCCGGGACTTCACCGCGCTGAGCGAGCGCCTGCCTCCTCAGCAGATCGTGGCCATCCTCAACGAGTACTACGGGCGCATGGTGGAGGTGGTGTTCCGCAACGGCGGCACGCTCGACAAGTTCATCGGGGACGCACTAATGGTGTACTTCGGCGCCCCCATCGCGGATCCAGAGCATGCCCGGCGAGGGGTGCAGTGCGCGCTGGACATGGTTGCCGAGCTGGAGGCCGTCAACGCCGAGCGCGTGGAGCGGGGCGAGCCAGGCTTGCGCATGGGTGTAGGTGTGCACACGGGGCCGGTGGTGCTGGGCAACATCGGCTCCGCCACGCGGCGCCTGGAGTACACGGCCATCGGGGACACGGTGAATGTGGCCAGCCGCATCGAGCGCCTCACCAAGGCAGTGGGCACCCCGGTCCTCGTGTCTCGCACCACCCGCGAGCAGGCGGGAGCAGCCTTCTCATGGCGCGAGGCGCCCCCGGCCATGGTGCCCGGCAAGAGCCTGCCCGTGGCGATCTTCATCCCCGAGCCTCGGGGCACTGTACAGCCTGGCGGTACCGTCGCTGCGGCATGAGAGGTGCGAAGCCATTCCCATGGCTTCTCCCGACTTCGTGCCTCTCGCGCACCCCCGCTTCTAGCGCACGTAAGTGCCCTACATGGTTGGGGGTTTTACGTTGACGCCCCGGGCGCCCCTCCCTATAAAGCCGCGGATTCTTCTGCCATTGGGGCCCCCTTGAGCACATTCGCGTTGGACAGGGTCTCCGCCCACCTTCCGGAGGCGGTCGCGGAGCGCTACCTCGACAGGGCCGGCGGCGCCTGGGCCGTCATCCATGCCCAGCACCTGCCAAAGGTGGCGGCGTACCTGAAGAACGACCCGGAGCTGGGCTTCAAGCTCTTCCTCTCCATCGACGCGGTGGACCGGCTCCAGCTGGCCGACAACGATCCCCGCTTCGAGGTCGTCTACTTCCTCTACTCACTCTCCAGGAACGAGCACGTCCGGCTCAAGGTCCGTGTGACGGAGGCGAATCCCCAGGTGCCCTCGCTGGTTCCTCTCTACAAGGGTGCCAACTGGTGGGAGCGCCTCACCTTCGACTTCTACGGCATCCAGTTCGTCGGCCACCCGGACCTGCGCCGCATCCTCCTGTACGACGAGTTCCAGGGGCACCCGCTGCGCAAGGACTACGCCCTGCGCGACAGGCAGCCGCTCATCCCTGAGCGCCCCATCAAGGACATCTTCCGAGGCCCCGGCACCAGCGGCCTCTCCTGACGCTTTCTCGAGGACTCCACTTCCATGTCGGACCCCTCCAAGCAGCCCGAAGCCCTGAACCCTGACACCGACGCGTACGCCCACGAGTCGGAGCTGGAGACGCACCTCCAGACCAAGCGGATGTACATCAACATGGGCCCCTCCCACCCCGCCATGCATGGGACCGTGCGCATGAAGGTGGAGCTGGACGGCGAGACGATCGTCAAGGCGGATCCCGAGATCGGCTTCCTCCACCGAGGCTTCCAGAAGAGCTGCGAGAACGTCACGTGGACGCAGTGTCTGCCGTACACGGACCGGCTCAACTACAACTCGGCGATGATGAACAACTTCGGGTTCCTCAACGCCGTGGAGAAGCTCATCGGCCTGGAGATTCCGGAGCGCGCCCAGTACATCCGCGTCATCGCCTCCGAGCTGCACCGCATGCACGATCACCTCACGTGCGTGGGCGCCACCGCGCTGGAGCTGGGCGGCTTCGCCCCGTTCCTCTACGCCATCGAGGGCCGTGAGCTGCTCATGGACCGCGTGACGGAGCTGACGGGCGCGCGGCTCACCACCAGCTATGGGCGCGTGGGCGGCCTCAACCGCGACCTGCCCGAGGGGTGGATCCCGAAGACGATCAAGTCGCTCGACAAGATCCAGGATCTGATGGTGGAGGTGAAGGGCCTGCTGATGGCGAACCGCATCTTCGTGGATCGCATGAAGGGCACCGGCCTGCTCAGCGCCGAGGACGCCATCGACTTCGGCTTCACCGGGCCCTGCCTGCGCGCCGCCGGCGTGGACTACGACGTGCGCAAGGCGAAGCCGTACTGGGTCTACGGCCAGCTGGACTTCGACGTGCCAGTGGGCGAGCACGGCGACAACTACGATCGCTACATCATGCGGCTCGAGGAGTTGGAGCAGTCTGATCGCATCATCCGCCAGGCGCTCCAGAAGCTGCCGGGCGGCCCCATCATCGTGGACGACTGGCGCATCGCCCTGCCGCCCAAGCCCGAGGTGTACGGCACCATCGAGGGTGTCATGTCGCACTTCAAGCTGGTGATGGAGGGCATCCCCGTGCCGCCGGGCGAGGTCTACGACAGCACCGAGGCCGCCAACGGCGAGCTGGGCTGGTACCTGGTGAGCGACGGGCGCGGCCGGCCCTACAAGGTCCATGTCCGCGCGCCCGGCTTCCCCATCCTGTCCGCCATCCCCCAGATCATCGAGGGCAAGATGCTGGCAGACCTCATTCCCACCTTTGACATGATCAACATGATCGGCGGCGAGGTCGAGCAGTGAGCGAGAACGACACCAAGAAGCCGACCGGAGACGCGCAGCCACCCCCGCCGGGTGCGCCGACAAACTCGCCCGCGGCGAAGATCGGCCCGGAGCCCTCCAACCCGCCCGCGGGCGCCAAGGCGGACAACCCGCCGGTGGCCCACAGCAGCACCACGCCGCCCAAGCCCCCGGCCCCCGCCGGTGGCCCGCCCAAGCCTCCTCCGCCCAAGAACCCGGGCTTCGTCACCTGCACCATCGACGGCCGGGAGGCCGTGGTGAAGCCGGGGACGAACATGATCGCGGCGGCCGACTCCGTGGGCGTGGAGATCCCGTACTACTGCTACCACCCGCGGCTCTCCATCGCGGCCAACTGCCGCATCTGCCTCATCGAGGCCTCCAACGCGCCCAAGCTGGTGCCCGCCTGCCAGACGCCGCTCGCCGAGGGCCAGGTCATCAAGACCACCACGCCCAAGGTGAAGGAGCAGCAGCGCGCGGTGATGGAGTTCCTGCTGCTCAACCACCCGGTGGACTGCGCCATCTGTGACCAGGCCGGTGAGTGCAAGCTGCAGGACTACTACATGAAGTACGACTACCGCCCCTCGCGTCTGGAGGGCGGCAAGGTCCTCAAGCACAAGCGCAAGGTGCTGGGTCCCCAGGTCGTCCTGGATCAGGAGCGCTGCATTCTCTGCACCCGCTGCGTGCGCTTCATGAACGAGGTGCCCCAGGAGCCGCAGCTGGGCGTGTTCGGCCGCGGCAGCCACGAGCGCATCGACGTGTTCCCCGGCAGCGAGCTGAGCAGCAACTACTCGCTCAACACGGTGGACATCTGCCCGGTGGGCGCGCTGCTCAACCGGGACTTCCGCTTCCGCGCCCGCGCGTGGTTCCTGTCCGCCACCCCCTCCGTGTGCACCGGCTGCTCGCGCGGCTGCAACATCTACACGGACTGGATGTCCCAGGACACCTACCGCTACCGCCCGCGCGAGAACGAGGAGATCAACAAGAGCTGGATGTGCGATCAGGGCCGGCTCTCGTACAAGTACCTCAACCTGAACCGCGTGCTGAGCGCCTCCGTGGGCCGGCGCGCCACCCAGCCCCCGAACGTCGTCCGCCCGGAGATCACCCGCGCGGAGGCGGCCAAGGCCGCGGCCTCGCAGCTCCAGCCGCTGGCGGGCACCACGCAGCTGGCGGTGCTGGCCTCGCCGCTGCTCTCAAACGAGGATCTGCTGGCGGGCCTCTCGTTCGCCAAGGGCACGCTGGGCGTCAAGGAGGTGTACGTGGGCGGCCGGCCGCAGGGCGCCGCGGACCACTACCTCATGACGGAGGACAAGAACCCCAACCGCAAGGGCCTGGAGCTCATCGCCAAGGGCCTGGGGCTCACGCTCAAGGCCTTCGAGGAGCTGACCCCCGCGCTGAAGTCCGGCAAGGTGAAGGCGCTGGTCGCCCTGGGCACCGAGGTGCCGGGAGACGCCGAGGCCTTCGCACAGGCGGCGGCCTCCACGGAGGTCTTCGTGGCGCTCGCGATCAACGAGTCGCCCCTCAGCGCGCAGGCCACGGTGCTGCTGCCGGCCTCCGCTCACGTCGAGGACGATGGCTCCTTCGTCCAGAAGGACGGCATCGTCCAGCGCTTCCGCAAGGCGTACCCCTCCAAGGGGGACACGGCGCCCACCTGGCGCTGGGTGGCGGAGATCAGCAAGGTGATGGGCGGCGCGGCGGCGTGGAGCTCCGCACGTGAGGTGTTCCGCGAGCTGGCGGCGCAGGTGCCCGAGCTCGCTTCGTTCCACTGGGAGCAGGCCACTCCGCCGGATCGTGAGCGGCCGGGCATCAACCCGCTGCCCACCGGCGCCGACGGCCGTCCTCCGGGCTACCGCGAGTTCGGTACGCCCCGCGTGAGAGGGATCTAATGAACCGCGTCCTCACAGTCCTCTTCGCCATCGGCTTCATCGTCTTCCTGCTCGCCGGCGGCGTGGCCAGCGCCTACGCCGTGGGCGGGCTCGTGGAGCAGTACGGCTTCTCCGGTGCCAGCCGGCTGACGAACATCCTCTTCCTGATGCTCATCTTCGTGATGATCATCGCCACCCTGCTCACGCTGGCCGAGCGCAAGTGGAGCGCGCTGATGCAGGATCGCATCGGCCCGAACCGCGCGCGCATCGCCCTGCCGGGCTTGAAGAACCGCTCGCTGGCGGGCCTGCCCTTCGTGGCGGCGGACTCCTTGAAGATGCTCAGCAAGGAGGACTTCATCCCGGAGCACGCCAACCGGTTCCTCTTCAACCTGGCGCCCCTGCTGGCGTTCGCGCCGGTGTTCGCCCTGTTCGCCATCGTCCCTGCCGGCCCCAGCGTGGAGCTGTGGGGGCACAAGGTGGACATGGTGGTGGCCACGCCGGACTTCGGCGTGCTGTACCTGCTCGCCATCGCCTCGCTGGCGGTATACGGCACGGCGCTGGCGGGCTGGGCCTCCAACAACAAGTTCGCCTTGCTGGGCGGCGTGCGCGCCACCTCGCAGATGATCTCCTACGAGGTGGCGCTGGGCCTGTCCCTCGTGGGCCTCATGCTGGCGTTCTCCTCGGTGCAGCTGCCGAGCATCATCGGCGAGCTGGCGGCGGAGACGGGCGGGATCGCCTACGGCCAGGCGCGCTACCTGTGGCAGTGGACGGGCGGCCCCGCCGGCGAGGGCTTCGACTTCGGCCTGCCCGCGTGGGGCATCCTCCTCCAGCCGCTGGGCTTCATCGGCTTCTTCGCCGCGGCCTTCGCGGAGACCAAGCGCGCTCCGTTCGACGTGCCCGAGGGCGAGTCCGAGATCATCGGCTACTTCGTGGAGTACTCGGGCATGAAGTTCGGCCTCTTCATGATCTCGGAGTTCGTCGAGGTGGTGGTGCTCTCCGGCGTCACCGCGGCGCTCTTCTTCGGCGGCTACCACCTGCCCTTCGGCGGCGAGTGGGTGGCCGCGCAGCTCAAGGACCAGCCGCTGGTGTACGCCACCCTGCTGGGCACCCTCTTCTGGGTGAAGGTGCTCTTCCTGTGCTTCGTGCAGCTGCTCATCCGCTGGACGTTCCCGCGCTTCCGGTACGATCAGATCCAGACGCTCGGGTGGAAGATGCTGCTGCCCGTGGGCCTGGCCAACATCTTCATCAGCGGCGCGCTGGTGCTCTGGGATCCCTCGCTGCGCATGCTGGCGATCTTCGGGCTGCTGCAGCTCGGCGTGCTGATGGCCCTGACGCTCTCCCGGAAGGAGGGCGGCGAGGCAGCGCATGGACCCGGGGGTGGCCACGGCGCCCTGGGGCACGGACATGACGCCCACGCACTGCCCGGGGCCGCTCATGGCCAGGCGCTGCCGGCCCATGGACACGCCACTGCGAACACGGGCTCCACGCATTAGGCTTTCGAGGAAGCGAGACAAGGACTGCCATGGGCTACAAGGCGACCCAAGATCCCCGCACGGATGTCCGCGAGCGGACCTACCTTCCTGAGCTCCTCAAGGGGCTGGGCATCACCGCGCGCCACTTCTTCCGGAACCTCTTCGGAACGCGGGACACGAACCCTCAGGTGGTGGATCGCACGGGCACCAGCCTGATCACCACCGTCCAGTACCCGGAAGAGAAGATCCCCTACCCTCCTGGCTACCGAGGGCTGCACCGGCTGGTGCCGCGGGATGATGGCAAGCCGCGGTGTGTGGCCTGCTACATGTGCGCCACCATCTGCCCGGCCCAGTGCATCTACATCGAGGCCGGTGAGTACGAGACGGAAGCCAAGGAAGGCGAGTCGCGCACCATCGAGAAGTACCCGACCCAGTTCGTCATCGACGAGTTGCGCTGCATCGTCTGTGGCCTGTGTGTGGATGCGTGCCCCAAGGACGCCATCCGCATGGACACCTACGAGCACACCAAGCCCGAGTACAACCGGCAGGGCTTCGTGTACGACATCCCCAAGCTGCTGAAGGGGCCGCCCGTCTCGCACCCGTCCGATCCGTGGAACAAGCGCGAGGGCTCCGAGGAGCCGCACCACGTGCACAAGGAGGCCCACACGCGCGTCGGCGAGGGCCTGGTGCAGCTCAAGACGCCGCACGCCGTGGGCAAGGGCCACGAGCCGAAGAAGCTCGGCCCTGGAGAGACGCCCACCTCGCGCACTCACAAGTAGCTCCGCGCGGCCTGCTCCCCAGCTCGCCCTCCTCCCTGCGGGGTGGAGCTGGCGGGCTGGCGTCGTTTCAGGGGGGCCGCACGTCTGGTAGGGTGGGCCCTCGATGAAGCGCTACCGCCTCTCCGTGTGCAAGGGCATGGACTGCAAGGCCAACGGGTCCGATGCCGTCTTCGCCGCGGCCAAGGAGGAGCTCTCCCAGCACGCCGTAGGCCTGCGCTGTGAGGCGTACCGGGGCGGCTGCTACGGCTTCTGCCACATGGGCCCCAACGTGGTGATCCGCGAGGACACGGGGCGCAAGCGCGATCCGCTCTCCCCCGAGGACTTCCAGCTCATGGGCTGGCCCGGGGAGGTCTACTACTCGCGCATGGCGCCGGAGAGGATGCGCCGCGTGATCGCCGAGCACATCGTCCAGGATCAGCCCATCCGCGAGTACTTCGGGAACCCGGACGAGGATCCGTAGCCCGCGGCTGGCAACTTCACGGGGGCGGCTGGCTGGACTGCGGCTCTGCCATGAGGGCCGGCAGCGCGCCCATCGCGTCCAGGAAGCGCTTCTTGCGCTGCTCCACCGCGTCTGGGGGGGGCCTGACCTGCGTCGGGCCGAGCGCGGTGATCCGCTCGCCCACCACCGCCAGCCGAGCCCTGGGCGGCGGGTGCATCCGGCGCCAGGGATGTTTCGCCGGAGTCTCCAGGGAGCTGCGCTGGATCAGCCGGGAGAATGCGTGGGCGTCATACCCCGCCCCCATCAGGATCCGGACGGTGATGCGATCCGCCTCCAGCTCGAAGTCCTCGAGGAAGCCCTCCCGGTACAGGTTCACCGCCTCCTCCGCGGCGCCTCGGAGCAGCTCCCCTGGCACACGCTCCTGAGCGAGCGGTGAGCCGCTGGCAGCCGTCTCGCGCTGGAGCTTGATTCGCTGGCCGAAGGCCCGGAGCGAGGCTGAGGACTCCTGGCGCGCCTCGTAGTGGCACATGGCGGCCTTGATCGCCTCCACCCCGTGCCCCCGCTGCACGTGCGCCACCTCGTGCGCCAGCACCGCCGCCAGCTCCTCCTCGCTCTCGAGCAAGCGCAGGAAGCCCGTGGAGATCATGACGATGCCACCCGGGCCTCCGGTGGCTCGCGCCTCTTCCAACGGCAGCACCCGGAACTGGTAGCCCGCATGCGGCCACGGGCGGTTGTTGAGGGCTCGCTCGGGCCGGCCCGCGCGCTCGGGCCCGCTGGAGTTACTCACCGCGGCCGCGACCAGCGCGAGGTACTGCCCCACCTGATCCACATAGTGCGCAACGGGATCCGTGGCCGGCAGCGGCTCCAGCCCCAGCGTCGCGAGCTGACGCGCGGCCACGGCCTGGCCCAGCGCGGACTCCTGCTCCGCGTCCAGCTCGTACACCTGGCGCCGCTCCAGGGAGCAGCCGGTGAGCGAGGCCCCCATCAAGCCGAGGCTGTCCTTGCGCTGATCCAGCTCCCGCTGGAGCTGGCCCCGGCTGACCTCGAGGTTGCGCTCCGCCCGCGTGAGGAACTCGGGCGTGTTCGCCGCCTGGCAGCCGGCAAGCACTCCCGCCAACACCACCCCCACGCCGATGCGCCGCGGGCTCATGGCTCACTTCTCCCCGACTTCGTAGACGCCATCCCAGTCCTCCGCTGGAGCGGTGACGAGGAAGCGGCGGCACCGGCCCGCATACACCGCTGCGACGGTGTCCTGATACTCCGAAGCGCTGCGCTCGAACAAGGCGAGCGCCTCATCGAAGCGGCGCTGGTGATAGGCCGTCAACGCCTGCTCGTAGAGGGCGAGCTGCTCCTGCACGCGTGGAGAGATCTCCCCCTGGCGCCCGAGCAGCTCATGGAGGCGGATGGTCGCCGGCTTGTTCCTCACCAGCACCCGGTCCACCTCGCGGAAGACGTAGGCGTCGCGCGCGAGCTGGGCGGTGCTCTCTCCCACCAGCACGGAGGTGCCGTAGAACTTGTTGCAGCGCTCCAGCCACGAGGCCAGGCCCACCGCATCCCCGAACACCGTGTAGTTGGACTTGAGCTCGGTGCCCATGTCGCCCACCACCACCTCGCCGCTGTTGATGCCGGCGCGGAAGTGGATGTGCTGCCCGTACTTCTTCTCCCAGACAGGCAGGCGCTCGAGCACCAGCGCGCGCATCTTCAGGAAGGCCTCGCAGGCCAGGTGCGCGTGGCGATCCGTGCGCACGGGCGCACCCCAGAAGGCCATCACCGTGTCGCCAATGTACTTGTCCACCTGGCCGCCCGAGGCGCGCACGGCCATGGTCATCTCCGTGAGGTACTCGTTGAGGAACTGGACGAGCCGCTCCGGCTCCATCTGCTCCGAGAGCCGGGTGAAGCCGGCGATGTCGGAGAAGAAGATCGTCATCGGCCGGCGCTCGGGGTGCACCAGCAGGGAGAGATCGCGCGTGACGAGCCGCGCCACCTCGGGACTCACGTACCGCCCGAGCGCGTGGTTGACGAAGTCACGGATCTCATCCTCGGTGCGCACGGTGTAGACGGTGGTGAGCAGGAACGTGGCCACCATGGCGAGCAGCGGTCCGGCCACGGCGACCCAGAGCTGCTGCTCCACGAAGACGTAGCGGGCCGCCCAGAAGTAGCCCACGCCCGCCAGCGCCATGCTGGAGAAGTAGATGACGGCGCCGAAGCCGGAGCGGAAGCTGCGGCTGAAGAAGAAGGCGACAATGGCCCCCAGGAAGGCCATCCCCATGGTCAGGTACAGATCCATGCGGGGCGCGGCGCGGGTGATGCCCTCGGACTCCAGGATGTTCACCAGCGACTGCGCGAGCACGGCCCCTCGGGGCGTCGCCCCGCCGACGGGAGTGGCTCGGAAGTCCGTGGCGTACGTGGAGGTGTTCGTGAGGATGACGGCGCGGTTCTCGAGATCGTGGGCCGAGCGGGCCGGGCGGCCCTCGCGGACATCGAAGAGGTTGAGCAGAAGGTTCCAGGCGCGCAGGGTGCGGAACACCGAGGCGCCCGCCGTGCGGCCCGCATCCCCCGTCTCCCACCGCGTGAGGCTGTAGCCCGTCTCGTCCATGGGGAACGAGAAGGCGTCTCCCACGTGGAGCCGGCCGTCGGCGTAGCGGAGCTTGCGGGTGCCGGCCAGCTTCATCGCCGCGGCCAGGGGCTGG
Source organism: Hyalangium sp. (assembly GCF_035629615.1). Taxonomy (GTDB): domain Bacteria; phylum Myxococcota; class Myxococcia; order Myxococcales; family Myxococcaceae; genus Hyalangium. Next base: position 3,021 of record NZ_DASPHO010000077.1, on the reverse strand, counting down.
GAGGGCAAGAGGTGCTGCCTGCCCTCCTGGGGCTCGTAGCTGACCAGGTGGAGCATGCCCCGGACGACACCGTCCGCGTCCGGGAAGCCCGTCACCGCGCCCAGGAGGCTCTGGGAGCCGAGCAGCGGCACCACCGGGTGCCGGAGGGTGCGCACCTGGAGCAGCTTGGAGGGATCCAGCCCCTCCACCTCCACCTCGGCCAGGGAGACGAAGAGATCCAGCGCCGTGACGCGCGAGGCGTCGTCCGCGCTGCGGCGCTCGCGCACCAGCGTCTGGCTGGCACCCAGCCGCGCGGCGATCACCTGCCCCTCGCGCTCATCCTCCACGCCGGCCCACACCTCCACCCGGTCCCCCGAGGGGATGAGGAAGGCGGGCCGCTGCAAGGCCAGCACGGCCTGCGCCTGGGAGCGCGCCTCGAGCTGCCCGGGGTGGGTCCCCACGCGCGCGCGGTACGGCCAGAGCTGGAAGCTGGGCGGGCTGGAGCGGGGAACGCTCCAGGAGAAGGCGAGCGCGGTGCGGCCGGCATCCTGGCTCAGCAGGCTCCGGAAGCGCTCGTCATCCGTCGTCTCGCCGGCCCCGGGCTCCTGGGTGAAGCACCCGCGTGGGCTCAGCTCGAGGAAGAGCATGTCGAGCAGGACGACGGTGGCGCCCTCCTCCACCAGCCGGCGCGTCATCCCGCCAATCACCTCGCGCGGCCAGGGGTAGGAGGCGAGCTCCCGGTGCTGGCTCTGGCGCGCGTTGCTGAGGGTGTCGTCATCCACCGTCACGAGGACGACGCGCTCCTGCGGCTTGGACTCCTTGACGCGCTGCCGCTGGAGGGCCTCGCCCAGGGCGCGCACGCGCATGTCGTAGGTGACACGCTCGGGGCGCTCGATCAGCCCCACGAGCCAGGCCAGCACCGTCTGGGGCGCGCCCTCCGTCTCGAGCTGCGTCCGCGGCACCCGCACGAAGACGAGCCCGCCGATCAGAGAGCCGAAGATGGCGGTCTGAAGGAGGGCAAACCCCAGCCGCTTGAGGAAGCGGAGGCCGGAGGACTGGACGGGTCGGCTTTGCACGGGGCCGGGAGAATACCCCGCCACCGCCTGTCCTGCCTGGGGCTGATATGCTCTCTTTGAGGGCCGGCTCTTCTGGAAGGAATCGATTCCGATGAAACGCCTCACCCTGCTGTCCGCCCTTGCCGCCTGCTGCCTCGCCCCCCTGGCGTGCGATCTCGAGAAGACCGCCAACCAGATCTCCGCCGAGACGGTGATGGTGGGCACCCTGCTCTCCACCCCGGATGTCGCCATCTCTCCCGAGGCCGTCGCGGGGCTGGACGGGGGGGTCCAACCGGACGGAGGTCAGTCCTCGTTCACGATCCCCGGCCAGACAGCGGCCATCGTCTTCCTGGGGACGCGCAAGGGGACGAACGACGCCCCCGAGGGCCTCACGGGCGCCACCGTCTCCCTGCAGGCCAACGGCACCCCCAAGGTGTCCCTGACCAGCGATGGCGCGGGCGCCTACAGCCGCTCCAGCGCCGGCGACTCCACGCTGACGTACCAGAGCGGTGCCACCTATGAGTTCATCGCGGAGCGGAGCGGGGAGAAGTTCGTAGGCCAGGTGAAGGACGCACCCACCCAGGAGACCATCGCGGCGCTGCACCCGTCCGCGGGCGTGGTGCGGATGGCGGCCAACATGGAGCTGGCCTTCGACCGGGCGGATCCGGCCTCGGGGCAGGAGCGGACCCTGGGCTTCGTCACCGTGGTGCCGGTGAGCGACAGCGGGCAGCAGGGCGAGCCCACCTACACCAACGTGCCGACGGCGCCGCTGGACTTCCTGAAGCTCGTCGCCCTCCCGGTGGACTGGAAGCAGAAGCGAGTGACGATTCCGGGCAGCGCCTTCCCCATGCCGAAGCAGACGTACCTGGTCATCTTCCAGTCGGTGCGCACCGGCGGCCCCCAGTCGGAGAACCTCTTCCTGGGCAGCGCGCTGCTGGCAGGCACCGCGGATGTGGGCGTGGTGCGCACGCAGTAGCCAGACGCTCCTCAGTCCGCGGCGGTGGCCCGGCGCCTCCAGGCGGCGGGCGTCACACCGTGGACGCGGCGGAAGAGGCGGATGAAGTGCGTCACGTCCGCGTAGCCCACACGCTCGGCAATGATGTCCACGCGCTCGTCGGTGCCTCGGAGGCGCCGCCGAGCCTCGGCCATCCGGTACTCGAGGATCCACTCCCCCACCGTCCGCCCCGTCTCCTGGCGGACGACGCCGGCCACATGCGTGGCGGAGCGCCCAAGCGCGGCGGCGACGTCCGTGAGCGACAGAGCCTGGAGGCAGTGCGCCTCGATGTGCGTGAGGGCGCGGCGGGCCAGACTCAGGCCCACGAACTCGGGGGCTGCCTTGGGAGCAGCCATGCGCTCCAGCTCGATGAGCACCAGCCGCAGCAGGGCTCCGAGCGCCTCGTTCCGCCCGCGCTCTTCCTGGGCCGCCTCGGCTGCGATGAGCTTCAGCCAATGCTGGAGGCGGCGGCGTTGGGAGGCGGAGGGGCGCAGGACGGGGTGGCAGCCGCTTCGGATCCGACGGAAGGGGCCGAGCAGCGGGGCCCTCTCGCTGCCCCACCCCTCGTCCTCCTGGGACACTGCCTCCGGCCGGAAGGCGAGCGCCCACCCCTCGGCCTCCTGGAAGTGGGCGGGCCCGTGCGGATCTCCCGGTGGGATGAGGTGAACATCTCCGGCCTGCAGCACGAGCTCGCCCGCATGGCGCACCTTCGACTGGCCGCGAGTGACGAGGAGGATGACCGCATAGGAGTGCACGGAGGTGCCGTGCTGCACGCCATCAGCGTGCTCGTAGCGGCCGGCCCAGACAGGCACACGCATCGCTTCGAAGTCTTCGCGCGAGGACAACGGCCTCGGGCATGGGGGGGCGTGGGGCCTGGGCATGCCGGGTGTCGTAGCCGGGAGCCGGTGTGGCCTCAACGGTTTCCGCGCTCGGCGGTCTCCATGTTGAGGGCGTGGTTCAGCATGGCGGCGGCGTCAGCCGGCCTCGATCTCG
>NZ_DASPHO010000076.1:0-4133 GCF_035629615.1 Hyalangium sp. | reverse complement strand
GAAGGAAGGCAGCTGGCCCGGAGAGCTGAAGAAGGACATCCCCCCGGCGCGGCGCGGCGCCTGAGCAGCAGAGGAGACGAACCATGGCGATTGCCACTGCGCCGCTAGCGGCGAACCAGGCGGAGTTCGAGTTCGAGTGCGGCCCCCACCCGGCCGGAGAGCTGGCCGTGCTGGGCTTCACGGTGGAGGAGGCGCTCTCCGTGCCCTACCAGGCGGAGATCGACCTGGTGCCGGGCCCGGACATCGAGGTGGATGGGGCGGGTCTGCTCGGACAGGACGCGCTGCTGACGATCCAACTCGGAGACGGCTCGGCGCGCTTCGTCCACGGCATCATCGGCCATGTGCGGCGCTGGGACGAGGGCAGCGGCCCGGAGCGCAAGCGCTGCCGGGTGCGCGTCGTGCCCCGGCTGTGGATCCAGCGGCATGTGCGCCGCAGCCGCATCTTCCAGGAGATGACCACGCCGGACATCGTGAAGAAGCTCCTCGGCGAGGCGGGTGTGGCGCACCGGCTGGCGCTGTCGGGGAGCTATCCCAAGCGCGAGTACTGCGTGCAGTACCGTGAGTCCAACTTGGACTTCATCTCCCGGCTGCTCGAGGAGGAAGGCATCTTCTACTTCTTCGAGCACGAGCAGGGCGCGCACACGATGGTCCTGGGGGACTCGGCCTCCGTGCACGAGCCGCTGCTCGGCGAGGAGCGCCTGGTGTTCCGCGAGAAGGGGCAGATGGTGGCGGACGCGGAGGCGGTGAACGAGTTCGCCTCGCGGCTCGAGGTGCAGCCCGGCGCCGTCATGCTGCGCGACTACAACTTCCTGCGGCCTGGCAGTGACTTGAGCGCGGACTCCTCGGCGGACGGCGCCGACGCGGCCCTGGAGGTGTACGACTACCCGGGGCGCTACGAGGACGCAGGTGCCGGGCGGAACTACTCGAAGATCCGCCTGGAGGAGCTGCGGGCCAAGGCAGAGACGGCGGCGGGCTCGAGCGTCAGCCGCCGGCTGACTCCGGGCTACACCTTCGAGCTGGCCGAGCACCCCACGGGCGCGTACGACGGCGAGTACCTGGTGCTCTCCGTCACCCAACGAGGCTCCCAGCCGGAGGTGCTCCCGGGCACACAGGTTCGCCACGAGGGGGATGGGCACGAGCCCTACCGCAGCCACTTCACGTGCTTGCACAAGGCGGTGCCCTTCCGGCCCGAGCGGAAGACCCAGCGGCCCTGGCTGCCCGGCCCGCAGACGGCGGTGGTGGTGGGCCCGGCGGGCGAGGAGATCCACACGGACGAGCACGGCCGCATCAAGGTGCAGTTCCACTGGGATCGCGAGGGCAAGGGGGACGACAAGAGCTCCTGCTGGATCCGGGTGAGCCAGGCGTGGGCGGGACCTGGATGGGGTGCACTGTACCTGCCGCGCATCGGCCAGGAGGTGGTGGTGGAGTTCCTGGAGGGGGATCCGGATCGGCCGCTGGTGACGGGGAGCGTGTACAACGGGCACCACCCGCCGCCGCTGGATCTGCCGGGCGAGAAGACGAAGAGCACGCTGCGCTCGAACTCGAGCCCGGGTGGAGGAGGCTTCAACGAGCTGCGCTTCGAGGACGCGGCGGGCGAGGAGGAGGTGTTCTTCCACGCCCAGAAGGACTTGAACATCGTCGTGGAGAACGACAAGTCCCAGCAGGTGGGCGGCAACGAGAAGCTGCTGGTGGAGAAGGATCGCAGCCGGGAGGTGCACGGCAACCAGTCCTTGCAGGTGACGAAGGACGACTCCTCGGTGATTGGCGGCAACCAGACGCTGGACGTGACGCAGAACCGCTCGACGACGGTGGGGGGCAACCACACGGAGTCGGTGGGGGGCACGCAGTCCATCACGGTGGGCGGCTCACAGAGCGTGTCGGTGACGCTGGCCTCAGCGGAGAACATCGGCCTGGCCAAGGCGGTGAACATCGGCGGGGCCTACGCGGTGACGGTGGGCGGCGCGATGAATGAGCTGGTGGGCGGACTGAAGTCCGAGCAGGTGGGTGGCGCGAAGGTCGAGATCGTGGGCGCCAAGAAGTCGGAGACGGTGAAGGGCAACCGCACGTTGAGCGTGGGCGGGGACTACTTGGAGACGGTGAAGAAGAAGCGCAACCTGAAGGTGGATCAGGACCACCTGCTCAACGTGGGGGGCAAGTACCAGGTGCTCGCCAAGGAGAGCTACGCCATCCAGGGCAAGGAGCTGGTGCTCTCGGCGGAGAACTCGTTCACGCTCCAGGTGGGCAGCGCCACGATCCAGGTGAAGAAGGACGGCAAGGTCGTCATCAAGGGGGGGAAGATCGAAGTCACCGCCTCGGGCGACATCGTGATGAAGGGCTCGAAGATCTCGGAGAACTGAGCGCCGGGTGTTGGCGACGGAGGGTTACCCTCAAGATGCCGAACCTCGAGAACCTCACCCGCTTCAAGGCCGTGGATCTGCCCTCCATGAACAAGGAGGGCGAAGAGCTGCTGCTCATCTGTGTTGCGGGCCGGTTCGAGCTGCCTCTCGCGGGAAGGCCTTCGCAGGAGCCGCCGAAGCCCAGCGAGGAGCAGCGGCCGCCTGTGATGGAAGACGTCTACTGGGGCGAGCCCGGCGCCTCGAGCCTGCGCTACGAGGGGCAGACGGCCTACACGCGGCCGGGAACGGACATCTATGTCTCGGGCCACGCGTGGGCGCCGGGGGGTAAGCCGGTGCCAGAGCTGCTGGCGGCAGTAAAGGTGGGGCCGTGCCAGAGAGGGATTCGCGTCTTCGGGACACGGGTGTGGTACCGGGGCGCGTTGGGGCTCAAAGCCTCCGCACCGCGGCCCTTCGAGTCCATTCCCCTGCGGTACGAGCGCAGCTTCGGCGGGGTGGCGGCAGCCACGGGCAAGGAGCCTCCCGCGTACGAGCCACGAAACCCTGTGGGAATGGGCCTGTATGGCTCGACGAAGGAAGCGATCGAGCAACCCTTGCCGAACCTGGAGGATCCCCTCCAGTTGATGAGGAGCCCGACAGAGCGTGTACCGCCCGCGGGCTTTGGCCCCGTTGCGCGGAGCTGGCAGCCACGCCTCAGGCTGGCTGGAACGTATAACGAGGCATGGGTGGAGCAGCGCGCCCCACTGTGGCCGCGCGACTTCGACCCGCTGTTCTTCCAGGCCGCCTCACCAGGGCTCACCGCTTCGCCAGGATTGAAAGGCGGGGAGCCGGTCGTCCTCTCGGGCTTGTCTCCGGATGGACAGATCGCGTTCCCGCTTCCCCGCCGCCGACTGGTAGTGAAGAGCATCTTCACCACCCGAATCGACCGGCGGGAACTGGTCCTGGACGCTGTACAGATCGAGCCGGACGAGCGAGCCCTGACGCTCATCTGGCGCGCGGCTGTTCCAGCCCACCGAGAGCTTGCCCAGCACGAGTACAGCGTTGTCCGGGAACTGGAATCCTGGGAGGAATTGCCCAAATGAACGCGGACCGGCGGGATGCGGGCGAAGTAGCCGTCATCGGGCTGGGACTCTGTACCCCGCTCGGACTGACTGCGCGAACCACGCAGGTGGAGATGGCTGCCGGCACTGTGCGCTTCTTCGAGACGGACGTGCTGGATGACTCAGGAGAGCCAGTCCGCGCCTCGATGCTGACCTTGCTGGAGCCAGAACTCACCCGCACGGAGCGGATGACAGCGTTGGCAATGACGGCACTCCAGGAGTCCATGAAGGACGTGGCCTCGCTTGGAATCGATCGGCTTCCACTCCTGCTGGCGCTTCCAGAGCCAGGGAGCGGCTCTCCTTTCACGCGAGAGTCCCTGCTAAGCGCGCTGGCCGGTGCTGCGGCGCCTCTACGGCTGGAGGTGTCCGAGAGCACCCTCTTTCCAGAAGGCCGTGCTGGCTTCTTTCGAGCGGTGGCTGAGGCCTCCCGGCTTCTGAAGGCGCGGAAGTTCCCATGGGTCCTGGTGGGCGGAGTGGACTCGATGTGCGACCGCGATTCCCTGATGCATCACGCACGAGCAGGCCGGAACCTGGGGCCGAGCACGAGAGACGGGATTCTACCGGGAGAAGGGGCTGGCTTCTCCCTGCTCACAGCCGGCGCATCCCAAGGGCAACGCGGGTTGTCCCCTCAAGGGTGGATCGTCGGTTGCGCCCTCGCACGTGAGCCTCTTTCATTTCT
>NZ_DASPHO010000075.1:0-4343 GCF_035629615.1 Hyalangium sp. | reverse complement strand
GCGCTGTAGACGGAGTCCACCAGCCGCCCGTCCTTGGAGAAGAGCGCCTCGCCTCGAGTGGCCTCCACCGCCGCCGTGGTGCTGGCCGCCTCGCCCGTACGGCCCTGGTACACCGCGCAGTGCTGCTCCGAGCACAGCAGGTAGGGATCCGCCAGGTGCTTGGTGCCCACCTTGGCCAGCACCTCGCCTCGCGCTGTGACGGCCTGGGCCTTGAGCGCCTCCATGTGCGCGCGCGCGTAGATCTCCGAGGGCACCAGCCCCTTGAGCAGATCCTCCAGCCTCACCACGTTCACCACCGCCAGGGTTCCGGCGCGATCCACGGTGAGCTGCAGCGCGCCCCGGTAGCTGCGGTCCTCGAAGCCGTGGTTCTCATAGCCCACGTGGTGTTCCACCTGCTGCACTGCGAAGCCGGACGCGTCCAGCGTCTCTGCCATCAGCGAGTCCTGTGCCAGTCCCACCACGCTGCCCGCCGCGTCCCGGACCTCGAGGATGCCGTGCGCTGGAGTGCGCACCTCCTCGAAGAGCGTCGTCCGTGCACCGAACCCGCGCAGCAGCTCCGCCTGCCGGGTGGCGGCCTCCTTGGGTGTGAGCGCCTCGTCCACCAGCAGCAGGTAGCGCCGGTTGTCGATGACCTTGCCCGCGATGCCGTAGAGCGAGCCGAGCACCTGGACGCGGGTGGCGAGCCCTCGCGCCTGCCACTGCTGCTGCTCCTCCGCGAGCCCCGCCTTGTTCGAGAACCGGAACTCCCCGAGCTGGATGCGGGCAGTGAGCACCGCAGGCTCGCCTTGCAGGATCCGCACCTTCCACACCGAGCCCGCGGGGGCCTCCAGCACCTTGTCATCGGGCCCGCCGAACTGGAGCCGCATTCGCCCCCGCGGAGAGAACGTGATGCCGGGGCGGCCCTCCATCAGCCGGATGGGGACCTGGGGCTCGCCGCCGCGGAAGTCCAGCCGCTTCACGTCGTGAGGGGCCGTGAGGCCCTGGGACAGCGGATCACCCGGGAGCGGAGGAGGAACTCCTGCATCCACGGCCGGGGGGGGGGTGGAGGCAACGGGGGAAGGGCCCTCGCTGCCAGGCAGAGCGGGCGGCGGCGCGCTGGCGCACGCACCGAGGAGCAGCAGGAGGAGGGCGGGGACGGCCTTGAGCACGGCACAGGGACCGTACCCGCGTGGAGCCCGGGCCGCCACTTCGAGCACTCGCTGAAGCGCCTATCGAAGGGGCGTCACCCGGTCGACCTTACTCGGCGAATGTTCTGCCGAATGTCGCGCTGGGCGCTGTGCGCATCCTGCGTAGCACCTCGAGCTGTCGCTCTGCGAAGGCGCGAGTGGGTACCTGGTGTGCGCCTCGGCTGCGCACCGCCAGCTCCAGTCCTAAGGCGTGGCGCCGCCGCATGGAACTGAAGGTGAGCGCGTCGAGCAAGGCCTGAGAGCTGAAGGGGCGACCTTCCAGGTAGCGTCGCTGAGGCTCCAGCTGAGAGCGTGCCTGCTGCCACCACTGAGAGATGGCATCCGCTTGGGGGATGGGAAGTGCGTCGATCGGCTTGGGTACCGGTGAGGCTTCGAGGTCCTCCTGCGCAAGCGGAACGGGTTCCTGGGCCTCCGGGTCTTTTCCCGGGGCGGCGTAGGAGCCTTCGATGCGGAGTCCGGTAATGGCGCTGAAGGCCTCGCCCGCCAGGGGTGCAACGGACTTCTGGCTCATGAACTCCAGGCAAGCGTCGGCACTGGCCACGCGGCCGCTGAAGCCGAGCGCCCAGAGCACGTCGGGCCGGAGCGTCTCATCAACGAGCAACTCCTGGAGCTCTTTGAGGTCTCGATCGTCGCCGCCCATGGCCAGCAGCAGCAGGGGGAGTGGGCTGGAGAGGGTGCGAGACTGGATGGCAGCGCGGCAAGCTGCCCAGGTGGAGCGATGGCCTCTGAGCCCGCCCGCCTCGATAGCCGCGTCCCGGACTTCCAGCGAGGGCGAAGCCAGCGCTCGCTCCAGCATGGCGGGGGCAAGCTCTATCCGGGACCGGCCAGCGGCACGAAGGGCAGTGGCGGCAAGCTTGGGAGATGCATGTGTGAGGAGGGCCTGGCATGCCGCGGCAGGAGCGCACTGATGAAGGCCCAGCACCTCGAGCCCCAGTGCCTGGAGGGTGGGGTTCTCGTCTTGCGGAAGGAGCTGGAGCCAGGCTGGAAACATGGCCGGCTGCAGTACCTCCAGTGCTCGCTGGAAGGCCGCGAGCGCTGCGTCATCCGCCGCGCGGATCCGCTCGAGGACCGCGTGGGCACTGCCGGAGGTGCCGTCGACCAGGAGGGTGAAGGCCGCCGCGCGGACGATCTCGAGATCGTCTGATTCGAGCGCTGGGAGCAAGAAGCGTTTGGCTGCGGGCTCACCCCCAAGGACGAGCCCATCCACGTGAGCATGGAGGCGCTCTTCCATCGGCGCGACCTCGTCCAGCACATGATCAGGTGCGACCAGCGCCTGCTCCCACCGGCCCCATAGGAAGGCCGCCTCCTCCAGGTGCTGTTCGTAGATGTCCCAGAGCATGAAACGCCCGTCCTGTCCCTAGTTGATCTCGACCGAGCCACCCTTGATGCGGTGGGTGCCCGTGGCCCGCGACTCCAGGTAGGTGCCCTTCACGATGACCTTGCCGTTGCGCCGCAGGGTGATGCTGGCCTCTCCGCACTTCAGGACGATCTCATCCTTGCCCTCGATGACCACCCGTCGCCCATCCACCTTGGCCTCGGCCTTGGCCGGAGTGGGCACCTGAGCCTGTTCCTCGAGCAGTGCATCCACCAGCGGCGTCGGGCTGGTCTCCTGGATGAGGCCCATGAGGAAGGGGCGGCCAGGATCACCGCTCTCGAACAGGAGCACGACCTTCTGGTGGAGGGAGACCGCGGCCTGCAGGCTCTTGGGATCGACAGCGATCGCCAGGCGTGCCGCGACAGGACCCGCTGTGTTGCCGGGGAAGTCGACGAGCGGCCCGCCGGTGTTGTCTGTCCCTACGAGCCAGCCGGCCAGGCTCCCCCAGATGCGTCCAGGACGCTCTGTGGAAGGGGGCGGGAGCACTGCGGTGGCGTCTGTGCGTGAGCTCATCTCTTCACCTCTCTCCAGGGGCACCCGGACTACACGTCGTGATTACAGACGAGGCACTTGGGCTTCTCCACCTTGTCCTTCATGGCCATGATGGGACCCTGGAAGACAGGGAAGGGGGGCGTGTTCTTGTCGTTGTGAAGCATCAGGTCGAGCGCGCGCGCCACGTTCTTGCCCTCGAACTTGACGTCGAAGGAGTAGTTGACGAACTCGGCCTTGCCCTTGGTCTTGTTGGAGGCCACGCCTCCACCCGCCGTCCCTGCCTCGTCGCCCGTGCTGGTGCTGAAGTTGGAGTCCTTCACACAGACGGGGTTGCCTTGCACCGACACCTTCTTGGTGCCCTTGGCTGTATCCGAGGACTTCGCCACATTGGGGTAGGGGATGGGGATCGGGCCCGCGGGGCTCGGCGTCTTGCAGACGTCCGGGAAGGCCACGGTGACGCCACTGCTGTCCTTGGTCACGACAGACATCTTGTTGACACCGACGTTGACGGCCATGTCTTCACCTCGCGTGGGAGAAAAGGGGTCTCCTCTTCAGGAGATGCCTTCCGCTGTGGCCTGCACGGTCCGCACCTCATGAAGGCTCTCGGCCATGGGGAGGTGCCCGCGCCACAGCAGCAGGACTTGCTCTGCGTCCGTGTCGAGGATGACGGTATCCAGCCTCATCTCGGGGGTTGCGTCTGGGCCCTCCGTCAACTCCACGGTGACAGACGGCGCAGCCTGCCCTGGGAGCGCGAAAGAGCGCGGGCCTCTCGGTGAGGCATTCGTGATGACCACGGGCTCGTTTCCTCGGAGATACCCAGGCGCCACGAGCCCGGGGGAGGCGGCGTTGAAGAAGCGCCGATCGAAGTCTTTGGGCAGCAGGGGCTTGCGGGCATTGTCCCACGCCTCGTCATAGGTCCCCGCGTACGCCGCGCGCGGGTGCCAGTGGGGAGAGAGGAACCCGAAGCCGGCGGGGGGCACCCGCTGCCCGAAGCGCTCGAGCGGCTGGTTCGGGTCCTCCAGGTTGGGCAAGGCCAGGTCTTCCTCGAAGGATCGAGAGCTGGAGCGGAAGCCGACGCCCACGGGGTTGCGCGGCTCGAAGGCATGCAGGCTGGGATCGGACTCGGAGCGGTCCCATCCGCCGAAAGCGCGCTCGTAGACCAGGGGCATGCGCTCGAAGGGCTCGGGCCGGGTCATGGAGGTGAAGCCCAGGCCCTTGGTCCAGACACGATCTCCCATGACCCTCACCGACTTCTCCACGGGCCCCACGCGCAGGGAGACGAGCAGCTC
>NZ_DASPHO010000074.1:0-4957 GCF_035629615.1 Hyalangium sp. | reverse complement strand
CGAAAGGTGCCCAGCATGTTCGCGGATTTTGATCCCTTGGACTTGAAGCCCGGCCAGATGGTGAGCGACTGGCGCATTGTCCGACGCATCGGAAGGGGCGGGTATGCCGTCGTCTACGAGGTGGAGAAGGACGGCGAGCGTTTCGCGCTCAAGGTGGCCTGTCAGACAGAGCGAAGCCTTGATCCGAAGCAGACGGACGCGCGCGCGCGTCGCGAGGCAGCCTGCCTCCAGCAACTCAGCCACCGCCACATCATCCGCATGTTGGCGCAAGGCCGGTGGCCGGGTGCGCTCTCAGGCTTCCACTACATCGTTCTTGAGTTCGTGGACGGCTACACGCTCGCCCGCTGGGTCGAGAGGACCAACCCGACGCCGCATGAAGTCGTCGTCCTGTTCCTCAAGCTGTTTGACGCCTTGGAGTACATGCACGCGAAAAACGTGTTCCATCGGGATTTGAGCCTGCGAAACATCATGGTCACCAAGGACGGCGAGCCAGTGATCATCGACTTTGGGGCGGCGGACTACGCGACCGCCGAGGAATTGACGGACGGGCCGCTCCCGCCTGGAACGCCGCGCAACCGCAGCCCCGAGGCTCAAAGTTTCTGGGAGGCAAACCGCCTCAAGGCCGGGGCCCGTTACACCTTCAAGGCGACGGACGATATTTTCGCGCTCGGAGCCAACCTCTACGACGTGCTGACGGACCCCACACCTGAACGCAGCGAGGGGCGGCCCGTGCTCAATAGCATGTTGATAACCCCGCCCACCCCGCACCGCAAAACCAAGGGGCGCGTTCCGGCAGAGTTGAGCGCCTACGCAATGAAGCTGATCAGTCGCGACCTGGAGGTGCGGCCCGCGACGGCGAAGGATGCGCGGCGCCTGCTGTCAGACTTGGCGCGGCATGAGGGGGAGGACTGGCGCGAGATCTCCATTCACCCGGCATCCGCGCTGCTACCGCGAGAACCCGCCGAAGGGGAGCCGGTACGAGTCGAAGCGCGAGAACCCGAGGGCCCGCAGGAACTGGTCCCCTTCCATCCGCTCCCGGCACAGGTGGGCCCAGCGGATGCCGCGCCCGCTCCTTCTTCAGTGCAGATAGCGCCAGCGCCAGCGAATGCCGCGCCCGTGCCTTCTCCGGTGCAGATAGCGCCAGCGCCAGCGGATGCCGCGCCCGCTCCTTCCCCGGTGCAGATAGCGCCAGCGCCAGCGCCAGCGCCATCGAATGCCGCGCCCGTGCCTGCTGCTGCGGGGGTTGCTGTGCACCACAACCAGCGCCATGAGTGGTTGCGTCCGGTGTTCGTCGGGCCGCTGGCGCTCTCTGTCTTCGCGGCAGTCGTGACCGCCTCCCTGCTGCACAGGCCAGCGCAGCCAGCGCCGCCCCCCGTGGCTAGGAGCGCACCAGCGGATCAACTCCCCGCCTCCAGCACTCTGGCGGAAAAGCCGACAAGCCGCCCCGAACGGTTAGCCTCGCCTCTCCCTACCCAGAAGGAGGCGAGCCCTTCCGTGACGCTGCCCGACAACTCCCCGACTCTCACCAACGGCGTACCCAACCCGCAGCAGGTTCAGAATCAGAAGGCCAGCAGGCGGCGCGTGCTCTCGAAGGTTGAGAAGTGCGCGCTACTCGTGGCCTCCGTGGCATGGCTTGAAGCGGGCTGCACTGGTGTGCAGACGCGCCCGGATCCCGAGCCATGCCCCGAGGAAGCCATCAAGGCCATGGAGGAGCTAGATTGGGCAGTGGGCGGCCTTGGGCCCGGCATCCTGCTGGACGTGACTAAGGGGACCTACGAAGAGGGGCGCGAGCAACCTTTGGCCGTTTCGAAGGATGGGCCCGTCACGGGTGCCCTGATCAGGGCGGAAGGCAAGGCCCCTGCGGGGATGCGGATAGATGGGCACCTGTGGACGCCGGGAGATCGCATGTATGGGCGCTATCTCCGTGCCCACCTTCCAGGCGGGCGCACCGTGCCGATCTGCCTCGAACTGGAGAACGGGGGCGAGTTGGGCTCGCCAAAGCGCGAGGGCTCGAAGCCCGGCGCCCCTGTAGCGTCCAAGGTGTCCAGTACGAGGGTGGTTGAGCGGTGGAGGTGAGCCGGGGCCGCTGGAGCGCGCGAGCGTCGGACACGTGAAGCCGGGCCCAGTGGAGCCCTCGCGCGTCGGACAGTGGATCTGGGCCCGTGGAGCCCCGCGCGCGTCCAGGCTCGCCTAGTGGGTCCGTGGAGCGCGCGAGCGTCGGACAGGTGGAGCCGAGCCCGGTGGAGCCCCGCGAGCGCCCAGGCTCGCCAGCGGGGCCTGTGGAGCCCCCGCGCGTCGGATAGGTGAAGCCAAGGCCCGGTGGAGCCCCCGCGCGTCCAGCCTCACGTGCTGGGCGCGTGGAGCCCCTGCGCGTCGGACAGGTGAAGTTGGGCCCTATCAGCGGCCCTCTTCTTTCGCCCTGCACCGGTCGACCGCTCTCCCCAGGGCCACACGGCCCCCGTTCGGCCTATGCGTCGCACCAACTGCAATGCCAGCCGTGCCGGTGGTGGGTTGGTCGCGGCATATGAGAAGCAGGGACAAGATCAGCTGGGAGGTGTTATAAAGTGCAGTTGAATGATCAAGCTCACTGCATTTTTTCCGCTCCTCATCACCATCAGCCGTGGTGTGGGGGCCTTTGTGCAAGCAGTCCGACTCTGGACTGCTACTCGCAAATGGTTAGGTGCTCGTCGTGCAGGGCGCATCGGCAAGCTTGCTGCTGTTGTTGATGTGCCCGAGCGTCGATTCATACCGCAATTGCGACAGCAGCTTACGAGGCTGCTGCTCGATGATGAATTATTTGAGGAACTAGAACAGGCGGCAAAGATGGCAGCGCCAGGCGCGAGCGTAATAATCAAGCCGCTTGTCCGAGATCTACAGATCCCTGAAGCATATGAGTCGAAACGGCTGGCAATTGCTTCAGAGATTGCTGAAGCGCTTGTTCAGAGGGTGTTGAACCGGGGTGAGCAGGCCCAGCATGTTGTACTCCCCCTGCATCCTAGAGCGCCGAATCGTTTGAAATCCACACTATCCAGCTTTGAGGGGAGCCTCTCTGCGCTGAACTGGTTCGAGGGCACCCCGTCTGCGTGCTCTGGCCGAACCTGTCTGGTTGTCAGACAGGTTTGCCCAGCGCGCTGCTGGCACGGGCGGCCGCTTCGATCCCTATCCTCCGGCTGGCATCATCAGCTTGGATACTGCTGCTAAGTCCCCAGAACCACTAGACCTCGAACTGATCGGCGCTCTAGCAAGCACAAGGCTCATGCGTTCAGCTGACCGAGCGCCTAAGCCTTTTGCTGCTCTGTGAGGTAGGCCACTCCCAGTGAAACCCTTGAGGTTGCCTGGAGCGTGACCTATGGCGCTGCCATGAGCCCTACTCACAAGGTTGTTGCCAGGACGCGCTACCCCTCCGATTTGACCGATGCGCAGTGGGACTTGGTGGAACCGTTTGTTCGCGGCAATCCCGTCGGCCCCCAACCCGTGGTGCATGAGCGGCGAGAAGTGGTCAACGCCATCCTCTACATCTCGCGCACCGGAGCTCCGTGGCGCTATCTGCCGCACGACATGCCCGACTGGCAGAGCGTCTACCACTACTTCCGGTTGTGGACGAAGGACGGCACGCTCAAGTTGCTGCACGACGTGCTGCGCGGAAAGGTGCGCCAGCAAGAGGGGCGCTCTGCGCAGCCCACCGCAGGCATCCTCGACAGCCAGAGCGTGAAGACGGCTCTGGAAGCCGAGAGCCGAGGCTATGACGCCGGCAAGAAGATCAAGGGCCGTAAGCGTCACCTGCTGGTGGACGTGCTGGGTCTGGTCCTCGTTGCGTGGATCACGACGGCCGACGTGCAGGACCGAGATGCGGCCGCGGCCGTGTTGCCGATGGCCGCCGAGCAGTTCCCCACGCTGCAGAAGGTATGGGCCGATGGCGCTTACGAGGGGCCTCGTGTGGCGGACATCGCCCAGCAGACCGGCATCGAGGTCGAGATCGTGAAGCGCACGGACACCACTCCGGGCTTCGTCGTCCAGGCCAGGCGATGGGTGGTGGAGCGAACGTTCGGGTGGCTGAGCCGGGAGCGGCGGCTGTCCAGAGACTACGAGCGAAAGGAGGAGTCCTCCGAGACGTTCATCTACTTGGGCATGATCCGACTAATGCTGGGCCGCCTTGCTTGACTGCCTTGGTTCAACACCCTCTCAGGAGATGCGCAGGCAGTTGTTAGCCGATGAAGGCGGATTAGTACATGCCGACAAACTCGCCGAACAGCGCCAACAGTCGCTAGAGTCGAAAATCCTGAATCTTGAGGAAATCATTAGCGGTCAACGCTCTGTAAGCACGCACGCGGCACTGGCAAGAACAGAAGAGATGGTGAAAGGGAAGTCGCGACGCGAGGTTGTTGGGATTTGGCTTGCAACCGCAAATCAGCTAGATGGCGCGAGCATTGCTGCCGAAGTACGCGCAACTGCTCACACGCGTCTTGGGTTTGCCCAGTGGAATGTAGGGGACATTGCGGTTGCTCAAGCGTCGTTCGATCGTGCATACGAGATTTCACCCACAAGCCGTGATGTGAAGATTGGTCGAGCAATAGCTCTAGCAATGCGCGAGCAATTCTCGGAGGCAGAAGCCCTTCTAGCTGCAGAGCTTGGCGGCGAGAACTCCTTGCAAATTGCTGGAGTCTTTGCACAGATATTGCTCTACAAAGGCGATTACGAAGCACTTGATCGCTTGGCCAAGCAGCACAGCCTTGAGGGAAGCTCAGGTGCTATGCTGCGGCGTGTGTACGCGACATCGCTTGTACGGCGTCAACGTGCTGCCGAGGCAGTGCAGTTGCTAACCCAGCATGGCGCTCCTGGCCCTGAAGGAGAGGACGCTTTGTTGCTTGGTACGGCAATCGTTGCAAGCCTTACTGCGCGCGCAATGAGGGGCAATGATCCAGTAACATTCTCAGTTGAACTGGAGCAAGCCGAAACC
>NZ_DASPHO010000073.1:0-13997 GCF_035629615.1 Hyalangium sp. | reverse complement strand
GCGATCCCCGGTGTGCGCGTGGTTGCCGGCAACGCGGCCACGGTGGACTTCGCGGAGGCGGCCGGAGCGCCCGAGGTGGCGGTGATTGGCAACCTCCCGTACCACCTGACGAGCTCCATCCTCTTCCAGGTGCTGGAGCAGCGCGCCCATGTGTCCCGGGCCGTCTTCACCCTGCAGAAGGAAGTGGTGGTGCGGCTTGCGGCGGAGCCGGGCACTCGGGACTACGGGCTGCTCACGGTGCTGCTGGGCCTGTACTTCGACATCGAGCACCTCTTTACGCTGGAGGCCCGGCTCTTCCACCCGCCGCCGAAGGTGGACTCGGCGGTGGTGCGGCTGACGCGGCTGAAGGCGCCGCGAGCCCCGGTGGTGGATGAGGATCGATTCATCCGCGTGGTGAAGGCGGCATTTGCCCAGCGGCGCAAGACGCTGCTCAACTCGCTCAAGTCGGACCGGAAGCTGGCCACGCCCGAGCAGTACGTGAAGGCGCTGGAGACAGCAGGGATCGACCCCATGCGTCGCGCCGAGACGCTCACATCTCAGGAGTTCGCCGCCCTCGAGCGAGCCCTGGGGCCTGTGGGCTGACCGAGGCCTGTGCGGAATCCGCAGTCGTTCCTGCGAGTCCCGCATTCATGAGACCCGTCCAAAGACGTAACCACGCGAATCCACCGGATCGCGCTGGCTGGCGCATGCCTTGCTCTAGCTCGGGCCAGGAGCACGGTCCGGGTGCTCCTTCGAGAGAAACACCGAGATTCGAGGAGACGAGCCATGAAGCTTCTGAACGTGAAGGGCCGCGCCGCAGTGCTAGGAACCCTCCTGCTGGCGGTGACGAGCGGTTGTGGTCCCTTGGCTTCCGAGACGGAGGAGGCCCCGACAGCGGCTGACCCAGCGCTAGAGGGCGCCGACACCGCTCAGCCCGAGCGCCGCGGGATCGGCATGCTCCCCCCGCCGCCTCCGCCCCCGGGTGATCAGCCTCCGCCCCCGCCGCCGCCCCCGCCGCCTGTGACCAGTGGGGCAGATCCGCAGCGCTCGCTCGTGGTGACGGACACGGCCATCCTCAGCAAGTTCTCTTTCCAGGCGGTGATGGATCAGATCGTCGGCACCAGCGGAGTCCCCACCACGGCGCTGAACCTCTTCCAGCAGTGGTGGGACACGGCGCGGCCGGCTCCCGGCCTGGGCGCGGGCCCGCATTGTGACAGCCCCGGCGTCGCCAACATGAACGGCTTCCCGTACACGTGTCCGCGCGCCGAGGGCGTCCTGGCCACCGTGGATCCCTTCAGCAACCCCGCCACGAATCCGCACGCCTTCATCGCGATCGGCCTCTTCAACCGCTTCGACATGGCGCCCGCCAGCGGAGCCAACTGTGGCGAGTACCGCGTCGCCTTCGCCAAGCGCTCGGGCATCACCAACCCCCGGGATCGGCTCCTCGTCATCTTCGAGGCGGTGCTGCCCAACCCCAGGCCGGACCTGGGCCTCGAGGGCTGCCGGCCAGTGGCCAGCTTCTGGAACGGACTCACCGCGGATGCGGACGTGAACTCGCGGGGCGACAAGCTGCGGAGCTTCTACTTCGCAGGGCTCCCGGGCTTCATGCCTGTGATCCACGCCGACAACCTGGGCAACCGCGCCAGCAGCACCGGGCAGGTTCGCACCAACCAGTTCATGCAGCCCGCCTGGATGCTGCGCGAGTTCAAGATCCGGCGCAGCTGCGCCGCGACCCCCTGCACCGTCCAGTTCATCCCGGTCACGGTGAAGACAAACCCCGGCGGAGTCCTCTTCAACCCCGTGTCCTCGCACGTGATCGCCTCGGACTTCCAGAACGTCATCTTCCCGGACCAGGTCGCGAACCTGGCCGTCAACGACATCAACCGCTTCTCCTTCTCCGTTCCCGACGCGTTCAACAGCGGCCAGAGCGACGAGCAGAGCCCGACGGAGAACCACTACGTGAATCAGCTCGGCACGGGCCCCAGCGCCCTCCGGGCGAACATCCAGAGCGAGCTGAACGCGATCTCCAGCACGCTCACCCCGGGCCAGGTGGTGGCGCGGGCCATGGCAGTCTCCTGCGCGGGCTGCCACCGCCTCAGCAACGGGGCGAACCTGGGCGGCGGCATCATCTGGCCTCCCTCGCTCGGCTTCACCCACATCTCCGAGCTGACGGATCCGGGGCCGGATGGTCCGCGGCACCGCATCTCTCCGGCGCTCGTGAACACGTTCATCCCGCACCGCAAGGCCGTGTTCGATACCTTCATCAACTCCTCGTGCGGTGACAACGTGTGCAGCGCCTGGGAGACGCGCGCTTCCTGCAGCGCGGACTGTCCGTAGCTCAGCGAGGCGGAGAGCGGGGAGCTCGCTACTTCTCCTGCAGGCCCAGGGCCTTCAGGAGATCTCCCCGCTGCTCCAGGAACGCCCGGAACTCGTGCTCGGGGATGCGCATGCGAGCGAGCACCCCGCGGAGGATCTCCTCCGGGCTCCCGTCCTTGCGGCGCTTGAGCTCCAGCGCTGTCTTGAGGAGCACTACGCCGTAGAGGGGATCGGGTTCCACCGGGGGTGCAGGGCGCGCCTTGGGCCGTGTGGCCTGCTTGCGCTCTTCCAACTTCACCACCGTCTTTGCCCGCTGCCTTCCGCTCATCTCCCGACGAACCCCGACCCACGTGGTTGGAACGGCGCGCGGACCGTACGGAACGTCCCACGGACCGTCAAGCAGACACGCGTTCCCATTCTGTGCTATCCGCCGTCGCGGATGGACTACCGGTACATCGTCGTCGAGGGGCCCATTGGCGTGGGCAAGACGAGCCTCTCCAACCTCCTGGCTGAGCGCTTCGACGCGCGCCGGGTGCTGGAGAGGTTTGAGGAGAACCCGTTCCTCTCCAACTTCTACACGGACCGGCAGAAGTATGCGTTCCAGACGCAGATCTTCTTCCTGCTCTCGCGCTTCCGGCAGCAGCAGGAGTTCTTCCAGCAGGATCTCTTCAGCTCCGTCACCGTGAGCGACTACCTGTTCGCCAAGGATCGGATCTTCGCCTGCCTCACCCTGGACCCGCACGAGCTGGCGCTCTACGACCGGGTGTTCGAGGCGCTGGGCCCTCGGGTGGCCAAGCCGGACCTCGTCATCTACCTGCAGGCCCGCCTGGACGTGTTGCTGCACCGCATCAAGAAGCGGGCCCGGGACTTCGAGCGCAAGTTCGACGCCGCCTACCTGGAAGAGCTGTCGCACGCTTATAACGAGTTCTTCGCCCACTACACCGACACGCCGCTCCTGGTGGTGAACACCTCGGACATTGACTTTCTGAACAGCGAGGCGGACCGCGAGGGCCTGCTGGCGGCCATTCAGAAGGCCCGGCAGGGTGGGATCCACCACTACGATCCCCATCCGGCCAGGCGGGCGTAAGGCCGAGGTGTTTGCTCGCCTGCCCTACAAGGGTTCCCCACAGAACCTGAGAGGGCGTTAGAGTACGGGCAGACCTCCGGCGATCCCTCGGGACGGCGAGAGGTGGACACCGCAGCCCTTGAAACCCACTCCCCCCACGAGGAGGTGAACCGTGAAGGACAAGGTCACCATCCACACCCTGAAGCGACTGAAGCAGGCGGCCCAGAAGATCTGTATGGTCACCGCCTATGACGCCACCTTCGCCCGCCTGCTCGACGAGGCCGGTGCGGACGTGATGCTGGTAGGAGACTCTCTGGGCATGGTCGTCCAGGGGCATGACTCCACGCTCCCCGTCACGATGGAGCAGATGATCTACCACTGCACGGCCGTCACCCGGGGCGCCAAGCGGGCCCATGTGGTGGGGGACATGCCCTTCATGAGCTATCAGACCTCGGTGGAGGGAGCGGTGCGCAACGCCGGGCGGCTCGTGGCCGAGGGCGGTGTGGGCAGCGTGAAGCTCGAGGGCGGCGCCGAGTTTGCCGACACCGTGGCGGCCATCACCCGCGCGAGCATCCCCGTCATGGGGCACCTGGGGCTCACCCCGCAGTCGGTGCACAAGATGGGCGGCTACGTGGTGCAGGGCAAGGACGAGCAGACTGCTCGGAAGATCCTTCAGGACGCGCTCGCGCTCGAGCGGGCCGGCATCTATGCGCTGGTGCTCGAGGGCGTGCCGGTGGAGCTGGCCCGGCAGATCACCCAGCGCCTGAGCATCCCCACCATCGGCATCGGCGCGGGGGTGGAGTGCGACGGGCAGGTGCTCGTCTGTTACGACCTGCTGGGGATGAACCCGGACTTCAAGCCCAAGTTCGTCAAGCGCTACGCGGATCTCCACGGCACCATCACCGGGGCGGCCACCGCCTTCTTCAACGAGGTGCGTGCCGGCTCCTTCCCGGACGAGGACCACTCCTTCCACTCGAAGACGCTGCGCTTGGTGGCCTCCAACGCCCACCCGGAGCAAGAGCCCGCCGAGGGAGGCGAGAAGATCGGTCCCATCTACGGGGTCCCGGTCTAGGCGCCATGGCCTCGCAGGTTCTCCGCACGTTGGCCGAGGTGAAGGCGTGGGCGGCGGACCTGCGTCGGGCGGGGCACCGGCTCGCGCTCGTGCCCACGATGGGCTTTCTGCACGAGGGCCACTTGTCGCTCATGCGCGAGGGGCGCAAGCGCGCGGACGTGGTGGCCACCTCCATCTTCGTCAACCCTGCCCAGTTCGGCCCCAAGGAGGATCTCTCCCGCTACCCGAGAGACCTCGAGGGGGATCTCTCCAAGTGCGCCAGCGCGGGCGTGGATGTCGTCTTCGTCCCCGAGGCGGGGGCAATGTACCCGCCCGGCTATGAGACGTACGTGGAGGTGACGGAGGTCAGCAAGGGGCTGTGTGGAGACCGCCGCCCCGGGCACTTCCGCGGCGTGGCCACCATCGTCACCCAGCTGCTGAGCCTCTTCCGGCCGGACGTGGCCCTCTTCGGCGAGAAGGACTACCAGCAGCTCCAGGTCATCAAGGCGCTGAACCGGGATCTGCACCTGGGAGTGGAGATCCTCGGCATGCCCACCGTGCGCGAGCTGGACGGGCTGGCCATGAGCTCGCGCAATGCGTACCTCTCTGCTGAGGAGCGGAAGCGGGCGCTCGCTCTCTCGATAGGACTGGGGACGGCCCAGTCCTTGTACCGCTCCGGTAGCACCGAGGCGTCAGCGCTCATCGAGGCGGTCCGTCGGGAGCTGCGCGCCGCGGATCTCCGGGAGGACTACGTGGAGCTGGTCGACGCTGAACGCCTCACGCCGCTCTCGAGCGTCCAGCCTGGCCAGCCCGCGCGACTGTTGGTCGCTGCCTTCTGTGGGACCACGCGGCTGATCGACAACCAGCCCATCGGGGGCTAGGGGACGCGCGTATGGCCGGTGGCAAGGCGAAGGTCGCAGCAGGGAAAACCGGGCAGGGGGTGAGGATCATCACCGAGAACCGGAAGGCGCGCGCCGCCTACACCGTGGACGAGAAGGTCGAGGCGGGCCTCATGCTCCAGGGCAGCGAGGTGAAGGCCCTGCGCGACGGCACGGCCAACCTCTCGGACGCCTACGCCCTCCCCAAGGGCAGTGAGCTCTATCTCCTCAATGCGCACATTGGCAGCTATAAACCCGCGAATGTATTCACCCATGAGCCTACGCGGGGTCGTAAACTGCTGATGCACCGTGCGGAAATCGACCGCTGGACAGCGAAGGTGCGAGAGCGGGGTTATTCCATCATCCCGCTTGTGCTGTACTTCAAGAACGGGCGGGCCAAGGTGGAGCTGGGGCTCTGCCGGGGCAAGACCCACGAGGACCGGCGACAGGACATCAAGGAACGGGAGACGAAGCGGGAAATGGAGCGGGAGTCGCGACGCCGCTGATCGCTCTCCTCCGCCCCCGCAGCGGACAGGATGGACAAGAAGGGTCCCGACAAAAAGGAGCGGCTGCTGGCGGCCCTCGAGCAGGGAATGGTGATGATCCACCTGGACGCACGCCGTCCCGGAGTGCTCGTCCCCCAGCACCTGCGCGACGAGCCCCACCTGCGCCTGAACCTCTCGTACCGGTTCGATCCGCCGGATCTCTCGGTGAGCGAGTGGGGAGTGCGCTCCACGCTGAGCTTCTCGGGGACGCGCTTCACGATCGCCGTGCCCTGGTCGGCGCTGTTCGCGATCGCCAGCCACGTCACCAAGGAGCTGTTCTGGATGTACCCGGATGACATGCCGGCGGAGCTCCTCCAGCAGACCCAGGTGACGACCAAGGTGTCCACGCAAGAGGTGCTTCCCCCCCCTGCGCCCGAGGCGCGTCCGCGTGCGGTGCTCCGGGAGGTGCCCGGCGAGAAGGAAGCCGAGCCGCCCGAGGGGCCGCCGGATGATCCGCCTGCGCCGCGCCGCGGCCACCTGCGCCTGGTGAAGTGAGGCGCCTCAGCGTTTCTGGAGCTGGACGTTGAACTGCGCCGGCGCGTTGCCAGGGAAGGTGCCCTTCCACGGCTTGTAGCCCCGCAGCGTCACCTCGAAGGAGATCTCCTCCCCGGGCGGGTAGTCATTGTCCATCAGCAGGGGCGTCGTGCCCTTGTCCTTCCCGTTCACCAGCACCCGGGCTCCCTCGGGCTCGCTGCCGATGATCAGCGGGGGAGGCATGGAGGGAGTGACCGTGAAGGCACCACGCACCACCCGCTCGGCGCTCGGCAGCAGACGCTGGAGGTGGGGCAGCGCGAAGAACCCTGCCGCCACGAGCGCCCCCAGCACCGCCAGGCGCAGCGCCCACCGGCCCCAAGGCCGGCGTGGCTTGTGCTGCCAGAGCGTCTCCTCGCGGGGCCCGCGCGCCTCCAGCTCGAGCTTCTCCGCCGGGGTCTCCAGCACGCTGGGCGAGGCCATGAGCGGAGCGCTTCCTGACATCGTCAGCTCCGTGGCGCAGCGATCGCACGGCGCATGGGCCGAGGGCAGGGGCGCCTCGCAGCGCATGCAGCGGAAGGAAGTCTTGGCTGGGGCCGGGAGCTCCTCGGGAGGCTGTAGGCGTGCCCCAGGCAGGGTGCTGGCAAGGCCGGGGGTGCTGGCAAGGCCAGGGGTGTTGGTAAGGCCGGGGGGCACACGCGGGCCAGGCAGCGAGGCCGGGGAGACGAGCCGCCCGCTCATGCTCAGCTCCGCACTGCCAGGAGGCAGGGTCCACTCTGCGGAGGGCTCAGCCCGCTTGCCGCCAGCCTCGTGCAGCTGCTCCCTGGAGGACGGGCTCGGAGCCCGGATGGCCGCTGGGAGCTGGGGAGCCCCGGCGGCGTGTCCGGAGGCTGGAGCTTGAGGAGCCATCCCTGCAGCGGGTTCGGGCTCCGAGGCCTTGGCCGCCTGGGCCTGCTCGAGCAGGGTGAGTGGCAGGCTCAGCCCCGTGAGGAAGGTGGCCAGCGTGTGAGAGGAAGCGGGCTCGCCGGCCCGAGCCAGGTAGCGCGCGAGCGCCTCGGCCATGGCCTCGGGCTGGGGGAAGCGGGCCTCGGGCTTCTTCTCGAGCGCGCGCATCACCACCTCGGCCAGGGGCGCGGGCACGCCGGTGAGGGAGAGCGGAGCGCCACTGGCGATGGCCATGGCGACGATGATCGCCTCCGTCGAGCTGCTGAAGGGGTGGTGGCCGGTGAGCAGCTCGTAGAGGACGATGCCGAGGGAGAACTGGTCACTGGCGGCGGTGGCGGGCTCGCCGGTGATGACCTCGGGCGAGGCGTAGGAGGGCTTGCCCTTGAAGACACCGGGCTGGGTCCCCTGGGAGACGCCCTCCAGCTTGGCGATACCGAAGTCGGTGAGCTTCACCTCCCCCTCGCGTGACACGAGGATGTTGGAGGGGGAGATGTCGCGGTGGGCCGTGAGCACCGGGCGCCCGTTGTGCGTGCGCCGGTAGGCATGGCTCAGCCCGGCGAGCGCCTGGGCCCCGATGAAGGCCACCAGATGCGGTGGGAGGCCCACGCCCCGCCGGTTCATGTGGCGGATCAGCACGCCGAGATCCCACCCGTTCACCAGCTCCATCACGAGGAACAGGCCGGTGGCGTCACTGCCCACGTCGTACACGCTGACGAGGTTCTGATGCTGCAGGTGCGTGGCCAGCCGCGCCTCGGCGACGAACATGCGCGCGATGGCCTCGTCCTTGGCCAGGTACGGGAGGATGCGCTTGATGGCCACGTGCTTCTCGAAGCCCTCCGCGCCGCGAGCGACGCCCAGGAAGAGCTCCGCCATGCCTCCCGAGGCCAGGGGCTGCAC
Organism: Hyalangium sp.; assembly: GCF_035629615.1. Taxonomy (GTDB): domain Bacteria; phylum Myxococcota; class Myxococcia; order Myxococcales; family Myxococcaceae; genus Hyalangium. The sequence goes on along the minus strand of NZ_DASPHO010000073.1, from coordinate 5,849 downwards.
GAGCCGGTAGCGTTCGTTCACGGCGTCCCTCCCGGTACTCTCAGCCCTGCGGCTGGGTGATCTCACGCAGGAGGGGCCAGGGGTAGATGCCGGTGCCGTGCCCGTCGGTGAAGGTGAGGGTGAGCGCGTAGTTGCCCACCGGCTGCAGGAGCTGGATGCGGATGTCCGCCGGGACACGGCCCGGGTCCAGGGTGCGCCGGCTCGTCCACTCGTCCACGCAGGCGGCGCAGGGGCACTGCTGGCGCAGCACCTGGGCGGTGGCAGAGGTGCGCGTCCCATCCTCCCACGTCAGGCTCAGTCCCGAGGCGTCCGGCGCGAGCTGGACGTCCGTGGCGGAGACGGGCTTGGGGGCGGGCTTGATGCGATCCCAGAAGCTCAACGGTTCACCTTCCGAAGCCAGAACAGCGTTGGGCGGTGCTTAGCATCCACCGGGGCCTCAGGGCAGGTGCTACCGCTCAGGAGGCGAGCTTCACCGGCTGGCGATGGCCCTCCAGACGGACGCCCTTCTTCTGGAGCACGGCCCGCAGTGCTCCCACCACCTGGGGATCGAGCTGCGCGCCGGTGAGCTTGTCGAGGATCTGCATCGCCTGCTCCAGCGGCATGGCCTTCTGGTACGGCCGCGTGGAGGTGCACGCGTCGAAGGTGTCCGCGCACGCGACGATGCGGGCCAGCAGCGGGATGTCCTCGCCTTTGATCTTGTCCGGGTAGCCGGTGCCATCCCAGCGCTCGTGGTGGCTGCGCACGCAGGCCCGCACTCCGGACAGGAAGCTCACGGGCCCGATGATGGAGTCTCCAATGGCCGGGTGCTCGCGCATGATGGCCATCTCCGCGTCCGTCAGCCGCGACTGCTTGCAGAGGATGGACTCGACGATGCCGATCTTGCCGATGTCGTGGAGGATGCCGCCGTACTGGAGCTGCTTGAGCTGGCGCTCGGGGAGGTTCAGCTCCTTGCCGATCTCCACCGCCACGTCTCCCACGCGCTGGCTGTGGCCGCGGGTGTACGCGTCCTTCGAGTCGATGGAGTTGGCCAGCGCGACGATCGTCTCCAGGTAGCCCTGCTCCAGGCTCTCGTAGAGCCGGCGGTTCTCCAAGTCATACGCCATGAGCTGCTTGCTCATATAGTTGAACGTCTGGGCCAGCTCGCCCAGCTCGTTCTTCTGGCGGATGTTCACCTCCGCGCCGAACTTGCCGTTGGCCAGCTCCATGGCCGTGGCAGTGAAGTTCTTCAGCGGCCGGGTGAGGTTGCGCGAGAAGGTGGCCGCCAGCACGCACGCCACGAGGATCGCGGCGCCCAGCCCTAAAAGGATGTGCCGCTCCATCGCCTCCACCTGGTGATAGGCCTGCACCACGGGTTGCTCGGAGACGATGCCCCAGTCCACTCCCGGCACCAGCGCATAGGAGGCGACGACGGCCTCCTTGCCCGTGCCGAAGTTGCCCACGTGGAAGTGCTCCGTGTCAGGGCTCTGCGCCTGGGCGATCTGCTGGAGCAGGTGCTCCACCGGGCCGCGCTTGGAGACGTCCGTCGCGCCACCGAGCGAGGGCCCAGCCGCCACGACATGGCCGTGGCGATCCGCCACGTAGAAGAAGCCGCTGGAGCCCAACCGCTCATCCTGGATCAGCTTCTGGAGCGCCGTCAGCGACAGGTCCGCGGCGATGTAGCCCTTGGCCGGATCGCCCACAGGGAAGGCCATGGTCAGCACGGGCAGCCCCTGGGGACCCTGGTGCACGACCTCCGAGTAGCGCACGTCGGTGAGGTCCTCCATCAGCAGCTGGGCCCGTGCCTCGTGCTCGGCCACCGCGGTGGGGGGAATGTCGTTCACGGCGAAGGCCTGCAGGCCTGGCAGCCGCTCCTTTTGTGGGGAGAAGACGGTGATGGCCAGCACCTCGCGGCGCTGGGTCAGCACGGAGGCCAGCAGGGCGCGCTGCTCCTCCTGGGGGCGCGTGAAGAAGGCGGTGCTGGCCAGGGCCAGGACGGGCTGGGTGGGCTCGGACAGCAGATCTCCCAGCTTGAGCCGCAGCTGCTTCACGCGCTCCTGGGCCAGCTCCTGCGCATCCCGCACCAGCAGCTCGCGGGTATGGGAGACGGAGAGCCACCCCACCATCACCGTGGGGATGATGCTGGCGACGAGCATCAACAGGAGGATGGCTTTGAAGAGGCGCACGTTGTTCGTCCCCCAGGGCTACTTCCAGTTGGTCTTCCCCACCTCGAGCGCCACCTTGTCCTCGGTGAGCTCGAAGAGGCGCTCAGTGGACGCGTTCGACCTCTGGCTCTCACTCAGTGCTCTCACCGTCCATCGATAACGGCCGGCCGGGAGCATCGGCAATTGCCACTGCGTGGTGCTGAGGGTGCGGCGCAGGGGCGTGCCCTCCGGGGGCAGCACCTCCACCTCGTACCCCTTCGCGCCAGCCACGGCGTGCCACGTCAACGTCACCGGGCCGAGCTGGCCCTTCACCGGCGCGAACTTGAAGCGGTGCCCGTCCGTGGGCATGCGGGGCTGGGGCACGTTCAGGAGCGCCTCGGGAGCCGGCGGCGCCTGACCCTTCGCGACGCGCACCACCTCTCCAGCGTTCACCGGCTGTGTCTTGTCCTCAGCGCGCACCCGCACCGGTGGCCCCGTCTGCACGGAGACGGTCGTCTCCCCTTCCTCGTCCACCTTCACCCGGAAGGTGGAGGGCTGCCCCGCGCCCGGAGACAGCAGGGCCCACGCGCTGTCCGCCGTCTTCGCCGCGGCCACGTAGTCGGCAGACTGGAACTGAGTCTCCGCCTCCCGGAGCTTGGCGGAGGCCTCCTCGCGCCGCGCGGCGTTTCGATCCGCCTGCGCCACGGCGTTCCGGGCTGCCGCCAGCGCGCTCAGAGCCCGGCTGCGATCCTCCGTGGGCGGCAGCTTGAGCGTGGTGCCCGCGGGCACCGCATCCGAGGTGAGCCCGTTGAGCGCCTTCAGCTCGCTGGCGCCGTTGGGATCCCCGAGCGTGCGCTCGGCGACCTGGGACAGGGTCTCTCGCTCGTTCACCACGACCTCGCGCTCCGAGGGGGTGGTGCCGAGCCAGAAAAGGAAGAAGAGGGCGCTTCTCATCGGAATACGATCTCCCTTCCCGCTTGGACAGTGGCGGACGGCGTGGACACGGACAGGGACTGGGTGGCCGGCGTCTCCAGCGCCGCGTCCACCTGCCCCTTGAGCACGGTGAGATCGGTGCGCTCCTGGCCGGGCCGGGGCCGCGTCTCGGCGATCCCGATCAGCGCGTCCTCTCCCAGGTTCACCATGCCGCCGTTGGAGAACAGGACGCGCGCGCTTGCCCCTGCGGCAGTGCGCACCTTGTCATTCTCGAAGAGCGGCAGCGACTCTCGAGCCGCCAGCCACTCATCCCCAGTGGCGCGCTTGAGCTTCACGTCCCCGCGCACCTCCTTGAGGTGGGCGCGCGGCTCCGGCTGGCGCGTGGGTGCAGGGGGAGGCGCTGCCGGCTTCTCATCGGCGGTGCAGCCAATGGGCAGAGCCGAGAGCGCAAGAGCGAGGGGCATGTAGGTCCAGCGTCCATTCACGAGCGGTTTTCCAGGAGCCGCACTCTACCCAGGAATCGGTCCCGCTCGCACGGGCTGACCACGGGGGCGCTCGCTAGTCCAGACGCCGATGTTGGAGACAAGGCAGGTTGCGTCGGATCCGTGCCAGAAGCTCTGGATCTACCGGCGCCACGGCCAGTCCCTCGCCCTCCGAGGCCCGCGCGGTGACGAGCCCCCACGGATCCACCACCATCGCGTGCCCATAAGTGATGCGCTTGTCGGAGTGGCGCCCACCTTGAGCGGGCGCGAAGACGTAGCACTGGTTCTCGATGGCGCGGGCGCGCAGGAGCACCTCCCAGTGGTCCTTGCCCGTCATCATCGTGAAGGCCGCGGGGACGGCCAGCAGCGTCGCCCCCTCCTTGGACAGGCGCCGGTACAGCTCGGGGAAGCGCAAGTCGTAGCAGACCGAGAGCCCAAGCCGGCCCACCTCCGTCGGCGCCCCCACCACCTCCGTGCCGGGCGCCACCGCCGCGGACTCCTGGTAGGTCGCACCATCGCCTACATCAACATCGAAGAGGTGCATCTTCCGGTAGACAGCCAGGCGCTCGCCCTGTGGCCCGAAGAGGACACTGGTGTTGTAGAGGCGGTTGCCCGGCGCCCCGGTCTCCAGGATGGAGCCAGCCAGGAGGGTGAGGCGCAGCTCGCGCGCCAGCTGGGCCATGCGAGCGAGCGTGGGCCCGTCCAGCGGCTCGGCGGCGCTGGGACGGTCTGCCTCGGAGCCCATCCAGGAGAAGTTCTCGGGGAGGCCCACCAGGCGGGCCCCCATCCCGGCCGCCAGCCGGACGAGCCGGGTGGCACTCTCCAGGTTGTGGGCCTTGTCCTCGGTGGACACCATCTGTGCGGCGGCAATGAGGTGCATGGGAGCGTTATAACGCGCTGTTGGGGGCTCAGAACCCTTGGGAATCATTGTCCTTGGGCGCTCTGTTCCACTCCTGGGCCGGGTGCGTCATCCTTTACACCCCGTCTGGCCGTGTGGTAGGGGACCCGCCCGACATTTTTCGAAGGCAGCACCTCGAAGAGTGGGCCGCCGTGCCCGCTTTTCTTTTTTTGGAGCACTGGAGCAAACGTTTCGTATGGCGGAGAGCAACTTCAAGCAGACGGTGGAGGAGAAGGCGATGAGCCTGCTCGAGCCCATCGTTGCGGGCGAAGGGCTCGAGCTCGTTGACCTTGAGTTCGTCCGCGAGCGTGAGGGGTGGGTTCTCCGTCTCTTCATCGACAAGTCGGGTGGCAAGGTAGGCCTGGACGAGTGCAGCCAGGTCTCTCGCGCGGTGGACCCGGCGCTGGACGTGGAGGACTTCATCCCCCACGAGTACAACCTCGAGGTCTCTAGCCCTGGGGTTAACCGGCCGTTGAGGAAGCTGGCTCACTACGAGCGGGTGAAGGGGCAGAAGGTCAAGGTGAAGACCTACGGCCCCATAGGCGACCCGCCCCGCAAGAACTTCTCCGGCAAGCTCACCCAGGTGTCAGGAGAAGAGATCGCGGTCGAGGTGGAGGGGGCGGGCAGCTTCCGCATCCCCTTCAAGGACATCGCCAAGGCCCATCTGGAGTTTGAGTTCTAGCCGTCAACATACAGGGCACGCCCTCGAGCGGCGGGCCCGTGGACCCTTTCGGAGAAGACCATGCCCCCTACACAAGCACCCAACATCAATCTGAACCTCGTCCTGGACCAGGTGGCCAAGGACAAGGGCATCGAGCGGGGTGTGCTGATCGCGACCCTCGAGGACGCGATGAAGACCGCGGCCAAGAAGCACTTCGGCCAGGATCGCAACCTGGAGGCGAAGTATGACCCGGACAAGGGCGTGGTGGAGCTGTTCCAGGCCATCGTCGTCGTGGACGAGATCACCGATCCGGTCCAGGCGGTGAACCAGATCCTCCTCACCGAGGCCCGGAGGAAGGGCATGGAGGTGGAGGCGGGCGACGAGCTGGTGTTCCAGATCTTCTACCGGGACGAGGACGCCGCCGAGGCCAAGGCCCAGGACGATCAGTACGGCGACATCCTCCGGCTGAAGACGTTCCGCCGCGGCTTCGGCCGCATCGCCGCCCAGACGGCCAAGCAGGTCATCCTGCAGCGCACCCGGGATGCGGAGCGCGAGAACGTCTTCAACGAGTACAAGGACCGCAAGAACGAGATCGTCACCGGCATTGCCCGCAGGTTCGAGCGCGGCAACATCATCGTGGACCTGGGCCGCGCCGAGGCGGTGCTGCCGGTGCGCGAGCAGGTGCCCCGCGAGACTTACCGTCCGGGCGACCGGGTCCAGGCCTACGTGCTGGACGTGCTGCGCGAGTCCAAGGG
>NZ_DASPHO010000072.1:0-2658 GCF_035629615.1 Hyalangium sp. | reverse complement strand
AGCGAGCGCATGGCCGAAGTCCTGGAGTACGCCTACTGCGAGCGGCTCCTCAAGCTCGTCCGGACGGGAGCACCGCTGCAACCGCTTCGTGAGCTGAACGAGCATCTGGCCCATGTGGTCCATCCCCGTCGGCGCGCCCTGCTGGACGGGTTGGGCCAGCCCTACTTCGCGCGCTGGTCCATGCTGCGGGATCTGGTGGAGATGCGCATCGAGTCCATGCGCAGTGAGGTCCCCTCCCAGGTGCTCAACCGGAAGCACGTCCGGGAGATCCTGGAGCGCATCCAGCTGGAGGGGGAGATGACTCAGCAGCACATCGGTGAGGTCTTCGCGCTCGAGAAGGCCAACCTGTCCCGGATCCTGGCCCTCATGGAGGCCAATGAGCTCATCGACAAGGTGCCGCGGGGGAACGGCAACGCCATCGCCCTGGGAGTCCGGGGGCGGGAGCTGATGCCGCCGAAGGAGGTTGCTCCGCCGCGAGCCGCCGCTCCTGCTGGGCGGCCTCGGCGTCTGGTCTCGCTCCTCGATCCCGACTCCGCTGAAGTCGCATTTCAATAGAGCCCATGACGACGCACGTCTCGACCTTCTACAGCTTCAAGGGGGGCGTCGGACGCACCCTGCTGTTGGCCAACGTGGGCGTGGCCCTGGCGCGAGCCCACCAGAGAGTCCTCCTGTGGGATCTGGACCTGGAAGCGCCGGGGATGCATCACATCGACGGGCTCAAGCCGCGAAGGCCCGCGGCCAGTGGCTTCCTCAAGTGGCTGCTGGAGTGGCAGCAGGCGGGTGCAGACGCCTCCCTTGAGGGCCACCTGTTGGACACCTTCCTGGGCTTGCCCTATGCCGTGCCGGAGGTTCCAGGCCTGTTCGTCCTGCCTGCCTATGGAGTGAGCGAGAACTTCACGCGCCTCTACCAGGAGATCGACTGGCACGCCTTCACCGTCGCGGACCCCGAGCGCGGCATCTCGCTCTTCCAGCAGCTCCTGGACGGGCTTGTGGAACGGGAGAAGTACGGCCACATCCTTCTGGACTCACGAACGGGCATCACGGATCTGGGCGGACTGCTCACCGCGGTGTTGCCCCACGCGACGGTGCTGGTGGGCAACTACTCGGCCCAGAACACGGCGGGGCTGCTGAACGTCTACCGCGCGCTGCAGCCGGCGGTGGCCGGGAAGGTGCCGGAGCGGAGGTATGGGAGGCTGCGGCGGCTCCTGGTGGCCTCTCCGGTGCCGCTCCACGAGACGAAGCAGGCGCTGGAGGCACGCCGTGCCATCTGGAATGGCCAGTTCGAGACTCCGCCGGACGAGACCCGTGTGGAGATTCCCTTCCTGGGGCGGTTGCTCTTTGGGGAGGAGCTGCTGGTCGAGACGGATCCTCGCTCGCCCACGGCCCTGGCCTATCAGGACGTCGCCGAGAGGCTCAGCGAGCTGCGTGAGGAGCGCATCCAGGAGGAGGAGGCCGCCAGCCTGGGCGATCAGCTTTACCCGGAGCACGCACGGGTCCGGCGGATGAGCGGCCCGGAGGGGATCTTTGATGCGGGTCCTTCTTTCGAGCAGCGAGCGGAGAAGCTCCTCCAGCTCCTGGGCTACATGGTGACCCGCCTCGAGCGGCAGGACAGTGGAGCGGACCTCCAGGCCCACCGCAAGAGCGGTCTTCAGCATGAGAGTTACCTAGTGGCCTGCCATGAGGCTCTGCGACCGCTCTCGACGGTGGAGGCGCGCTCGCTCTTGAACGTTCTCCGGCCCGCGGCTGAGCGGCTTCCCGAGAGCAGACTCATGGTGGTCGCGTCCGGCTTCACGTCCGCTGCGCTCAGCTTCTTGCGCGAAGAGCGGCTGCTGACCTTCACTTTAAGAGACCTCGAACGGGAGCTCTTTGACTTCAAGCCGTACTTGTCGCGCCTTCGCAGGAGCTACGAGGAGAGCACGCTGACGCGCACCTACGTACCCCCGCGGCTGAAATCCCTGGAGGTGGAGGGGCGGAGCTCGGAGGCGCTGGAGCGCGGCAAGGCATGGGTGCGTGGGGAGGGTGCACCCCTGTGGCTGGTGGTGGGAGAGTCTGGCTCGGGGAAGACGAGCTTCATCCGAAGGCTCGCCTACGAGCTGGCGACCGCCGCCGAGAAGGATCCCGACAGTCCCGTACCGATTGCCATCCCCCTCAAGGAGTTCTCAGGAGTGGTTTCATTGGAGTCTCTGCTCCAGGAGCATATGGCCACGAGCATGGGCTGGCGGGGAGACCCCGCCATTCTGCTTCACCTGCTCTCAGTTGGGAGGATCGTCCTGCTCCTAGATGGCTTGGACGAGCTAGGTGAGGCGAGGCACTCTCTCCTGGAGGAACAGTTTCGTCGGCTCGCCCGGCCAGCAGCGGCCGTCTCCGAGGAGACGCGCAGCAACCGCGTCCTCCTCACGAGTGGCGCGAAATACTTTCGGGAGGTGCGAAGAGGCGCCCACGCTCGTGATTCAACGTTGAACACGCCGCTCGGGCGCGTCGCCCGGGCGCTCGGCGCAGAGGTCGATGAGTTGGCCGGGTGGGACCGGCAGCAGCTCCATGAATTCCTGGCCCGCTCGTTGGGGCAAGAACGGACCGTACAGTGGGACGCGCTTCTCATGAAGATCGAGGCGAGACCTGAGCTGATCGCTCGCCCCTTGCTGTTGGAGATGCTCCTGA
>NZ_DASPHO010000071.1:0-40940 GCF_035629615.1 Hyalangium sp. | reverse complement strand
CTCTCACGCTGTGTCAGCGGGTCCCAGGGGTAGGGTGAGCGACTCCCGAGCGGGTCTGGCCCTCCACTTGGCGCACATGAATGCAGTAGGGTAACTTGAATCTGACAGTTCGAGCGTCTGAGCCAAACCCTGGGTTGGAGGGGGCTCCTGCGCTCCTCCTGTTGTTCGGGGCTTCAAGAAACGTAGAAGGCTGCTCCACTTAGCGGATGTGAGAATGATGCACTCGACTGCAATGAGTTGGCCGCGCCGTGTCGCGGCCGTGGTTCTCTCCGGTTTGGCCGTCTGCTTCGCCGTGGGGCTCACCACAGGCACTGCCCAGGCCCAGACGAAGCCCAAGAACGTCGCGGCGGATGGCCAGACCAAGGGCAAGGGCGTCAAGGGCAAGGGCGTCAAGGGTGTGAAGAAGGGGAAGACGCCGGCGCCTCCGCCCGCGCCCGTCATCACCCCCACGCCCGCGCCTTCTCCGCTGGACAGCATGCCCTCCGAGGATCCGACGGTGACACCGTCGATGACAGAGGAGCCCGCCGCTCCGGCCGCGAGCCACTCTCTGCCGCCCGAGCCACCGCCGGAGCCTGCTCCTGTGGCAGCGCCTATGCCCACGCCCGTGGCTGCTCCTGCGCCCGCGGCGGGCTCGCTGCCTCCGCCCGGAGGCCTGGCCGCAGAGCCGGCGCCGTCCTCTAATCTTCCGAACACGTCCCCCTTTGCCGGCCCCGAGAGCAGCCGGGCGCTGCCGCCGCCCTCCAGCATGGCGGGCGTGGGCCTCGAGGATCCGCTCTCGGGTCAGAGCTCCATCGAGACGGCGGTGAACCAGCTGCTGAGCGAGGCCGTGGTGACCACCGCGGGCAAGCGTAACCAGCGCCTGCAGGACGTGCCACTGACCGTGGCGTGGATCCCCGCCGAGGAGCTGGAGGGCACGGGCGCCTTCACGCTCTGCGAGGCCATCCAGTACTTCCCCGGCCTGGAGTGCCGCCGCGGCGCCATGCGCAAGGTGGCGGTGAGCGCGCGCGGCCTGGGCTCCAACTACCTGTCCAATCGGCTGCTGCTGCTCAAGGATGGCCGTCCGCTGACGGATCCGTGGACGGGCCAGTTCTACGCGGATGAGACGACGCCGATGACCAACCTCAAGCAGGTGGAGGTGATCCGAGGCCCTGGCTCCTCACTGTACGGCTCCAACGCCTTCAGCGGCGTGATCAACCTCATCGAGCGTCAGCCGGCGGACCTGATGCAGGAGGGCCGGGACTTCGGCGCTGAGGGCCGCCTGCTGGCGGGCCAGGACAACACCTACCGCGTGCAGACGACGGCGGCCGGCCGGGCCGGCCCGGTAGAGGCGCTGGCCAGCTACTACGGCTTCATCTCGGATGGTCCGCAGCTCTTCAATGACGTGCGAACGGGCCGCGTGGACACCAACGAGGACTCGCGGGTCCACCAGGTGAGCGGCAAGGTCAAGGTGAAGAGCTTCTCGCTCGATGCGGACTACACCAATGCGAACCTCGGCCGTCCGGGTGGCAAGCAGATCTCCACCATCGGAAACTGCGGCCGGTGCCACTACACGCCGGATGACAACGAGCACGTGGAGAACCTCAACGCCTCGGTCCAGTTCGACAACCAGGTGACGGACAACGTGCGCGTCTTCGGTCAGGGCTTCGCGCTCTTCAAGCGCCGCAAGATCGACCTGAAGAACATGATCACCGAGGAGCTGCAGCCCACGCTCGGCAAGCGCCGCCGGTTTGGCGGTGAGGTGCGTGCGCTGGTCAGCCTGGACAAGTTCAACGTCACCTTCGGCGGCGACGTGAAGGACGACCTGGTCAACAACCAGAACGTCCTCCAGGGGTTGACCTCGGATGACACGACGCAGACCATCATCGGCGGCTTCGTGGACGCCGAGTATCGGCCCCTGAGCCGGCTGGTGCTCAGCGCCGGCGCCCGCTATGACCGGTACCAGATCCCCGAGAACGTGTGGACCGCGCGCTCGAATCAGATCTCCCCGCGCGCCTCCATCGTGTTCCACGCGATGGACGACCTGACGCTGCGCACCAACTACGGCCGCGCCTTCCGCGCGCCCACGCTGGCAGAGCTGGCCATCAACCAGCAGATGTACGCGGCCACGCTGATCGGCGCCTCGGACCTGCGCGCGGAGACGCTGGACACCTACGAGGTGGCGGTGGACTTCTGGCCCTTCAATCGCCGGGTGCGCATGACGGCCACGGGCTTCTACAACCACGCCAAGAACTTCATCAACCAGCAGCTCATGTTCGGCTCCACCTCGCAGTTCCGGAACATCGGCGATGCGCGCGTGGTGGGCGCGGAGCTGGAGATGGCGGCGCAGATCCCCTCCGCCAACTCGTCGTTCGACGTGGCCTACCAGTTCCTGGATGCGCAGTCGCTGCCGTATGGCGGCGGCGACTCCGCGCAGCTGGACTACGCCCCGCACCACCGCATCTACGCCCGCGCCCGCACCAACATCGGCAAGGTGGGCTTCGCGGAGGTGTATGGCCTCTTCGTGGGCCCGCGCTTCGATCCCGGCTTCATCGTCGAGGAGACGGGCGTCACCGAGCGTGTGAAGCTGCCGAGCTACGTCACCGCCACCGCCCGTGTGGGTGTGAACGTCAACGAGACCGTGTCCTTGTCGCTGCTGGGCACCAACCTGTTCGACTCGCAGTACGAGGAGTCCCACGGCTTCCCGGCCCCCCCGCGAGGCGTCTTCAGTGAAGTCAAGATCCGCTACTAGCCTCCTTTGAGACCCGCCTCTCACCTGGAGGCCGACCAAGGCCTCCTGTTGATCGCAGATCCCTCGCTCGCGCCGACGGTGCTCGAGCAGGTGGCCCCCACGCTCGCACGCGGTGGGGTCTCCCTGTTCTCGGGCACCGAGGAGCCGGGCGGTCCGCGCGCCACCGTGCGCCGGCTCGTCCTGTTCGACGGGCGGCTACAGCCGTCGCACGCGGAGCTGCTGCGCCGCGACCCGCCCGCGCTGCTGCTGGCCACGCGCGAGCCGGAGAGCGGGCCCACGGAGTGGGAGGCGCGCCTGATCGGGGCCATCCTGCGAGCGGGCTCGCTGGTGCCGGAGGGCCTGTCCGTGGCCCGGCAGAGGATCCGGCAGATGCGGGACGTGCAGCACTCGGCGGATGCGGCCGCGTTGATCGTCCAGGAGGCCGGGGGCTCGAAGACGGCGGCTCTGCTGGTGGCGGACGTGCTGCACGAGCTGGCAGTCAACGCCCTGCTCGATGCGCCCGTGGATGCGCAGGGCGAGCCGAAGTATGCCCACAGGCGTACCGAGGTGCAGGAGGTGGATCCGGAGGATGCTTGCGAGCTGGGGCTCGCGGTGGATGGATCTCGCATCTACCTGGAGGCGGTGGACAGGTTTGGCCGGCTGACGACGGGGCCGTTCGCCCGAGCGCTGGATTCCTATGGAGGGCGTGTGCAGGTCAATTCTTCAGGCGGCGGGGCGGGGCTGGGACTGAGGCGGATGATCGAGCACAGCGATGCCATCGCCGTGCGCGTCATCCGGGGGCGTGAGTCGCGCGTGCTCTGCGCGGTGGATCTCGGGGAGGCGCGCCGTCGCGCAGCGTTCCCCAAGTCGCTGCTGTTCTGTACGGAATGAGGGTAGGGCCGGTGGAGAACCAGGGTTCTAACGCAAACATCAGCCGCTCCCGTGTGGGCAACATCACCCACGTGCGGATCTCGGGCGTCATTGACGAGACGTTCCCGCTCTCGCCCGCCACCACGGAGCTCACCGGGATCGTCGTCGTCGATCTCGGCGCCGTGGACCGCATCAGCTCGTTCGGCGTGCGCAAGTGGATCGAGTTCGTCTCCAGGCTGCCGTCTGGCGCCATCAGCATGTACGTGGTCTTCGCGCCCCCCGTGGTCGTGGACCAGCTGAACATGGTGGAGGGCTTCGCGGGCATCTCGCGCGTGCTCACGGTGCTGGCGCCGTACTCGTGCAAGACGTGCAGCGAGGATCGGCTGCGCGCCGTCAACCTGATGGACGAGGCGCAGATCATCTCGGAGAACCGCGCCCCCGAGCACAACTGCCCTGTCTGCTCCAACCCGCTGGAGTTCGCGGATCTGCCGAGCGAGTTCTTCGGCTACATGCGCCGGCAGAACCTGGGCACCGTGGATCCGGTGGTGATGCGCTACCTGCGCCTCATGGTGGCAGCGGAGCCGCTGGATCTGCCCTCGCACCTGAAGGTGGTGCAGGACGACATCACCTACATCACCCTGGCCAGCGTCATCCGGGGTGATCTCAACGTGCGCCGGCTGGCCTCGGGGCTGGAGGGGCGCGTCGCGTTCGACTTCTCGCACGTGGCCAAGGTGGAGCTGGAGGGCGTGCTGAAGCTGGAGCAGGTGCTGGAGACGTCGGCCAAGGCCGGGCAGGTGGTGCTCTGCCGGGTGCCGCCCTCCGTGCTGTCTCCGCTGGCCAAGTCCGGCAAGCCGCTGCCCGCCAAGGTCCACTCGCTGTGGCTGCCGTACGAGTGTCAGAACTGCGGCCAGCTGCAGCACCAGCGACAGCATGCCGCCTCATTCCTGCAGCTGCTCAAGCAGAACGAGGGGCAGGAGCGTCCGTGCTCGGTGTGTGGCGGGGCCTCGCGGCTGGCCTCCATTCCCAACCTGGCGCAGTTCCTGTCCCGGGTGCCGCTGACGGACAAGCCCCTGGAGGACATCGAGGCGCTGGAGTCCAAGTCCACCACCCAGTTCCTCTTCGGCTCAGCCAACGCGGAGCCGGTGGCCAACGCGGGCAACACGGACATCAGCGGCTCTCACGGCGGCGGCAAGCTGCAGATCATCCGCCGGCTGGGCCAGGGCGGCATGGCCGAAGTCTTCCTCGCCAAGCAGGTGGGCGTGAAGGGCTTCGAGAAGTTCCTGGTGATGAAGAAGATTCTCCAGCAGTTCGCGGAGAATCCCGAGTTCGTGGACATGCTCTTCGCCGAGGCCCGGGCGAACGCGCGGCTCACGCACCCCAACGTCGTCCAAACGTTCGACGTGGGCGTCACCGAGGGCGTCGCGTACATCCTCATGGAGTACGTGCGCGGCCCGGATCTCAAGCGGCTGATGAACGAGCTGCGCCGCAAGGGCCTGGCGCTGCCCATGGAGCACGCGCTGCGCATCGTCGCGGAGACGGCGGCGGGCCTGCACTACGCCCACAGCTACGTGGATCCGGCGGGCAACGCGCACCCGGTGGTGCACCGGGACGTCAGCCCGCACAACATCCTCATCTCGCTCGACGGCGCCGTGAAGCTGAGCGACTTCGGCATCGCCAAGGTGCAGGGCGAGGACCACACCCAGGCGGGCGTGCTCAAGGGGAAGATCTCGTACATCTCCCCGGAGGCCGCCGCGGGCCGTCCGCTGGATGCGCGCAACGACGTGTTCGCGCTGGGCGTGGTGCTCTTCGAGCTGCTCACCGGGCAGCTGCCGTTCCGCCGCGATCACGACGCGGCCACGCTCAACGCCATCGTCCGCGAGCCGGCGCCCGTCCCCTCGCAGCTCAAGCCGAGCATTCCGCAGGATGTGTCAGATCTGATCCTGCGCGCGCTGGTGAAGGATCCGGCGCGGCGCACGCCCTCGTCGGCGGCGGTACGCGAGGAGATCGAAGCGGTGATGGCGCACCACCGGCTCAACTCCTCGCCGGCCGCGGTGGCCCAGTTCTTCAAGGACACACTGGGCGACAGGCTGCAGGAGTACGCGCCCGCGGGCGCCGCCTCGCCCGGCTCTGGCTCGCACCCGAAGGTGGCCACCAGCGGCACGGGTGACCTGGAGTCTCCGTCCAACACGCGCTCCTCGGCGCGGCTGGCGGGCTCTGCCAGCAACTCCGGGACAGGCTCGGGCTCTCGTCCCAACCTGACGGCCTCCCGCTCAGGCACGGGCTCCGGTCCTCGTCCCGTTGCCCCCGCCAAGTCCGGGAGCGGCCCCCGCCCGATCCCAGCGGCCTCCGCGCCTCCGGGGGCCGTGGAGGCTGCCAATGCCGCGGCGGCGGAGGCTGCCGAGCAGGCGAAGATGAAGCAGGCCGCGGGCCAGCAGGCGCGAAGCCCTGGTACGGGCTCACGCCCCGCGCTCCCGTCGGCGCAGGCTCCCGCGGGCAGCGCCTCGCGCCAGGCGCTCCGTCCGATGTCCGGAGCCCAGTCCTCGCCCGCTCAGGCCGTGGCGCAGGCTGGCGGCGCGCCCATGGCCGTAGCCCAGCAGCCGGCTCAGCGTCCCTCCTCAGTGGGCACCCCGGCCGTCGCCGTCGCCACGGCGCCCGCACCTCGCCCCAACTCCCAGATCACCAGCCCGGCGCCGATGCCCCGCCCCGCCGTGCCCGCCCCTGCCCAGGCGCCGTCACGCACCGCCTTGCCCGCCGTCTCGCCCTCGCCCGTTCCCGCTCAGCACACGCCTGCGGCGGACCCGTTCGAGCTGGCCGAGCCCCCCTCGTCTCGCAAGTGGATCTGGATGGCCGGGGGTGTCGTCGCCCTGGGCATCCTGATCTTCATCGCCATGCGCCTCATGGGCGGAGGCGACGGCATCAGGGTGGACAACCTCTCGCCCGGCGAGAGGCTCTACATCGGTGGGCTCCGGGTGGATGGCCCTCCGCGCATCGAGAAGCCCGGCGCGTTGCTCGTCTCCACCGCCGTGGATGGCCGGCTGCGACGCTTCGGCAGGACGGAGCGCCGGGACCGCATCGATGTGCGCACCATCCCCGAGGCGCTGCCGCAGCCGGGCAGCACGGGGATGCTGATCCTCGTGGGCAACCCCAAGGGGTGTCGCATCAAGGTGGGCAACGAGGTGCTCCCGGAGAACACGCTCAAGACTCCCATCGAGGCGGGCAAGGAGCTGCCGGTCATCGTCACCTGCCCGTCAGGCGATGTCTCCGTGTCGGTGATGGCCGTGCCTGGCCAGGAAGTCGAGATCGATCCCCGTCCGAAGAAATGAGCCGGGTGCGGGAGGAGGAGCGGCGTTCAGCTCCTCCAGCTCCCGCGCGCGGCCGCGCTTCAGTCGTGCGAGCCGACGTGCTGGTCTCCGTGGCTGGGGCAGACCCAGTGGAACGCGCAGGAGCACGGCATGGCCCGGGCCCTGGCGCAGCAGCGCCCGCCGAAGTGCTCCTCGAGCGTGGGGGGCGTCTCATCCGGTGAGGGCAGGGCGCTGAGCCACTGGGCGCGAGAGCTCAGCCGCCCTCGGAGCTGCTTGAAGGACAGCTGGCCGGAGCGTGCGGGGAGCCTCTCGCAGCACCCCTCCTCCATGCAGCCGGGGCAGAGGGAGCGCTCGCAGTGGGCGCACCAGTCAAAGATTTCATAGGCCTTGCCGCGCCGTTCACACCCCGCGCACACATCGAACATGACTGATCCTCCCGGCTTCCTCGCAAAAGGTAGGGGGATGGTCCGACATGGAGGTGGGTTGACGCGGTGCGCGGGTAGGGTGCCACCTCACGGACTGGCAGGCCCAGGGACTCGGGAACTTGTGGGATCCTGGGCATGTCCCAGGGCGGGGTGACGTAGAAGGTTCAGTGTCTGGCGAGTGAAGCCGCGCCGCCGTTCGAAGTCCTGGCAGCGGGGGGAATGCCTCAGCACCGAGATTGCATTGAAGTTCTGGAATCCGAGGCTCTGCCTCCCTACATGGGAAGGGTCATGTTGCAGCTCAGAAAGATCATCGGCGTGATGGGCTCCGGACGGGAGGAGTACCGCGAGTGGGTGGTGCCGTTGGCGCGGTGGCTGGCCGAGCACGGCTACGATCTGCTCACAGGGGCGGGAGAGGGGGTCATGCGGGTGGCAGCGGAGGCGTTCGTCGCCGTGCCAGGGCGTCGTGGGCTCTCCGTGGGCATCATCCCCGGCGAGGTGGTGGACGGGGTGTACAAGCCCTCGCCGGGCTACCCCAACCCGAACGTGGAGCTGCCGGTGCTCACCCACCTGCCGCTGCGCGGGGCGCGAGGCCGGGAGCCCATGAGCCGCAACCACGTGAACGTCCTCACCGCTCACGCGCTCGTCTTCCTGCCGGGTGGGCCGGGCACGCTGTCGGAGGCGGAGCTGACCCTCCAATACCGCAAGGCCGCCATCCTCTTCGGACCTGAACGGGAGTTCCGGAGGTTCCCGGCCGCGCTCGAGCGAACAGACTCACTGGAGCGGATCTGCGAGTGGCTGCTGGCGACGGTCCGGTAGGCGCTCCCAGCGAACCTGACAGGTCTTCCGCGCGCTGACTCTGGTATGGTCAGTGGCGAACAGTCGTGCCACCCGACGCCTCGTCTCTGTCTTGCGTCGTTCAGGGTGCTGTCTCCGCCATGATCAACCCCGACTATCCGTTGGCCAGTTGGTACCTCGTGATCTCCACGCTGTTCTTCGTGGTGGTCATCGCCCTGCCGCTGTTGTTCGTGCCGCTGACGTGGGCGCGGTGGTTCGGGTGGAAGATCCCGGAGGGCAACACGGACCTGACAGTCTACTTGGGGCGGTGCCTCGGCGCGGCGGCGCTGTCCATCATCATCGCGGTGGCGCACGGCATCCCGAATCCGAAGAGCCACCACCTGCTCTTCGATCTGGTGGCCATGGCCTCGGGGTTGATGATCCTCATCCACGTGTGGGGGGCCATCCGCAAGACGCAGCCGCTCTCCGAGACCGTGGAGATCGCCGTGTGGGGGGTGGCGTTCGTGTTCGCTGTCTGGATCCGCTTCTCGGTGCTGGCCTGAGCCATGCTCCTGGACGCAGTGCAGCTCGAGAGGACCGGGTCTTGAACGAGCGGATGACGCTGGCGGCGCTGGCGCCGTACGTCCCGACGGCCATCGTGCGCAAGCTGGCCCAGCTGGGGGAGGCGCCCCTGCCGCCGGTGGAGCCCACACGCGGAGCCAGCCTGCTGCTGGACATCGCCGGCTTCACGCCGATCGTCGTCTCGCTGAGCGGTGCCGGGCCTCGGGGCATCGACGCGCTCCAGCGCCTGCTCTCCAGCCTCTTCACGGAGATCATCGAGGGCATCCGCGACTACGGTGGGGACATCTACCAGTTCGCCGGAGACTCGGTGCTGGCCCTCTTCGAGCCGGATCGGGGAGAGACGGACGCGGACGTGGTGCGGCGCGCGGCGATCTGCGGGACACACGTCCAGAAGAAGCTGGCCCGCTTCAGCAGCGTGGAGCTGCTGGGGCAGCGCTTCACCGTGTCCTCACGCGTCGGCGTGGGCTTCGGCGAGTGCCACCGGATCGTCCTCGGAGAGCCGGAGCAGTGGCTGCAGCCGGGGCTCATCGGCCAGCCGCTGGAGCAGGCGGTGCATGCGGAGAAGAAGTCCTCCGGCGGAGAGGTGATCCTGAGCCGTGAGGCCTCCGCGCTGCTTCCCCCCAACACGGCGGGCGAGCCGCGTGAGGGCTTCTTCCGGTTCGCGCCGCCAGCGAACCACATCCCCCCGCCCCAGCGCGCGCTGCATGTGGGCGGCGCGCGGGCGCTGGGGCAGTGCTCGCTGCTGCTCCACCCGGAGCTGTTGCGCAAGGTGATGACCTCGCACCAGGGGTTCACCGGAGACTTCCGCGATATTACGTGCGTCTTCGTGAAGGTGGGCTCCAGCCGGCCGCACGCCGAGGCCGAGGCCTTCGTGCGGGAGTTCAACGGGTTCTTCACGTTTGCCCAGCGCGAGAGCAACGCCCACCGCGGCGTGCTGCTGATGCCGGACTTCACGGACAAGGGGAACGTCCTCTACTTCGTCTTCGGCGCGCCCACGGCCCAACAGAACAAGGAATCGCTGGCCTGCCACTTCGCCTCCAAGCTCCTGCAGGGGCAGGCGGGCTTCCCCGCCATTGAGGAGCTGCGGATCGGCATCGCCACTGGCCCGGCGTACTGGGGGGAGATGGGCGCGCAGTCGCGCAAGGGCTCCTGGGCGCTGGGCGAGGTGGTGAACATCGCGGCGCGGCTGATGGCCCACGCGCGCGAGCCCGGCATCCAGATCGACGCGAACACACAGCGGAAGACGCTCCACGAGTTCGCCCTGGCGCACGTGGAGGATGCGAAGCTCAAGGGCATCTCCCGCGTGGTCCCCATCTACCGCGTCCAGTCGCGGCAGGTGCGCAGCCTGCTCGTCAAGGGGCAGGGCGAGATCGTCGGGCGCCGCAAGGAGCTGGAGGTGCTGCGCGAGGCGGTGGATGAGGCCATCGCCGGAAACGGCCGCATGTGTGTCATCTCCGGCGAGGCGGGCATCGGCAAGTCCCGTCTGTCCAGCCGGCTGGTGGAGGAGGCCGAGACGCAGGGCGCGCTGACGCTCTACGGCATCTGCTACTCGTACGAGACGTTCACGCCCTTCTTCCCTTGGAAGGAAGTGCTCGTGCAGCTCTTCCAGCTCCGTGAGGGGGACGGGCCCCAGGATCGGCTGGAGCGCATCCACCGCATCTTCGAGGGACTGGAGGACGTAGGGCCGGAGTGGGTGCCGGTACTGGCCGGCATCATGGGCCTGCCGGTGGTGGAGGACGAGCGGACGGCGGCCCTGGATGCGCGCCAGAAGAACCAGCAGGTCTTCCAGATCATCTACAAGCTGCTGGTGAAGCTCAACGAGTCCATGCCCGTGCTCCTCTTCTTCGAGGATCTGCACTGGGCGGACCAGATCTCGCTGGATCTCATCGAGTACATGGCCGCGCGGATCCACTCGCTGCGGCTCACCCTGCTGGTGACGATGCGGCCGGGCAACGCGCTGAGCGATCTGCGGGCGCCGGGCGTCGTCCGCCGGGTGGACCTGACCCAGCTGGACGAGGAGGACACGCGCGAGCTGCTGCGGCTGCACCTGAAGCTCTCCCCGCCGAACCCCGCCCTCGAGAACCTGATGATGGCGAAGGTTCAGGGCAACCCGTTCTTCATCGAGTCCTTGGTGGAGGGGTTGGTGGAGGAGGGGCACCTGGAGGAGATGACGGGGGGCGGGCGGGTGCTGCGGCGCAGCCTCCAGAGCCTGCGGATCCCGGACTCCATCCAGGACGTGGTGCTCAACCGCATTGACCTGCTGCCGGAGATGGAGAAGCTCATCGTCAAGGTGGCCTCCGTCATCGGGCGCATCTTCTCGCTGGACGCCGTCCACGCGCTCCTGCCCGAGGGCATCGAGCTGGACGAGGCGAAGCGGGCCATGGCGCAGCTCACCAGCCTGGGGCTCGTCCTGCTGGAGATGGAGGAGCCGTACACCTGCCTCTTCAAGCACATCGTCATCCGTGACGTGGCGTACAACACGCTGCTGGTGTCGGGGCGCGAGGACCTGCACCGGCGCCTGGCGCGCTTCCTGGAGGCGAAGGCCGAGGACAACGCCGTGAAGCCGGCGGGCATCCTCGCGTACCACTACCTGACGGGGAACGACGAGGCCAAGGGGCTGGAGTACACGCTCATGGCCGCGCGCGCCGCCAAGCGCCAGTACGCGAACGATGAAGCCATCCACCACTACAACAAGGCCCTGGAGGTGCTCTCCACCGCGGAGACGCTGGATCGCATCGTCGTGCTCGAGGACACGCGCCAGGTCATGCTGGAGCTGGCGCAGACGCTGCTCCAGTCCGGCAACTACGCCGCCGCCATCCAGATGTTCGAGCAGCGCCTGGCCGATGAGGACGCGGATGATGTGCGCGCGGAGATCCACGTGGGACTGGGCCGCGCCTTCCAGGAGAAGGGCGAGTCCGGCCGGGCCATTCAGGAGCTGGAGCACGCGCTGAAGCTGATGGGGCACACCCCGCCTCGCACCAAGGTGGGGCTGGTGCTGCGCACGGCGGTCAGCTTCGGCCTCCACCTGCTGAGCCTGGCCTTCCCGTGGATCCTCCGGCCCGTGCCGGCACACAAGCGGGCGATCTTCATCAAGCAGCTCGGCACGCTCTACTCGCTGGGCCGGATCTACTACTTCGTGGATCTCTCCAAGCTCATCTGGGCCACGCTGGTGTCCATCAACATGGCGGAGCGGGTCCGCACGGACTGGGGGCTGAGCCAGGCCGGCTCGTACTACGGCACCGTGCTCTTTGGCGCGGGGCTGCTCAAGCGCTCGACGCGCTACCTCGAGCGGGCGCTGGAGTTCGGCCGGCGCTCGCAGGACGCGGTGGCGGAGGGGATCGCGCTGGGCCGCCTGGGCTTCAGCGCCATCTTCGCCAATGAGCAGGATCGTGCCGGCAAGCTGGGGGTGGAGGCGATCGAGATGCTCCGCCAGGTGGGCGAGCGGTGGGAGGTGCAGACCGCGATGATGGTCGTGGCCACCAGCCACTTCCTCGCCTCGCGCTTCGAGACGGCCGAGCGGTACTTCCGGGAGATGGGCGAGCTGGGCGTGGAGCTGAACGCGCTCATGCATCAGGGGTGGGCGCACGCCTGGCTGCCCATGTGCCGCTACCTGCGGGGCGAGGGCGAGGTGGCGCAGCAGTGCGCGGATCTGGAGAAGGGGCTGCGCATCAGCATCGAGGTGGATGATCTGGCCAACCAGTGCGCCGCGCTCAACCACCTGGCCAATGTCGCCGTGCGAGAGCACCGGGCGGAGGAGGCGGCGCGAGTGGCCGTGCAGGCCTTCGACACCGTGTGGAAGTACCAGGTGCTGGTGCCGTTCCTGCAGATCGGACTGGTGGACTCGGCGGAGGCGGCGCTCTTCGCGCTGGAGGAGGGGGCCACCTCGGTGCCTCGCTCGAAGCTGCTGCGGATCGTCCGCCTGGGCAGCTTCAAGGCGCGCGCCCTGTCCCGCATCTACCCGTACATGAAGGGCCCGGCGCTCCGGGTGACGGCCCGCTTCCTGCGGCTGCGCAAGGGCAGCGCTGCCGCTGAGCCCGTGTTCCTCCAGGCCATCGAGCTGCTCGAGAAGGGGCCCAACCGCTGGGAGCTGGGCGTGGCCTGCTTCGACGCGGCCGTGGCCCTGCCGCACCGCCGCACGCAGCTGCTGGCGCGGGCGCGGGAGGTGTTCACCTCCGTTGGCGCCCTGGCCGAGCTACGGCGTGTGCAGCGGATGGAGGTGGAGGGCGCGCCCATGCTCAAGCAGCCCGCGGCGCTGCCCTCCTCGACTGCGCCTGCCTCAACTGAGCCGCTGCGGCTGTAGCCCCAGCTTCGCCATCTGCTCGGCGTCCCAGTCCTCGATCGGATCCAGGCCGGCGATGTAGCGGCGGGCCTTGTTCTTCACGGGGTTGCGGATGCTGAGGATCTCCGGCCCGGAGAAGAGCACGCTGCTCTTGTAGCGCGGCATGTTGCTCATCATCAGCTTGGACCAGTAGTGCCGCACCAGGTTGGGCAGGGAGCCCAGCTCAGTGCACAGGCGGGTGAAGTGCTCCGCCACCTCTGAGGGGTGCAGGTTCTTCGGGCGGTGGCACAGCGTGTACCCGTCATAGTCCCTGCTGATGGTGCCGGGCAGCAGCCGCCCCTCCGCCTGGAGCTGGCGGTAGAAGGGCGTCTCCGGGTACGGGGAGACGATGCCCAGGAACGTGATGGAGAAGTAGCGCAGGTCCGACAGGTACTCCGGCACTTTCGCCAGGTACTCGTTGGTGTCGCCGTCCGAGCCGACGATCAGGCCGAACGAGAGGACGATGCCGTTCGAGAAGGCGCGGCGGATGACGGCGTCGATCTCGGACAGCTTGTTCTGGCCCTTGTTCATGGCCTTGAGGGAGTCCGGGTTGAGGGACTCCAGGCCGGTGTAGATGTAGCGGCACCCGGCCTGCGCCATCAGCCTCACCAGGGACTCGTCCTTGAGGATGTTGAAGGTCAGGGCGCAGCCCCAGTTCTTCTTCAGGGGGATGAGCGCCTCGCACAGCTCGCGCAGGTACTTGGGCGAGCCGCCCAGGTTGTTGTCCACGAACCCGAAGAAGTCGTCGATCAGCCCGAAGAAGTTCTTGTTGAAGGCCATCTTCGTCTTGATCTCGTCGATGACGTCCGCGACGGGGCGGTAGCGGTACTTCTCGTGGCCCGTGAGCACGCAGAAGTTGCAGGTGAAGGGGCAGCCCCGCGACGCCTCGATGCTCGACATCCGCATCGGGCTCATCTTGAAGTCGAGCAGATCGTACCGCTGCGGCTTGATGGCGGCCGGGCCGAGCGAGGGCAGGCTGTAGCGCTTCTGGAGCTGGCCCTTCTCGAAGTCCTGGATGACCGAGGGGACGTTGGCCTCGGGCTCTCCCAGGACCACGGCGTCGAAGTACTGCGCCACATCATCGGCGAAGTGGCCCGCGTGCCGCCCCCCCGCCACCGTCACCATCCCGCGCTGGCGGAACAGCGTGGAGAGCACCTTCGTGTGCTCGTAGTACGAGTGCAGGTAGGAGAAGAAGACGAGGTCCCAATGCCGATCCAGCGGGATCTCCACCTCCTTCTCATTGAAGATCTCCACCTCCACATGCGGCGGACAGAGCCCGGCGATGAGCTCCGGCACCGAGGACTGCATGATGGAGTACTCCTTGACGCGCTTCCGAGTGGGGTGAGTGAACGTGGCAATGATCGCGATGCGCATAATGTGAGTGAAAGAATGTCACAATGCTGGAAAAAGGACAGATTGTGAGCGCACACAACACGACGAGTCATACCCACCCGTAGCGGGTGCTCGTCCTCGCGGCAGCCACCGGACGGTGTTGCGCCACGGCCACGCCCAAGGATCGGAGGGACTCTGGGAGAGCGGGGCGCGCAAGGCCGGACAGGGGCACTCGAGGGCGGCACGCGCCGCTGCACCCAATACGCTCTTCAGGGTCTCCCAGTGCCGACGAGCGGGGGGATCACCGGCGCGAGCTGAAGGCTCTGCTGGAGGTGATCGCCTGGCGGCGGGGAGAGGGAGGGCTGGGAGGACGGGCGCCCTCAGGGACGCCCGTCCAACTCACCCTGTTACTGCGGGACGCAGAACGAGGGGGGCGGCGGGAACGTGTAGAGCGGAATCGCAGGAAGCGCGTAACGCATCGGCATGCCAATGAAGGTGACGATCCCGGGCGCTGGCGGCGCGGTGACGGGCGGGAAGTTCCACGGCCGGCGCGACACGGCGTCCGTCTTCGGGTCCGCCACCTTGTAGGTGAGCTGAAGGGGACGCGGCCCCGTATTGGGCACCAGCACCACCGCGAAGCCCACGGGCGACGGCGTGTCCGTGACGATGAAGCCGCGGGTGGAGCGCAGCTCGGGCGGAGGGATACCCGGAGGAGCCCAGTCGATGTAATACACTTGGCCCCCACCCTCCACCTCGACACCAATGCTGTCCGCCGGCGCCCTCAACGAGGAGTTGCCAGCGTGGAAGAGGCCGAGGACAGCAACGGAGTGGTACTGGGCGGGATCGATCAGATCCGTCACCACCGTGGGGCGGCTCTGGACGACCGTCAGGTGCTTGGCGACGGCCTCCAAGATGCCGTGCCTGCCGATGTGGACGGCCTCCTGGGAGATGCAGGTGCCGTCCGTGGTCATGATGGGGCGCAGCGTCAGGGTGGGCAGGTACTGCGTCGGCGGAGTGGGCGGAAGCGGTGGACCGATCTGCTCCGTGGGCAGCTCGCCCGAGCCCGTCGCGAGGATGAAGTAGGGCACGGTGCTGCGGCTGGGGACACCGGGCAGCTCCCAGATCCCCCGCGGATCCGAAGTCACCGAACCGACGGGCGCTCCGGCGACCGGATCAAAGGCGCTGATGGTGGCGTTGCGCACCGACGAGCGCAGGTACAGGGGGATGCCCTCGTTGAGGAACGGCGGCATGGGGCAGCCCTGGCCGCAGAAGGCCAGGCTCATGAAGAACGCTTCAGGATCCCAGGCCACGCCGGAGATGCGCGTCTCCAGCTTGACGCTGCTGGCGCTGACGAAGCTCGCGGTGGGGATGAACTTGGAATCCTCTGGCGGGGTTGACTGCTCGCAACCCGCTGCCAGCAGAAGGGAGCCAAGGATGAGGGTGCTTCGGAGATGACCATTCATGGCGAGAGGCTTCCTTCTAGTTCTCAGGGAGGATGTGGAGCTGAGGCGTGTTGTCCCCATGGCACTGCTGCGCGCAGTTGCCATAGCGGCTCGGCTCCGCCCGGGTAACGAACTTGGCCGCGAAGAACTCTTCTCCGTGAGACGTCAGGTGGCACGTGCCGCACGCATAGAGGCTGGGGCGCGTGGCGCTGTCCTTGACGAGGTGGCAGGCGGTGCAGTCGTTCTTGGGCAGCGGGTACTTGGGCGACCGCATGTGCAGCTTGTGGAGGTTCTCCATGAAGGTGTTGCCCTGGAACGTCTCGTACTGGTGGCACGCCTTGCAGGTCTCGATGTGATCCACCGACAGGCCGTGGCGCAGGTTGTCCAGCGAGAGCACGCCGCGGTGGCAGATCTGGCAGTTGCCGACCCGCCCCGGGTACGTGGTCTTCTCATTGGAGCCCACCTGGATGAAGTAGGGCTTGAGCTTGGTGGTGCGCTCGCCGGCGAAGTAGCGGCTCCACTTGATGAGGGCCACGTAGGTGCCGGAGTCGAGCTGGCCGGGCAGCTGGAGCCCGAAGCGCGTGGACCACTTCACCGGGAACGCGGCGGTCTCCAGCGGCGTGGCCGCCGTCTCGAGGATGGCCGAGTAGTTGAAGGTTCGCGCGAAGTAGGACGCCGGCTCCTTCGGGTTGCTGCGGGTGACGAGCTTGTGGAGCGGACCCGCCACGTTGACGATGGGGATCATGTCCAGCTCCAGCGTGTTATCCAGGTAGGGCAGGATCATGTAGAGCAGGCCGTTGCTCTGGTTGGACACCATCTCCTGCGCGCTCGGCAGCGTGTCCGGCGAGTGCAGCCGGTTGCCCTCCCCGTCACGCAGGTCGATGAACATGTTCATGGTCTCGCCCCCCGTGAAGAACTCGCCATTGGCCGGCGCGACGATCTGGAGGTTGGGATCGATACCGAAGCCGCACGGAGTGGGGTTGCCCGCCGCGTCCGTACAGGTGGGCGGCAGATCCTGCTGGGACACGAACGTCACCGGGAAGTAGAACGGCTCGTTGGGCATCTGGCTCCAGACGACGCGCAGGGCGCCCTCGCCGCGGAGGTCCGGGATGCGGAAGGTCTTGAAGGGGTTGGTGCTCCCCAAGAGGTCCATGCGCGCCGTGGTGCGGAAGACGGGCCCCTGCGGCGGCCAGCCTGGGATCTCCGGCTGGCGGTTGACCCCGATGTCACCTGGGAAGCGCGGCGGGAGGACATTCTCCATGCGCCAGCTGAACTGCGAGTGCCCCGACTGCGCCGTCTCCACGAGGAACTCCGAGCGGTCGTACTCGATGGGCGTGCCACGCACCGTGCCCTCTGCGTCCAGGATCTCGATCGTGAAGGTGTCGCCCTTGACGTTTCGCCAGTTGGCGTTGTCGAAGAGGACCTGGCGGGTCCACCGGTCCTGGAGCGCTCCGGGCACTTCGGCGCCGAAGATCCAGTCCTCCGACTGAATGGCGACGTTGTTCCAGTCCAGGCTCTTGAAGCGCGACTGCTTCGTGAGCCAGTTCAGCGGCTCCCTCATGTCCGCGGGGTTCGTGTGGAGATTGACGACGGTGTCAGTCACCGTGAACTGGTTGAAGAAGTAGTTGGTGTTGGCCACCAGCCGGAGCTCCCCTGGGGGGACATAGTCCGGGAAGCCATCGACGTGCGCGGAGCTCGGGCACGTGTCGGGGTAGGGGATGGGCGTGGAATTCTTGGGCACTGCCTGGGCGTTCGGCAGCATCGCGCAGCCGTTGTACCACTGCAGCGACAGGCGGATGGAGCCGGAGGCCGCCGACTGGTACGGGTCGAAGACGGTGGCGCCACGACCCCTTGTGTTCTCCGTGTCGGACACATCGACGAGGTTACAGGCCAGGCTCGGTAACAGGAGCGCACAGAGTGCGCCGGTCAGAAGAGGAGATCGGGTCATTCGCACTGCACCAGAGGTGTCCGTAAGGGCGGAGGAAGGTTCTCTGTCAGACATACCATGCACGGATGTGGGGGGCAAAACGACTCCCCGAGGATGAGAGAGGCCTCGGGGATCGTTTAGGGTGTGCACGCTACGACATTCCCCACGGAGGAATCCAGCTCCCCCCAGCGGTCGCGCTCGCCAGGAGGTTCCAGAAGCCAGGACTTCAGGAGTTTCGGGGTACATTGCTGAGGAGCGCCTGGGCGTGATTATGCTCGCCCCGCCTGCGTCCTGATTTCCTGAGAGGGAGGTCCAACAGCCCGTGAGTGACTCAGCCGTCTCCCCGCAGTCCCCGGCGCACCCTGCACGCGGCGGCTGGCACTTGAAGTGGCTCGCCTGCCTGGTGGGAGTGGCCGTAGCGCTCTGGGGAGGCGCGGCCGCCGCGCGCAAGGTGGGCCGCACGCGCGCTCCGCCTCAGCACCTGCGCGACACCGGGCTGTACTCCGACTTCCGCCAGCGTGTGGTCGCCTCGGCCAACCTCGAATACTCGCCGCAGTACCCGCTCTGGACGGACGGGGCGGCCAAGCGGCGCTGGTTCTCGCTGCGGCCGGGCACGGCCATCGACGGCTCCAAGCCGGACGCCTGGGTCTTCCCGGTGGGCACGAAGTTCTGGAAGGAGTTCGCCTTCGGCGGCCGGCGCATCGAGACGCGCTACCTGGAGCGGCAGGCGGACGGCAGCTGGCTGTACGCCGCGTACGCGTGGAACGAGGACGAGAGCGACGCGGTGCTCGTCCCGGACCGGGGCAAGCCGGGTGCGTGCGAGGTGGCCGGAGGCTGGCATCGCATCCCCAGCGTCAACGACTGCAAGGCGTGCCACCAGGGGCAGCCCACGCAGGTGCTGGGCTTCAGCGCGCTCCAGCTGTCGCCGGACCGGGACCCGAGCGCCGTGCACGCGGAGCCTGTGCCCGCACCCGGGGTGGATCTGAACTACCTGGTGAAGAACAAGCTGCTCAAGCGCTTCCCGAAGGCGCTGCTGGACACGCCCCCCCGCATCACCGCGGCCACTCCCACCGAGCGCGCGGCGCTGGGCTATCTGCACGGCAACTGCGGCCACTGCCACAACGATGACGGCTCGCTGAGGAACCTCGAGCTCGCGCTGCGGCACGCGCTGGGGGATGCCCCCACGGCGCTCGAGCGCGCGGAGGCCACGTCGGTGGGGCGGCGCATCAAGGCGCGGGCGCCAGGGCAGGCGCAGGACGCGATCCTGCGCATCGAGCCCGGACACCCGGAGCGCAGCGTGGTGCTGCAGCGGATGAGCTCTCGCTACGCGGCGCTGCAGATGCCGCCGCTGGGCACTGTCGTTGTGGACGATGAGGCGGTTGCTCTGTTATCCCGCTGGATCGCTGAGACTCCTTCCCCCACCACGGGGCTCGGGGTCTCTGGCAATTCTTCCAACACACACTGAGGAGGGGCGATGAAGAGCCGTGTCGTGTTACTGGTGGCAGCGGTTGCCGTAGGGGTCCCTGTTGTTGTCGCGGCTCAGGGCAAGCCGAAGGCGCCTGCGACCAAGGCCAGCAAGCAGGTCCAGCGCGGTGAGTATCTGGTCACCATCTCTGGCTGTAACGATTGTCACACGCCGTTTGCGATGGGCCCCGAGGGCCCCGCTCCAGACATGACGAAGATGCTCTCCGGCCATCCCGAGTCCCTGAAGATGCCGGCCGCTCCTCCGCCCGCAGGTCCCTGGATCGTGGCGTTTGCGGGCACGAACACGGCCATGGCGGGGCCGTGGGGCGTGAGCTATGCGGCGAACCTGACTCCGGACAAGGAGACGGGGGTGCTCGCCAACTGGACGGAGCAGCAGTTCATCCAGACGATGAGGACGGGCAAGCACATGGGCCAGGGCCGGCCCATCCTCCCGCCGATGCCGTGGCAGAACCTTCGTGCGATGACGGACGAGGACATCAAGGCGGTCTTCGCGTACCTGAAGGCGATTCCACCCCTGAAGAACAAGGTCCCCGAGCCCACGCCGCCCGCCGGTGGCGCGGGTGGCCCTCCGGGCGGCGCGGGTGGCCCTCCGGGCGGCGCGGCGACTCCTCCGGGCGGCCCCAAGAAGTAGCCCCTTCGCTCGGCTCAATCGAGCGTCACTGAAGCCTGGCATCCCTGTGAGGGTGCCAGGCTTCTTTTTATGGGCTGGGGGGGCGCGTCAGCTGTTCGAGGCCAGCTGACGGGCTGCAAGAGCGCTGGTGTCCGCGCTTGCGCCCGTCCTCTGGACATACGCCTGGATGTGCTCCTTGAGCTCGTTGCGCGCCTGGAGCGTCAGATCCTTGATGTGATCCAGGATGGAGGGCTCGTAGCCTCCGCTGCCCTGCGTCCGTCCCGGGTTGAGGGTGGCGGAGTGGGTGTACGCTTCGTCCGCCAGCTTCTTGTGCGGCATCCGGAACTTCAGCATCGCGTCGATGAGCTTCAGCGTCGCGGACGCAGAGGCCAGCAGGTACGGGTGCGAGCTCGTGATGGAGAGCGCCTCGGCCACCAGCCTGAGCAGCGGCGGCTGTCCGTCGAAGCGGAAGAAGAGCTCGCGCACCCACGGCTTGGCGTAGGGGATGTAGCCGCGCTTGAACTGGACGTACTCGGGATCGGTGGACTGGCCGCTCCAGAGGATGTGGTCGATGACGTAGGTGGGGGTCTCGACGGAGCCGGGCCCCAGGTAGTCCTTCCCGGCGATCCGGATGGGATCGAAGTAGAAACGGATCTCCTCCGCGAAGAGCTTCCGGGGCACGTGCTTGGCCACATAGAGGATCGCGTCCACCAGCCCCGCTACCTCCCGAATCACCCGCTCGGACGCGGGGACGAAGTCTTCGGAGACCAGCGGGATCTCGTAGAGCGCGACGAGATGCTCGATGGCGTTGTGCACATGGATCGCGCCGATCTTGGTGGCGTCGACCAGCCGCGCCTCCTCCTCGTGGACGGTGTACAGCCGCTGCCGCTCACCATCCGGGTTCCACACGCCGTAGTGGATGACGGTGTCCCGAGGGGGCAGGTCACTCTCGTGCCCGAAGTGGAGCAGGACGGGCTCGAGCTGCGGCAGCACCTCCACCGGCTCCACGCCGTGCTTCTTCAAGGAGCCCAGGAACATCCCGAGATCCCGCAGCGCGGCGGTGGCCTCGAGCCGGGAGAAGGTGCGCGCCGTCTCCATGTCCGGGATCACCGTGCGCAACAGCGCGATGATCCCAGGGACGTCCCGCTCCAGGTTGAGCTTGGGCAGCTGGCGCAGGACGGCATCCGCCTTCAGCGGATCGAGCGCGCAGATCTGCAGATCCTCTTCGTGCTGGGCGAGGGGATCATACTGAACTGAATCGAATCGCCGGCCGTGTGTCTTCAATCCAGTCATGGGAAGCAAGCCTCTCCAGGTGGGGGCGTCCAGACTCAGAGCAGGTGCTCGTCTGTCGCCCAGTCAATGAGCTGTTGGAGCAACGCATCAAAGCTGGGGATCTCGAAGAGCACCGTGTTGACACGTGAAACATCTGTCTTCATCTGCGACACCGCCTCTATGGAGAAGGGGCGCCGCTCGACCGCGTCAGTGAGGCAGGTAGTCATCTCATGGGCGCTGGAGACAAGGGTCGCACCGTAGAGCCGCGCGCGAGAAATGTCCCTCGGGTCGCCGGGAAGTGTGGGGGGGTGAACAATCCCGAACTCCATGCTGAACCAGTAGATCTTCTCGAGCGTGTTGAGGTGGGCCTCGTGGCGGATGCGTGAGCCGACACGGCCGAAGAGGTGGTTGAACTCACCGAAGGCCGGCTCGACGAGCATGGGCAGGTGGCCCATCACGTCGTGCCACATGTCTGGCGCTTGAGCGTACGCGAGCTCGGAGGCGTGCCGGAGCAGATCCGTACAGGGGAAGAGCTTCTGCTCCAGCAGCCGGAAGAACGGCTGGGAGGGGACGTACCCCGAGACCTTGATGATGCCCCAGCCGCACAGCTGCTTGAGCCGGCAGTCCAGCGCACGCAGCTCGGGGATCCGCATCTCGTCGACGGCCAACCGCTCACGCGCCCGCAGGTACTCAGGGCACGCGAAACATGGGGCCAGCTCGCGCTGGATCTGGTTCAGCTTGCGCCAGACGTGGTGCTGGGCCGGGTAATACGTCGGAGGCGCGACGTCGGGCCCCAGGCGCCAGTCGGCGGAGGAGCTGGGGGCCTGGGGACGCCGCGAACGCGGCCTGGGAGTGGCATGGGAACGCCCAACTGCGGTCGGGTCGAGCATCCAGAGGCTCCGTGGAAAACTATGATAGCACGCAAAAAAAATGATACATGGCGAAAGCTGCCTAGATCAACCAAGAGTTCCAATCTCTTAAGAATAGAAGATGTCGCAAGGAATCCCATGTTCGGGTGCCCCGTGCGACGAACGCCCACCCACAGGCCCCTCATCAAGGAGGACTCATGCCCATTGAGCGAGTGAACCCGAAGGACATCTACGCGCCGTTTCAGGACATGTACACGCAGGCCATCCGGACCACGGGCAGGACCCAGGTCTTCCTGGCCGGGATGGTGGCCGTGGATCCCCAGTGGAACCTTGTGGGTGAGGGAGATGTGGTGACCCAGGTGCGAGTCACCATGGAGAACATCGTCAAGGCGCTGGCGGCGGTACAGGCCAAGCCCTCGGATGTGGTCCGGATCAACATCTTCACCGTGGACGTGGACAAGTACCTGCAGCAGGGGCACGCGGTGCTGCTGAGCTTCTTCGAGAAGGGCAAGCTCCCGGTGTCCACGGCGGTGGGCGTGAGCCGGCTCGCCGATCCCCGGATGCTGGTGGAGATCGAAGTCACGGCCGTCCTCGATTGAACGGGCGGCCGTGGTCGTTCACTGTTCGACACGGCGCTGAGCGCAGAGCGGGAGGGTGGCTCAGAACGTCCCGCTCTGGATGACCTGCTCGGCGCGGTAGTTCAGCAGGCCGACGACCATGCCGAACTGGGCGAAGCGCGGGTTTGTCGTCTGCCCCTTCGCGTAGCGGTAGTAGATCTGCTGCGCGATGACGGCCAGGCGGAACAGGCCGAACACGTAATAGAAGAGGAAGTCGTTGATGGCCAGGCCGGACTTGCGCGCGTAGTCCTCCACGAGCTCGCGGCGGGTCATCATGCCCGGCAGGTGCGTGGGGAGCATGCGGACCATCTGGAGTTCCTCCGGATCATCCGCCTGGATCCAGTACGCCAGCGAGCAGCCTAGATCCATGAGCGGATCGCCCAGGGTGGCCATCTCCCAGTCGAGCACGCCGATGATCTTCAGCGGGTCCTTCGGGTCCAGGACGACGTTGTCGAACTTGTAGTCGTTGTGGATGAGCGCGGCGCGGCCGCTCTCGGGGGGGAGGTGATCGGCGAGCCACTTCATGAGCGGCTCGCCGTCCGGGACGTCATCGGTGCGCGCCTTGCGGTAGCGCTCACTCCAGCCCTCCACCTGGCGGCGCACGTAGCCCTCGGGCTTGCCGAAGTCCGTCAGCCCCGCGGCCTGGATGTCCACCTTGTGAAGGGCCAGCTGCACATCCACCAGGTGCTCGCAGAGCTTTCGCGCATCCTCCGGGCTCAGGGTGAGGCCTGAGGGGAGCTCCTTGCGGAGGATGGTGCCGTGGAGCCGCTCCATCACGTAGAAGGGGCTGCCGATGACGCCCTCATCCTCGCAGTAGGCCAGGGGCTTGGGGCTGTAGGGGAACACGCGGTTCAGCACGGAGAGCACCCGGTACTCCCGCCCCATGTCATGGGCCGTCTTCGCCTTCGTCCCGAAGGGCGGCCGGCGCAGCACCCACTCCCGGTCGCCCTGGCGCAGCAGGTAGGTGAGGTTGGAGGCGCCTCCGGAGAACTGGGTGATCTGCAGCGGGCCGAGGAAGGCGGGGTTCTGGCGCACCAGCCACTCCTGCAGCTTGTTCGCATCCAGCGCCTCCCCTTGGCGGGGAGGGTGGGTCTCCTCGCGGGTGTGCCGTGCGTGCTGCTTCAGGAGGCTCCGAGCCACGGACAGCTTGTGGACCTCGTCCGGGCCATCGTAGATGCGCGCCGCCCGCTCGTGCCGGTAGAGGAACGCGAGGATCGTGTCATCGGTGACGCCCAGCGCGCCGTGGACCTGGATGGCGCGATCCAGCACGCGCTCCATGGCCTGCGCGGTGACGTACTTGATCATGGAGATCTGATCGCGCGCGGCCTTGAAGCCCTCGTGCTCGGCGAGCGCGGCGGTCTGCAGCACCAGGGCGCGCGCGGCCTGGATCTCCGCGGCGGACTCGGCGATCCACACCTGGACGATCTGCTGATCGGCCAGCCGCTGGCCCTCGGCGATCTGGCGGGTGAGGGCTCGGTGGATGAGCTCGTCGAGTGCGCGCTGGGAGATGCCGAGCCAGCGCATGCAGTGGTGGATGCGGCCGGGGCCGAGCCGATCCTGTGCGAGGACGAAGCCTTGGCCCTCGGCGCCTAGCAGGTGGGTGACGGGGACGCGGCAGTTCGTGAAGCGCACCTCCGCGTGCGAGTAGTAGCCGCCGCCCGAGTGGCCCATGACGGGGATGTTGCGCACGAGCTGGAAGCCGGGCCGGTCCGTCTCGACGATGACCATGGAGGCGCGCTGGTGGCGCTGTGCCTGGGGCGAAGTGACGACCATGGCAATGGCGAAGCTCGCGCCGTCGGCCGCCGAGGTGAACCACTTATGGCCGTTGAGCACGTAGTCATCACCGTCGCGCACGGCCATGGCGGTGAGGGTGGTGGGGTTGGAGCCGGGGTTCTCCGGCTCCGTCATCGCGAAGCAGCTGCGGATGTCGCCGCGGGCCAGGGGCTGGAGCCAGCGCTCTTTCTGCTCGGGGGTGCCGTGCAGCAGGAGCAGCTCCGCGTTGCCGGCGTCGGGCGCCTGGCAGCCGAACACGTAGTGGCCCGTGGGGGTGCGGCCGGCGACCTCGGAGAAGAGGCCGAGCTCCACGAGGGACAGCCCCAGGCCGCCCACCTCCTTGGGGAGGTTGGGAGCCCAGAAGCCCAGGTCCTTGGCGGCGCGGCGCTTCTCGGCGAGGACGGGCTCGAGCCGGGCCCAGTCGGCGCTGAGGAAGAGGGGCTCGAGGGGGAGGAGCTCACGGTCCACGAACTGGCGGAGCCGTGTGAGCAGCTCGCGGGTGGTGGGAGAGAGGGAAGGGTGCATGGGATCTCTCAGCGGTAGGTGAGCAGGCTGGGGTCGCCGGCGAGCTCCAGGTGGGCCACCGTGTTGAAGCTGGACAGCATGAGTGTGCCACGGCGGGCGCGCAGCTCGGTGAGGGAAGCGTTGTAGATGGCCCAGTTGAGGGCGAAGGTCTTCTCGGGCGTGAGGCCCAGCGCGACCTGGACGGCGAGCGCGATGGGGCCTCCGGAGGTGACGACGACGATGCGCTCGTGGTGGGAGCGGGTCAGCTGCTCCAGGCTCTCGCCGAGGCGCGCCTGGAAGGCCTCCCACGTCTCGAAGGGGGCACGCTCATGGGGCGCGCCGTCCATCCAGTGCCGCATGACGCGGACGAAGGCGGCCTGGAACTGGCGGTTGTCCGTGAAGAGGACGTTGAGCTGATCGGGAGCGAACCCCATCTCCTTCATGACGCGGGGCAGGTAGGCGCTGAGGATGGCCTCGTGATCGTACTCGTTGAAGGAAGCGAGGGCCTCTGTGGAGGGGGGGGCCTCCAGTCCCTGGAGCATCCCCGCGAGGGTGGAGCGCTGACGGTCCAGGGTCCCGCTGAGCCAGGCGTCGGCGCGGAGGCCGATGCGCTGGAGGTGCTGGCCGAGCAGGAGCGACTGGCGTTCCCCGAGAGGGGAGAGTCGATCATAGGGGCCGGCGCCGAAGGAGGCCTGGCCGTGGCGGACGAGGTAGAGGCGGGTCATGAAGGGGGACTTCGGTTGAAGCTAACGAACGGAGGGCGCCCCGTCCAAGCCGTTCTTCCTCAGGCTGCCTTGCTCCACCGCTCAACGGTCGGAGAGTGTTCTGGAAGCCGGGGCGCTTCAGGGGTGCTACAAGTGCCCACCGTGAACGAGCCTACGCCCTCTAAGCGTTCATCCGTACTCGCCGCGCTTGTCCTGTCGGGGTTGCTGCTGGTGGGCCCCAGGGGGCATGCCGCTGGGGAGGATGGGGGCACTTCCTCCCAGGCGCCAGTGGCCCAGTGTGAGCCGACCGACTCCGCATCTTCCAAGGAGCCATATCTGGGCACGTGCGTCCTGGGCACGGTTCAGAGGGGCAAGCCTCCGCGATTTCCCGCGTCCGACCCATCGGCTCCTGTGGGGTATCCCTTCTGCGAGACTGGGACCTTGACCCTCCCGAAGAAGCGCAGTGGCAGGGAGCCGAAGTTCACCCCAGAGGCCCTGGAGGCTGGCGTGAGCGGCCTTGGTATCGCGCGCTGCACCCTCACGAGTCAGGGCGTCGTGAAGGACTGCCGCGTCATCAAGGCCCTGCCTTCCATGGAGCAGGAGGTCCTCGACGTCTTGCATGGCAGCCGCTACACGCCGCTCCTGTGTGACGGCAAGCCGCTCGACGTGTCCTACGTCTTCTCCCTCCGGCTTCGCCTGCCCGGGGGAGACAAAGCCAACACGGATTTACCCTGACGAACGGAGTAGAGAGAACACTCCTCCGACCCTGATGGGGTTTGGTGCGTACGCAATTTCGTGGCAGGCGTGCAACTGGCTTTAGGAGCCCCAGGAGGCGTCTGGAAGAGTCACAGATCCCAGATGCGATCATCCATGCGCCACTCAAGCTTCTCCAGCCACAGAAGGCTCTGTGGCTCGGTCGAGGTTCCCTTCGGAGTAAGGGGATCCGGGGCCAGGAGTTAGGCCTGGCGGTTCGAGAGTTCGAAGCAGGCCCAGCGTAGGACGCGATTGACATCGCGAGTCTTCTGCAAGGATTCCCGAAAGACACTCACGTCGGGCAGCTCGCGCTGAAGCGTTTCCCATGACACCGAAGAAGAAGCCGGGGGCGCCGCAAGGGTGAGCAGCAGTTGGTGACCCGCTGCGCCTTCCGGCGGGGACACGTTGCTGCACGCCAATCCATCGGGGAGGGACGTCCCCGCTAGCCTGGCATCTTTCTTGGTTCTTGGGCTTCGGTCTATGCCCTGAGGAGACGGTATTACTCCAGTTCTACTCAGGACTCTGCGAGTCTTAGGCCGCTTCCCCTTGGGCTTTCAGCGTCGCGGTAATGGTTGCGTCTTTGCGCAGGAGTTGGACGAGTACGGAGAAGGCCAGCTTCGGAGGCACTGCATTGCCGATGCAGTGAGCAAGTAATCCACGCCCGGGGGATTCGCCAAATTTGAACCAGTCCGGGAAGAATTGCACCCGCGCCGCTTCATGTGGGGTCAGTGTCCGGAGTTGTCTGGGGTGCAGATAACGCCCCTGGCCAGGGCTGCCGAATCCGGTGGTGATGGTGTGCGCGGGCTCGTCCCACTTCAGTCGCCCATACATTGCCGTGTAGCGGTGAGAGGGATTGTTTTTATGGCAAGGAGGGCGAAGCCTGTTTGGCAAGTCGTACTTATTCTTCGTGAGAAGGTACTTCGCTCTCTTCTTATTCTCGGGCGTTAGCCGAGCAGCGACGTCGAGGACTGATGGAAGTATAATTCCTTGAAGGTCTCCGATAGCCCACTCCAGGGTGCGAGGCTTATCGAGCGGAGGGAACTTGAGCACCCCTGTGACGTCGATATCTCGGGCTGCGACGAGGATGTGCCGAACGCGCTTTTGGGGTACCCCGATGTCGATCATGCGCACCAATTGGTGGTCCACCGAGTAGTGCAGCTTTTCTTTCAGATACTTGGTCGCGCGCTCAAGGACCGCGCTGTGGTCGCGACGGATGCCCTGGACGTTCTCGATGAGGACATAAGAGGGCCTGAGAATCTCCACCGCTCGGACCATCACCATGTAAAGTTCGTTTTTCTCGTCGTTCCGGCGGGTATGGTTGTTGAGATCCGAGTGCCCTTGGCATGGGGGACCTCCCACGAGGATGTCTACCTTCCCAACTTCTTTTTGGGTCTTGAGCTCGGCGGAGGATAGCTTCCGTCCGGGAGCCCGGTTGAACCGGGAACGTACATCGTCTCGATCGCGCTCCACTGCCGACTTGAAGTTCAGGTCGTACACCTTACGAACTTTTTCCTCCAACTCCATGGCTAGGAGGACCTCAAGACCCACTCCCACTGCACGGCACGCCTCCATGACCCCCAAGGTCAGGCCTCCCGAGCCTGCGAAGAGATCGACCAGTCGCAAGCATTCAGAGCCGTCAGGGTCCTCCGGACGATTCTTGCGGCACAAGAATGCCAGGTCGCCGTCGTTGATCTCGTCCAAGTCGTGGCTCATTACTTCGTTACACCCTCATTGGAAAAACGACGGACGAGGGTATCCGGGTTCCGCAGCTCACACTGCCATACCACAAAAACCCGGAAACCGAGGCGCCGAAGTGCAAGCGCCTTGCGTGCATCACGCTGACGGTTGGAGGCCAACTTCTCCTGCCAGAAAGCGCGGTTGCTCTTCGGGACGGTCGCCAGCTTGCAACCGCGATGGCCATGCCAGAAGCAGCCGTGAACGAATACCGCCCAGCGCGCGCCCTTATTGGCGATGTCGGGTCTTCCCGGCAAGTCGCGGGGACAGGTCCGGAACCGCGCTCCTGCTCTCCACAGGAGACGCCGAACCGCAATTTCCGGCTTCGTGTCTCGATGCCGCACGGTCTTCATCCGCCGCGAGACCTCTGCCGGGGGTTGTATGGTTTCTTCAGGACGTGTCACGTAGGGAAGGATAATACGGCGCCCCCGGCGTTGCCTAACTGATGCACGCGGTTGCCCCTTACGTGGCTGCTCTCTCGGTGAAGAGCCTAGTCTGGCGTGCCCGCCTCCAGCGAGGTCCAGGCTGTTGCTCGTGGATGGCTCGTGGGTGAATTCGGCGTCAGTGCGTGTACGGCGGTTTGCGTAGCCCACCGCGCTCAAGGTGGCTGCCGCCGCGGTGGCGGCGATCTTGCCGAGGTTGTTGGTGATGATGGGGAAAACGGCCATGCAGGACTTCTGGTGGGATCCGAGAGGGAATTCCCGGGTTCAGATGCTGATACCCACCGGCGCCCGCGCGTTTCGGACGCTGTCGCACTGGTCAGGCGGACTCTTCGTTCCAGGCGGTGGCCCATCGTCCTGGTGGAGCTTGAGCATCAGTTCGAAGTTCGCATCGAAGCAGCCTGCGATGATGTCCCCCCGCTCCTGTGAGCTGCCCACCAGTAGGCGGAAGTGCAGCAGCAGACGGGCTCGGCTCAGGCGGAGCCTCCTCGTGCGCTTGGCCATCCAGACCAAGTGCCGTGCAACTCCGCGGTGATCGTCGTGGTCTAGGGGCGTCTTCAGGATGCTCGTGTTCTCGCAGACGATGGGCTTGCTGAGGATTCGGCAGAGGCACTTCGCCTCCTCGAACGTCATTGGCCGGAACAGGCGGCAGTTCCGGACTGCGGTGATGATCTTCTTCACGTGTCGTCCATGCGTGCGCGCATGAAGGGCGTGGAGCCCGCTCGGCGCGCGTGATGCGCACCAGCGGGCGCAGGGTTGAGTGGGGTAGGGGCTCTGCGGTGTAGCGACGCTCAGGTGAGCTCGACAGGTAGTGTCAGCTCGTTACCCGTCGCAGCCATCCGAGCGTCAGCGGAGGAGTTCCGCCAGGAGCTTATAGCCAGGGATGAGGGTTAGATCGTGGGAGGGGACTCTCCGATGATGGCACCGCTACAGGGAGTAGGCGAAGACGTGCAGCGCGAAGCTCCCCTACAGCAGCACGGCCCAAGGTAGGCGCGAGTCTGGCCTCGTGGGCGTTTCCCTGGTACTTGCCGCCGGGCGCGGCGTTGTTGGCCGTCGCCTGGTGCGGGGCAGGGGAGGAGGAAGGCTCACCCTTGCCACTGGAAACGCGCTCCTCTCGGGGCGTACCGCGGATAAGCGCCTCCAGCGAGTCCTGCCGGGCTGTGATGCTCGTCATCGCCTCGTGCAATGCCTGCCGAGCGCCCGTAACTCACGCCGCTGCTCGTTCAGCTCTCGCTGGAAGTTCTCTGCCACGGAGCTGAATTCAGCAACTCGCAACGAGCCCAACGGCCGCCTGAATCGCCTGCGGAGCCAGACCGGAGAAGCGGCCTGACACGAAGTGGTGGGATGGTCGCCCCAAAAATATTCTGCTCGGGACGGATGGGCCTCAAGGCTTGCCGATCCCAGAGCAGGTAAGATACCTGCGGGCCAGGCTCAAATGCGGGGGGGAGTTCCTCCATGCCCGCATAGGATAGTGACTTCCCGGCGGGGGGCCGGCCAACACGGCTCGTTCCGCCATACCTGAGGAGGGTGCACGGTGAGTGGAGAGATCGGTACTGCCAAGGTCGGGTCAGGAGCGCCAACGCTCGTGCCACGTATCGACGGTCCCGTGCTGTCGGACACCCTGAGCGCACTCGCGGCGGGAATTGGCAAGTCGCTACCCATGCCTCTGGCGACCCTTGAGCGCGTCAAGGAGCAGGTGATGCGGCTCATGACATCGATCCTGCGGCACTACGAGGCGAACGTTGCATCCGGAGAGGTCGGCCCGAGCGGCACGGGGCTCGCGACGGAGCAGGCTCCGTTCAAGGACGGTTGCCCGACGGGACTGCTCTATGGTCGAGTCCAGAGCGGCAAGACGCTGGCGATGATCACCACCGCTGCGATGGCCATCGACAACGGCTTCAAAGTCATCGTCGTCCTCACCTCGGACAACGTCAGCTTGGTGAAGCAGACCGCGGACCGCTTCGGCGTGCTCCAGGGCGTCGTTGTGAAAGAGTCGACGGACATCGGGTCGTGGATCTCGGACGTCGACCACGTGCGTGCGTCGCTCTCAGAGGCCGGTCTTGTCCTGATTACGGCGAAGAACACCTCGCACCTCTCGACGTTCGTCGATTTCCTACAGACGGTCGGGGCTTCGGAGCATCCAGCCTTGATCCTCGACGACGAGGCCGATCAGGCGTCGCTCGACACGAGTGTTGCTGCCCGGGCACGTGCGCGCGCAAAGGGCAAGGCTCCTGCTCCCAGTGCGGTCCCGAGCGCGATCTTCTCGAAAACGAACGTCAACGACCGCGAAGGGGAGGAGGGCTTCTCGATCCGGCAGACGCTTCGCCACCACCTGTACCTCCAAGTGACCGCGACGCCGTATGCCCTGCTCCTCCAGAACACGGACAGCCCGCTTCGGCCCCTATTCACCGAGGTGCTTGAGCCGGGGCAAGGGTACACGGGTGGGGAGTTCTTCTTCCCCAAGAACGTGATCGATGAAGGTGCGGCCCCGTTGGTCTATATCGCCGCTGACGAGGGCGACAGTCTCACCGGGGGCGAGACGCCCGATGGCCTGCGCAACTCCCTGTACTACTTCCTGGTCGCAGCTGCTGCGCAGGGACTCGCCGACCCAAAGTCGAAGCTCGGCCCGCAGAGTTACCTCTGTCACACGAGCGTCAAGAAAGACGACCACGAGGTGGCGGCGAAGCGTGTACGCGAGCTGCTCATGGAGGTCTACGAGTCGCTCAAGGGCGACCGCACGACCGCCCGCATCGGCTTGCAGCGTGGGCTCAAGGAGCTGTCGCGCAGCGTCACCTCCCTGCCTCCGCTGGAAACCGTCGAGGAGTACGTGCGGCAGCGCCTGCGCAATCGTGAGGTGAAGGTCGTCAACTCGGAGCAGGACGACGCCAATTTCGGGCCGAAGCTGAACTTCATCGTCGGCGGGAACATCCTGGGCCGCGGCCTGACGATCGACAATCTGCTCGTCACCTACTACTTGCGCTCCGCGAAGATCGCTCAGATGGACACGATGCTTCAGCACGCGCGTATGTTCGGCTACCGGGAGTCGGCCAAGCCTTTCCTCCGCGTGTACATCCCCGAGATCCAGGCCCTGCGCTTCCACCAGATCTGCACGGCCGAGCACCGGCTGCGCAACCTTCTCGGGACAAACGGCTCCCCGGCTCGAGTGCCGGTACAAGTCGCGCGCAAACTGCGGGCAACGCGCACCAGCGTGCTCGATACGTCACACGTCGTGGCCTACATGCCGGGCGAGCACCTCTACCCAGCGGCGCCTCTCTTCCAGCCGAAGTCGGCTGCCGCGGAGCACAAGAAGGCCCTCGACAAGGTCGAGAAGCTGTTCCCGGGTGGGAAGTTCGGACCGATCAAGCGGGACGCGCTCCACCCCGTGTCGCTCGCGGAGATCATCGAGGCGCTGGGCTACCTCCCGTACGACAATCTGGGCACGGGGCAGTGGGACCCTGAGGCCATCAAGAGTGTCCTGCAAAGCTCCTCGGCTCTCTTCGGGAACCAAGGTTATCTGTACGCACGTACCGCAAAGCGCACGAGTTTGACCGAAGGCATGGTCGGGGGGGCGGAGCTCCAGGAACTGCGCGCTGCCGGGCGTCCCGTCCTCTGCATCTTCAAGGACGATTCGGGGCAGCTGAAGCGAATCGGGCAAACGGTCGAAGTCAACATCGACTTCCCGTACATCTTCCCGGAACTCGTCCTACCCATGCGAGCCGATCTGCCCACGCACGTCTTCAACGACGCAAGCGCCGGCGCCGGACCCGTCGAATGAAATGGGCTGCCTCCGACTTGCGCCGTCTACTTGCGGACGCCGCCGCGGCTGCGCCGAACCCGGACGAGAAGACATACCAAGTCGTCGGTGAGCTCGTGGCCGGACACGCCAAGCTGCTTGTGGCGCTCAGCCCGAAGCGTGATCCCACGCTCCTTGTTACGGGGGTGCATGGCCATGCCACGACAGGCTTCTCTACCCGTGCGCTCCGGGTGCATGGATATCCCGCTGTGGATTTCGACGTGGGCGGCACACAGTTTTCCGCGAGCGCCATTGCCGTCGCCTGCGTGGACGAACACCTCTTGGACGTCTTCGCTCCGCTGGGAGTCGAATTGGGCAACGCGCTCGTTTCCACTCCGGCACCGACGGCGGCGATGGTTGTTTCGCTGCTCCAGCGCTGGAGTAGCCTCTTCGCGCCTGCCGCTCGTCTTTCGGAGGCGGAGGAACTCGGCTTGTGGGGCGAGTTGTGGACCATCAATCAGAGCGCTGACCCGGACGTCCTCGTGCGCGGCTGGCGGGGGAGCGATGGCGGGACGTACGACTTCTTCGTCGAAGAGGCACGGTTGGAGGTGAAGGCTTCGCGCCACCCTGGTGTGCACCATGTGTCGCTCACCCAGGTGGCTCCCCAAGACGGTTCTGGCATCCTCCTCTCACTCGCGGCAGACCGCAGCGCCACGGGGCAGAGCGTGGCTGATCTCGTGAGGTCGCTCTTTGCCCGCCTCTCCGATGCGACACCGCTGCTCGAAGCGCTCGCGCGACACAGCCTATCGCTTGCGACTCTGGACGCAGCCTCGACTCGGTACCGGTTGTTGATTCCTCCGATGGCCTTCGCCCTCGCCACGGTTCCGCGCATCCATGCGGTCGATCCCGGAGTGTCGTCGGTCCGGTATGTCGTTCACCTGCACGGTACTCCGCAACTGGAGGGTGACGCGTTGACCTCGGCACTTGGGCGCTTTGGTCTCACGGCACTCGCGGAAATCATGTGAGAATGACTCCATGCGGCTCGTAGAGCTCCTCGCAGGTTTGGATCAAGAGACGCTCGATAGGCTCGCCCATCACCATCTTGAAGCGGGTGAGGCGGAGAATCGTGCGACTGTGTGCCTCAACCTGGAGAACGTGCTGCGCAGCCCGAAGTACGTCCGAGAAACCATCTACAATCTCCAGCCCCCATCATTCCGGATGCTCGAGCGGCTGCTCGATGCGGAGGGTTACTCTCTCCCACTCGACGGCCTCAAGGAGAGCGTCATCGCTGAGACCCTCGACTTGGCGCAGCGGGTGACCAAGGGGCAAATCCTGGGACGGGATAATGGGCTTGTCGTCTACCGACACGTACTGCTCGAGGCGCGGCGGAACGAACTCGAACTCGATGCATCCGAAGCCGCGCTCCTGGGGGTGCTTCGTCGCGAGCTGAAGATTCGTCAGGTCGAGCATTTCCTCATCGAGCACCACGAGGACTTCCACCATTTCTGGAACGCGGACCACGCCTTCCTCGGAGCCCTCAACGGGCTGCGTTCGAGTGGGCTAGTTCATAGCGCGCACGGCCAACTCCGTTTCCCGGAAGACCTCGTCGCGATCGCTCGGCAGGTGCTGGGCCTCGAAGCCGGCGCCGCAGCTCGCAAGCGGCTTTTCGAGCGCCTGACGGGAGCCGATGTGAGTGCGGCCCTCGAAGCGGCAGCCCTCCGGACGAGCGGTACCAAGGAGGAAAAAGTTCAGCGACTCGTGGACAACTACGTGCAGCCCATCGAGGTCTTGACACCGGTGCCGCTCGCGACGCTTCGCGATGTGTGCCGGGATGTCGGACTCGGGGTGGGAGGCAGCAAGGACGAACTCG
Source organism: Hyalangium sp. (assembly GCF_035629615.1). Lineage (GTDB taxonomy): Bacteria > Myxococcota > Myxococcia > Myxococcales > Myxococcaceae > Hyalangium. Next base: position 6,897 of record NZ_DASPHO010000071.1, on the reverse strand, counting down.
TTACTCGCCTGGTCCGTTTCTTCGCTCTCGGCTACGACATTCGGCCTAAGCCTGCCGAACCCCCGCCTCCGCCGCCCGAGCCACGCCAGCTGTCCGCGCCCGCATTCGACGCACTCTTCGCTTCGTTCCGAGGCCAGGATCTGTCGGACATCCTCTCGGGTATCGACGCACCGCGGATAACTGGCTCGAAGGAGCACCTCGTCCAGCTACTCTGGGAGTCTCGATTCAGCGAGGTTTCGCTGATGATGGAACTTGACTCCAAGCAGCTCGATGCCGTCTTGGCGAAGCACCAGCTGAAGATCGGAGGCTCCAAACGGGAGAAGATTCAACGACTCCTGGAGCTGTTCTCCCGGCCTTTAGCGGAGCGTCCGCACGAATAGCTAGGTGGTGCTCCGCCTCGGGGAAACGACGTGACGGCTCACCACGAACACCGGAGCGCGGCAGGCACGTTAGGCGGCAACTCGTCCTGATGCGGCACGAAACACCCGCCCGCTACGTCACTCGGCGAGGAAGACGTGTTCCCGGTGGTACCGCAGATAGCGCCGTTGCTCGGGCAGGAAGGTTCCCACAGAGTGCTGGAGGCGTGTTTCCAAGCCCAATCTCTCAAGGTCGTCTCGCTCCAGGCGAGGGCACAGCAGGATTCGCCCCTCGTCCCCGAAGCTGAGGAGCCCCCGGTCGAATAGGAGGTCGACGTGTGGGGTGAGCAGCAGGCCATTGTAGCCGTCGAGGCGTTCCTGTGCCGTTGTGCAGGCCCGCCATGGCTTTATGTGGCTGGCGACTAGTAGCGCTAGATTCGACACGCCCGTCACCCGGCATCGCTGCTCGATGCGGCAGAGGCGCTCGCGGAATTGGCCTTGCCCCCTTCGGGCCTTGAGGAGTTGTGTCCTCTCCGTCTCTCCGAGCGACACGTCCTGCTTCAACCGCTCTTCAACTGTAACCTCCAGAAGCTCGACGAAGTCGCCGGAGTTCCTTCCGGTGGTTGTTCGGAGCGCTTCCTGGTCGAACGTGCCCCTGCTCGTGACCGATTCGAAGACCGCTCGCGAGATCTCCGCGAGATAGGCCTTCTGGTTGCCGTTCCCAGTGACCGGGTTGATGGGGGAGTACTTCGTTGGCAGCAGCGTCCCGAGTACGTCCATGAAGTCCTTGGGACGGGCTGCCGGATTGAGGCGGACCCACGTCACTGGAAGGAGCCAGCCCTCGGCCGACCAGTTCGCCCCCACGCTTCCAAACTCCGAGGGTTTCGGGACACTGAGTGCATAGTCAGTGACTCGCCCGATAAAGCGAACGTGCGCATCGGCGAACGAGAGCACCATGTCTCCTGGACGAGCCAGCCGCATGTTCTCGTAGAACTGGCTCCGGGCTCCGTGGGCCTCCTGCTTGGGCGACCAGAGGTACCCTCCCTCGATCTCCTGGCGGAAAGTCTGCGAGTGGTTAACCCACCAATACCTGGTCATGCTGGGTGCTGTCCTTTGAAGCTAGCATACGACTTTCGACCGACACGCACAGCTGTGTACGGACCGGACACGTAGTTCGCTGGAGTCGCTCGCATTGCACGGCAAAGCGGCGTGCACTTCGTGGCCATCGCGCTAGAGAAGGTCTGCACGCCGGCGCTGAACGTTTCCGCACTGGCGACACCAGTGTCTTGTCACGTGGCCATCTGCATTGAGGCGACGTCACGATCGAGCGCTGCGATGGGCCGCCATAGGGACGTAAAAGTGACGTAAAAGGGACGTAACCACTGAACGCCTGCGCACTTGCCCGAACGCTTCAAGTCCCGCCGACGGCCAGCCACAACCGCCCGATTTCAGAGGAGAAAAGGTGGCGGTAGGGCATGAGAATCGAACTCACCAGGGACCGCTCTCACGGCCCCTCACCGGTTTTGAAGACCGGGCCGGCCACCAGATCCGGAGGCCCTACCACGCTCGACTCTACTGCCCGGTCTCCCAGAAGTCGTCAACGCCGCTCTCGGTGGAGGACGGCTGTGGGCCATGCGAGTCCGCCAGGGAGTTCCGCCCGAAGGATTCTTACCCGCTGCGCGAAGATGCCCTGATGCCTCGACGTGAGGATGCGTTGCCTACCTGCACGAGCACTGGGTGGGAGTGATGATACTGGCCGTGAGAGTCATGCGTACTTCTGGCTCCGTGCCACACTCCGCGCCTCTCTAATTTCATGGACCTGGGACCTCATGAGAAGCATCCCCTTGGTGGCACTGGCGATCCTCGTGAGCTGCGTGCGGAGTCAGAGCTCCTCCGCGCCGCCCGTGCACGAGGACCCGTCCGTCGTGTTCCCGGATTTCTACAGGAGTCCCGCGATCATTGTCGGAGAGCGCGACAAGACCTACGCGCTCGATGGCGTCATGTTTCGCGCTCTGATGGTTGCGGCCAATGATCTCATGCCATCTGGGACCGGGTCCCGGCTCTGTTGGGAAACGCTGGAAGCGCGTGGGTTCCAGGTCGTACGGCAGGGAGACATCGTCTTTGTCTCCATCCATGCGGATCTTGCCCGCTGTGGGCAGCCTTTCCTGATGCTGGATTCTGGCGTGAAGTACGCGATCAGTGCGGACGGTCGCATCCTGCGGCGCGCCTTCGACCATGAGTCCGGAGCACTTGCTGCCTCGACGAACCCGGACGCTGGCCCTGGCAAACTCTTCAATGAACCGGGCCTCGCTACCGTCCTCAAACCTCCCGGGTATGACACCGCACGTCACCTGCCTCCTGGGTGGAGGGACGGAGGGAGTGGGACAGATGGAGGGAGTGTACCTGAACGCGTCGAGCCACGAACTCCATCATGGATGCGGGATGGGGGAGTGCCCTCGTCAGTCGATGCGGGTACCTGAGAAAGGGTGTGGACCTTCAGGGCAGGAAGCGTTCTAGGAACCCATGAGGTAGGGTAGGCTGAGGAGGTGAAGTGGCTACCCCACGCCGGAGAACGCTCATGGGGAAGAAGGAGCCCTTGCTGGAAGTGGATCCGCTCGCCCTGCCCATCGGGATGCTGCTGGGGCCGTGGCGGATCCGGGGCTGGGGAGGGCGTGGCTCCTATGGCACGCTCTACCGTGTAGAGAAGGAAGGCCAGGAGGCCGCCGGGTCGTTCGCGCTCAAGCTGGCCATCCACCCCCGGGATGAGCGCTTCAAGCGAGAGGCCTGGTTGCTCTCGCACATCCAGAGTCCCCACGTCCCACAGCTCTATGACCAGGGGGTGTGGGAGCATTCCTCGGGAGCCTTTCCATTTCTGGTGATGGAGTGGATTGAAGGCGAGCCGCTGTACGCGTGGGCTGCGCGGCGTAACCCCACTCAACACGAAGTGCTCAGGCTGTTGGCCCAGGTGGCCCGAGCCCTCGAGGCTACGCATGCGGCGGGCGGCGTGCACCGGGATGTTAAAGGCGACAATGTGCTGGTGCGCGCGGCGGATGGCCGGGCCTTCCTCACGGATTTTGGCGCCGGGCACTTCCGAGGAGCACTCACGCTCACGTCGAAGTTGCTGCCCCCGAGCACTCCTGCCTATCGCAGCCCCGAGGCGTGGGCTTTTCTCCGGGCGTTCCGGCGCCACCCCACCATCGTCTACCCGGCCAGCGCGTGCGACGACCTGTTCGCGCTGGGAGTCATGGCATACCGGTTGGTGACGGATGAGTACCCGCCTCCTACCGATCTCGAGGAGAGAGGCGGGGAGGTATGGTGCGAGGATGGGCCGGGGCCGCTGCCTCCGCGAGCTCTCAACCCCCTCCTGGGTCCGGAGCTGGACTCCCTCATCCTTCGCGCGCTGGCCATTCCCCCGAATGTGCGCTTCAACGGCAGTGCCCAAGAGGCGGCCCAGGCGCTGGAGAAGGCAGCGGAGGGCATCAGGCCTGAGGCGGGCAGGCTCCTGTTCCGTTGGGAGCACGAGTACGGATCTTCCACGCGTTCTCTGGAGAGAGTGCGTCGCGCCGCTGAGCAGGATGCCGCTGCGAGGGAGGAGTTCCAGCGGCGCGAGGCCGAGGAGAGGAATCGATCCAGGCCAGCCGTCGAGCAGGCTCGGCCCCCAGTCTTCGCGCCGGCTTGGGGAGCGGCAGGCGCGGTGGCCTTCTTGGGAGTGCTGCTCGTCATGGTGGCTCTGTTGGGACCTGACCAGGCCCAGCAGGAGGGGCAGGCCGCCTCGGAGATGGATTCCCGCGATGGTGGCATCGTGGCCCTGGGCGACCGCACGGCGAGCGCTCCCAGTGGGACGCAGCTCAGGGCCGAAATGGTTCAAGCCTTGGGAGGACCTCTGCCCGAGAAGCCGCTGCCCGGCCAGCGCACGCCGCCCTGCAACAAGTTTGGCGAGGTGGAGCTTCGGGACGGGTGCTGGTACCTGCTCGGAGCCGCCAAGCCCCCCTGCAAGGATGACGCGTACGACTGGAAAGGGGCCTGCTACTTGCCCTCGTTTCCGCCCCAGCGCCAGCCCACCTCGAAGCCGCCGTGAAGCCCAGGCCGACTCCTGCTTCGGCTCGGAGTTCCTCCTCCGCTCAGTCCAGCCCGCGCTCCCACAGGTCGTCCTCGTCGAGCCCCACCAGGTGCCCCACCTCGTGCATCACGGTGATCCCGATCTGCTCGATGAGCTCCTCTCGCGTCTTCGCGAAGCGCTCCAGGTTCTTCTGGTACAGCACGATCGCCGCCGGGAAGTGATCGTACGCGTTCGTCACGCTCCGCTCCCCCACCGGCGTCCCCCGGAACACCCCCAGGATGCACGGCGACAGGGGAGGGGACTGATCCATCAGCTCATCGTCCGCCGGAATGTCCTCCACCGAGATCGTCGCGTTGTCCAGGTAGCCCTTCACGTGCTCGGGCAGCGCCTTCACCGCCGCCTCCAGCGCCTGATCGAACTCCTGCTCCGACAATGACACCGGCGGCGGGAACTCCTCCGGCATCAGCGCCTGCGCCTTGGCGAAGCGCTTCTTCGCCTCCTTCGGGTCTCCTTTGCGCTCCGCCAGCAGCCCCAGGTAGTGGTGCGCCCATGCCTCGTCCGGCGTGTCCTTCAGCACCTTCTCGAAGGCCGACTGCGCCTCCTTGAAGCGGCACAGCTCGAACAGCGCGATGCCTCGCTCCACCCGCGCATCCACCGAGCGCGGCATGTGCTCCAGCGCCGCCTCCAGGCTCTCCAGCGCCCGCTCGCACTCGCCCACCTGGTTCAGCCCCATGCCCTCCAGGAGCAGGAACTCGTACACCATCTCCACATTGTCCGTGCGCTCCGCCAGCGTCCGGCCGCGCCCACACAGGGTCAGCCCATCCTCCACCGCCTCCCGATCCTCCCCCATCCGACAGAGCAGGAAGTCCGCCGCGCCCAGGATGAGCTCCAGGTCCTCCGGGCTGACCCTCAGCGCCTGCTGCCAGGCCTGGGCCGCCTCTTCGAACTGCTCCAGCTCCACCAGCGCTGCGGCGCGGTAGTGCAGCGCCTCGGGCTGCGCCGGCGCCTCCTTCAAGAGCGCCTCCGCCTGCTCCAGCACTCCCTTGAAGTCCTCTGACTCGAATGCACCGGCCATCGCCTCCAGCCGCTCCTCCACATCCCCCGGCGCCGAGCGCTTCTCCCGCTTCCCCATCATGAGCGGCCTCATATCCAGGTCCCACAGTGCGTTGTCAACGCAGGGGGTGGTTGTTACCTTCGCAACCTCCCTGGGCTCCCAGGGCCAGGTGCGCTTTCGTGAACATCCTTGTCGTCGATGATGACCTCAGCCTCTGCTCCAGCCTCTCCCAATTCCTGGAGAGGAATGGATACACGGTCTACTCGGCCGGGGATGCCCTGCAGGCGCTCGATGTCATGGAGCGCCAGCCCGTCGAGCTCATCATCACCGACTACCTCATGCCCCACGTGGATGGCATCCGCTTCGCCGAGATGCTCAAGGCGGATCCGCGCTTCGCGTCCATCCCCGTGCTCTTGATCACCGCCTCCCCGGACGTGGCCACCACGGACAGGGGGCTGCGCAAGGGCGTGGCGATGATGCTCGAGAAGCCGGTGGACATGGGCCAGCTGCTCACCCTGGTGCGCTTCGCCGAGTAGCCGGGCAGGCACTCCAGCCGTCCTGCCGCCCACACCTGCGGCTTTCCGTGTTGACATCCTCTGCCTGACCCTTATTTTGGCGCTCGCCTGGGTCGAGTGCTAACGGCCCCCAATTTCCATTTCCCAGTAGTTTCAGGAGGTTACCATGGCAGCGAAGGAGATTTTCTTCCACCAGTCCGCCCGTGAGGCCATTCTCCGCGGCGTCCGGATCCTATCCGACGCGGTGGCCGTCACGCTGGGGCCCAAGGGCCGCAACGTGGTCATCGAGAAGAGCTTCGGCTCCCCCACGATCACCAAGGACGGCGTCACCGTCGCCAAGGAGATCGATCTCGAGAACCGGTTCGAGAACATGGGCGCCCAGATGGTGAAGGAGGTCGCCAGCAAGACTTCCGACAAGGCGGGTGACGGCACCACCACCGCCACGGTGCTCGCCCGGGCCATCTATGAGGAGGGCCTGAAGCTGGTGGCCGCCGGCCACAACCCCATGGATCTCAAGCGCGGCATCGACAAGGCCGTCGAGGTGGTGGTGCAGGAGCTGAAGAAGCTCTCCAAGCCTACCTCGGACAAGAAGGCCATTGCCCAGGTGGGCACCATCTCCGCCAACGGGGATGAGACCATCGGCACCATCATCGCGGACGCGATGGAGAAGGTGGGCAAGGAGGGCGTCATCACCGTCGAGGAGGCCAAGGGCCTGGAGACCAACCTCACCGTGGTGGAGGGCATGCAGTTCGACCGCGGCTACGTCTCGCCGTACTTCGTGACGAACCGCGAGCGCATGGAGGCCGTCCAGGAAGACCCCTACATCCTCATCAGCGAGAAGAAGGTCGCGTCGATGCAGGACATGATCCCCATCCTCGAGCAGGTGGCCCGCAGCGGCAAGCCGCTGCTCAT
>NZ_DASPHO010000070.1:0-10600 GCF_035629615.1 Hyalangium sp. | reverse complement strand
TTTCACCCAGGCCACGTCGTCGGTGTACCGGGTGGCGATCCTGGTGGCGATCCTGGCGCTGATGTTGACGGCGGTGTTGCCCTCGCGGCCGCTGCGGCGAGGCCCCTTGCCCTCGCCGCCCGCGGAGTAGATCAGCGGTCCGATGACTTCACGTTCCCCGCGCCTGCGGGGGGAGCGCCAGGCACGGGCGGCCTGCCCAGCGAGGGCGGCGCGGTCAACGAGGGCGCCGTGGGGGGCGCGGAGGGGCGAACCAGCAAGCCGGGCATCTCTGCCATCACATACGTCATCCACGCCACGGCGGCCGTGCTCTTCGCCAGCGCCTCCGGCTCCACCTTGTCGAGCGTGTCCGCGTGGGTATGGTGCACATCGAAGTACCGGCTGGCGTCCGTCCTCACGCCGAACATGGGCACGCGTGCTGGGACGAGCGGCGACAGGTCCGCCCCACCTGCTTCTCCCGGCAAGATCGTCCCCGCGCTCAGCGCCACGAGCGGGCTCAGCCATGGCCGCACCAGCTCGGGGGCGCCCTCCCCCGCGCGGAGCTGCACTCCCAGGGGCCGCCCACCGCCCGAGTCCATTTCCATCGCGGCCACATGGCGCGGCAGCTCTGCGGCATGCGCCTGGGCATAGGCCCGGGCCCCACGCAGCCCGTTCTCCTCGTTCATGAAGAGGACCACGCGGACCGTGCGCCGAGGCGCGGGCTTCTGCCGTGCGAGCAGCCGCGCGGCCTCCATCACCATCACCACACCTGCCCCGTCATCATGAGCGCCCGTGCCCACGTCCCACGAGTCCAGGTGGGCGCCGATCAGGACAATCTCCCCGGGCCTCTCGCGGCCCCTCACCTCGGCCACCACATTGAAGGAGTCGACCTCCGGGAGCTCCTTGCATCCGAGCACCAGACGCACCCGGACCGGGCCCCCCTCCGCCAGCAGGCGGTGCAGGAGCCCGGCATCCTCGACGGTGACGGAGGCGGCGGGAATGGGCGTGACGCCATCCTCGAAGCGAGTGGAGCCCGTGTGGGGCGTGCTCAGGGATGCAGTGGCCAGTGATCGCACCAACGCTCCCGCCGCACCGGCCTTGGCTGCTACCGAGGGCCCTCGTCCGCGCAGCGCGGCGAACCGCCCGTAGTCCTCAGCCACCTTCATGTCATGACTGAAGAAGACGATGCGGCCCTTCACGCGATCGCCAAGCGCCGCCAGCTCCTCGAGCGAGGACACCTCTACCACCTCGGCGGTGATGCCCTCGGGAGGAGTGGCCGCGCTGCCGCCCAGCGCCATCACCTGGAGCGGCCGGCCTCGGAACCGCTCGGAGGTGAGCAGCTCGGCGCGCTCCTCACCGCGAACCCAGTGTGGCACCTTCACGGGCTCGAGCCAGGCCTTCACACCATCGGCCTTGAAGGAGCGCAGGGCCCACTGCACGGCGGCCTCGGCGCCTTCGGAGCCAGACAGGCGCGGGCCGATGCCATCCGTGAGTTCGGTCAGGCGCGCCCAGGCATGACCCTCGGTGAGCGCAGGACCTACGAGCCGCTCGGCCGCCTGGAGCTGGGCCGCCGTGGGTCCCGCCATCTTCGCAGCCTGGGAAGGCACATTGCTCGCGGTACTGGCCTTGGGAGCCGGAGTCGCGGCGAGCAGGCTGAACATCAACACGGGGGACAGGATGAGAGGAGTCGCAGGCACGAGGACGCTCCGGAAGAGGCACGCACTCTCCGGTCTCGGGAGAGTCCTCGCAAGCGTTTCCGCTACCGCTTGGAGCGAGGCTTGAGGACTTTCACGCTCCGGCCGTGCTTGCCCGCTTTGCGAGCCGCAGGCTTCCGGGTGGGCCCTGGTTCGAAGAGCTCCTGGACAGACTCCACCGTCACCGCCCTGCGCAGCCAGAGCTTGAGCTGCGAGGAGTCCGTGCAGGCCAGGATTTGCTTGCGGGCTGCAGCGCCTACCTTGATGCCGCGGGCATCGAGCACCTCGAACAGGGCTGCCAGCTCACCCTCTTGGCGCCCCTCTTGGCGCCCCTCTTGGCGCCCCTCCTGGCGCCCTTCCTGGCGCCCCTCCTGGCGCCTCTGCTCAAGCTGGGCCACATGCTTGCGCACGAACTCAGTTTGGTACTCGTAGTTGCCACTCTGCATCAGCGCCTCCCAGGTTCTGCGGGCCGCCTCGCTCAGCGCGGACAGGGTCAGGTCAACGTAGAGGTTGAGGCGCTCGGCATCAAGGCCTCCTACCGCCGCCATGACCGCCTTGGCGATGACCGAGCCTACCTCTTCTTTCCCGTGTGCCATGGCCGACAGCACCGCCAGTTCAGGGTCCCGGCGCGCCCTCTGCTCGTCGGTAATGACGGGGATCGCCCCCGGCCCAGCCACCAGCGGCTGGAGCACGAAGCCGGGATGTCCCAAGTCAATGGGCTGAGCGCACCACCGGGCCACTGCGGCGTCCGGAGCCACCACGAGCAGGGCGGTGGGACAACCCACCCGTGATCGCAGGCTCGTGAGGTACAGCGGCCATGTCTTGCGCTTGTCCTCATCCCGCGAGAGCTGCACCTCCACGACAATGGCGAAGACGGGCTTGCCCTCCAGAAGCAGCACCACCAGGTCCGCGCGGTACTCGGTGGGAACCACCTCGGTGAGCTCGGCAGACTCCACCCGCGCCTCGGACCAGGCCGGCAGCTGGAGGCCGAGCGCGTCGCGCAGCAGCTCGGGCGCCAGGGTGGGGCGATTGCGGAACAGAAGCAAGAGTCCTTCGTGCTGCATGGAAGCCATGGCGCGGCACCCTACGCGAGGGGTCTGACGCCCACAGGCCCCCATGCTGGGTTGGCTTCACTCAGTCCTGTTCCGTGGTGACCGTCGACCCGGGTGCCCAGGTCTCGCCACCCTCGCGCTCGAAGAAGAACTTCGCGCGCTCACGGGGAGCGTTGCCCACCTCGTTCATCGTCCCCGAATCGAAGAGCCGCCCGTTCACCATCGTGTAGCGCACCGACGCGGAGTTGCGCAGGTCCTCCAGCGGGTTCTTGTCCAGGACGATCAGGTCCGCCAGCTTCCCCTGTTCCAGCGAGCCGATGTTCCGATCCAGCCCCAGGTACTGCGCTCCTGCCAGGGTCCCCGCCCGCAGTGCCTGCAGCGGCTTCATCCCGCCCTGGCCGAACATCCACAGCTCCCAGTGCACTCCCAGGCCCTCGCGCTGCCCATGCGCCCCCAGCTGCACGCTCACCCCCACGTCATTCAGCTCCCGCGCTGCCCGGGCCACGTTGATGTGGTTGAACTCCTCGTCCGGCGCCAGCGTCCGGCGCCGGCTGCGTGAGTCGACCACCCTGCGCGGCACGAAGGACATCAGCCGTGAGTCCTCCCAGACGTTCGTCTTCTGGTACCAGTACTCCTCGCCCCACAGCCCGCCGTACGCGACGATCAGCGTCGGCGTATAGCCCGACTTGCTCTTGCTCCAGAGCTGCTTCACATCCGCGTAGATGCGCGCCACCGGCAGCGCGTGCTCCACGCCCGTGTGCCCATCCACCACCATCGCCAGGTTGTGATGGATGAGCGAGCCACCCTCCGGCACCACCATCATCTGCAGCTCGCGCGCCGCCTGGAGCACCTTCTGCCGCTGATCCCGCCGCGGCTGGTTGTAGCTCTTCACGCTGAAGGCCCCCACCGCCTTCATCCGCCGCAGGTGAGAGCGCGCATCCTCCAAAGTCTCGACGGGCGCCTTGTACCCCACGCCCTGCGCGCCATAGAGGATGGTGCCCGTGGAGAAGATGCGCGGCGCGACGATACGCCCCGCCTTCGCCAGCTCGCTCGCGGCGAAGATCTCGGCCGTCGCGTTCGACGGGTCGTGCAGCGTCGTCACCCCGTACGCCAGCGACGAGAAATTCACCCAGCTCTGCTCCGGGAGGATGCCGTCCGACCCCATCTGCCCATGCCAGTGCACGTCCACGAACCCCGGCATCACCGTCTTCCCGCGCACGTCGATGACCTTCGCGCCCTCGGGCACCTTCACCTCTCCCAGCTTGCCCACCGTGACGATGCGGTTGCCGCGCACCACCACCACACCCTCCTCAACCACTTCCTCCCCACGCATGGTGATGACACGCCCGCCCACCAACGCCACTGCGCCCGGGGGCACCGCCGTGGGCAGCTCGAAGCTGATGTTCACACCCTTGTCCGGCACCTCGGGCAGCTTCTCGGGCGCACCCTCCACGAAGCGGAACGCCTCGCGCAGCTCGCGCATGAACAGCTCGGGCCCCAGCGCCCAGTACAGCCGCTTCGAGTCCCCGGACCAGTGCAGGTACTCGCCCGCATCCTTGGACACCTTCGCCACCGGCAACACCTTGCTGTCCTTGCTCACCGGCACCGCCTTCGCACCCCGCGGCAGCGGCATGAGGTACGCGTTGAAGCTCTCCCGGAACGCCACCCACCGGTCATCCGGCGACACGCGGAACCCCGCCACCTCGGCGCTCGTGAGGTGCGTCCGCTGGTGGCCCCCATCCAGACCGATGCTGCGCAGCTCGCGCTTGTCCTCCTTCTCGCCCCCCTCCACCGCCAGGTAGTACACCCGGTCCGAGCCCGCTCCGAAGTGTGCCTGCGAGCCGTCCTTCACCAGCCGCCGCGGCTTTCCACCGTTGCGGCCGATGACATACAGCCCCTGCTCACGACTCCACTCGCCGGGCAGCAGGAACCCGCCACCGCCTGCGGTGTAGACGATGAAGCGCCCATCGGGCGAGAACGCCGGCTCCTGGTAGAAGCCCGGCTGGGCACTCACCACCTGGCCCTCGCCGCCAGCCGCTGACACCACGCGGATGCTCCCGTACTTCTCGTCGTCCCACGTCGTGTAGACGATGGAGCGGCCGTCCCGAGAGAACGAGGGGGACATCTCGAAGTGATCCGTCTGCTTCGTCAGCCGGCGAGGTGCGCCTTTGGGCAGCTCGCGCACGTAGAGGTGCCCGAGCGCCTGGTACACCACGCGATCGCCCTTCGGCGACACCTGGACCCAGCGCAGCATCTTCGGCTGGAACTGCTCGGGGGCCACGTTCTGCGGGAAGCGGAGGGCCTCGGCGACGGCGCGCGTACTCTTGACTCGGAAGGGGATGGGCGTGACGCGCCGGGTGGCCACGTCGATGCGGCTCAGCTTGCCGCCCGCCCAGAAGACCAGGGACTTGCTGTCCGGCGTCCAGGCCATCACCGGGTACACGCCGTGGATGGCCCACGTCTCCTGCATGTCGCGATCGAGCCCGTCGAACAGCGGCCGCTCCGCGCCCGACACCACGTCCGCCACGAAGAGCGTCGTCTTTCCGCGCACACGCCGCACGAACGCCAGCTGCTTCCCATCCGGCGACGGCGTGGGCCGCACCGAGCCTCCAGGGCCGGTGATGAACGGGTCGATCTCGCGCGTCTCCATGTCCAGCCGCTGGATGACGTAGATCTGCCCGTTGGGGTCTTTGTTGTACTCGAAGAAGCGGCCCGGGGTGACGTCCTGGCTGAAGTAGACGTAGCGGCCGTCCGGGGAGAACACGGGCTCGCCCACGTCCTTCTGCTCGTTGGGGCGCTCGGTGAGCTGGACGCCCTCTCCACCCGAGCGGTGGTAGAGCCAGATCTCCCCCGCGCCGAGCGAGCGCTTCGAGGTGAAGTGCTTGCGCCCGAGCAGGTACTGCCCGTCCGGAGACCAGGCGGGGCTGTTGAGGAGCCGGAACTTCTCCTGCGTCACCGCCTGTGGATCCGAGCCGTCACGCCTCATCACCCAGAGGTTGTCCCCGCCGCCGCGATCGCTCGTGAAGGCAATGGACTTCCCATCCGGGCTGTAGCGCGGCTGCATGTCCCAGGCGATGCCGTGGGTGAGCTCCTGGGCCTCACCGCCGGTGATGGGCAGCGTGTAGAGGTCGCCCAGCAAGTCGAAGACGAGCTCATCCCCGCGGGGGCTCACGTCCACGCTCATCCACGTCCCCTCGGTGGCGTCGATGGCCACCTCCGTGGAGGGAGCGTTCGGAGCGTTCACGTTCCAGTCCGGCGTCCCCGCATCGGGAGAGCCAGGGGGAGGGGGCATGCCCGCATCCACCTGGGTGGCCTCGGCGGCTGTGCGGGCCGGATCCTTCTTCGGCGGAGGCTGGGGATCATGCCGGGTGGCGGGAGGCGTCTGCGCGCCAGCGGAGAGCATCACGCCAGAGAGCAGGAAGACGCAGCACAGCAGCGGCAACAGTCGATTCACGGAGTGTTCCTGAGGGTTCGAGCCGGGCGGATAGTAAGGGAACGAGCGGCGAAGCTCACCATTCCCAGCTCACGGTTCAAGCGTGGGCTGCCAGCACGGCCTCCGCCTCCCGGGCCCGCAGCGCGCCCGAGAGGAGCCCTGGGAGCAGGGCGTCACGCAGCGACTCGAACGTGCGGCTGGCGTCGAGCTCTGCCCACACACGCCGGTCGAATGGCAGGACCGTGGCGGCGAACGCGTCCTGCACGGCGCGCGACGGCACCAGGAAGTCCAGCGCTGCGAGCAGCGCGGTGTTCAGCGATGGCCGCGTCGAGCCCAGGGCCTGACGCTCCACACGCGAGAGGAAGAGGGGCTGCCGGTAGACCTGGGAGAGGTACCGGGGGTGCACAACCCCTTCCACCGGGACACGCGCTCGCAGCATCTGCCCGGAGATCATCCACCCGGCCTGATGCGCTGGGACGTAGGCCGATCTCCCCACCACCCCGATGCGTGTGAAGACGATGTCTCCCTCGCGCAGCCGGTAGCGCTCGAGCGTGGGGAGCTTGTGGACACCCACCCGTGGCAGGTCGCGCCCGCCAATGTGTCCCTCCTTCACGTCCGCCACCTGGACGAGCGGCACTCCCTCCTCTCGGTAGTCCGAAGCATGCAAGAGGCTGCCAAATGGCCCCGTCATCACGCAGTCCGTGCCAGGGAACAGCTCCCCCAGAGAGCTCCTGTGCCAGCCCATCGGCAGCACCTCTCCCAGCTCAGACGAGGTGAACGCCGAGGGAAACAGCTCCGCCAGCCCGGCCCGCAGCGGCTCCGGAAGGCGTGCCTCGGCCCGTGCGCGGGAGGGCTCGAAGTCCACGAACCACGACTGGAAGAGCGCCTGCGCCAGCGCCTCCAGCCCGTGGATGACCCTCCGCCCGGCATGGATCCGGTCGTCCAGCGCGCCCAGGAGCCTGGCAATGGCGTGCTGCTCGGCCAGGGGCGGCAGGGTGATGTGCATCCGCCGCTGATCCCTCAGGCTCACGTAGTCCGCCATGTCGGTCTGTCCCTTGACGGAGTGCACCTGCCGCGAGAACTCCTCGCCGTGCATCCAGTAGTAGAGGAACCGGCCGTCGAGCACCTGGGCATCACACGCCCGCCAGAAGCACAGCTGCGGCGAGTAGACGAACCGGGGCGTCTCCGGCTTCACGAACGCGAGGCGCCCCACGGTCCCCTTGGAGGTGAAGACGACGTCCCCGGGTTGAGAGACCCGCTCGCCGACCCGGGGCAGGTGCTCCTCGCGCAGGAAGGCGGCGTCCTCGAAGTGAAAGCCCTCGTCGATGTTGCCTGCCCGCGCGAAGGGCAGGCCCGGCCGGCCCAGCTCCAGGTTCCTCGCCCGGTAACCATCGCTGATCGCGAGCACGCCCGCTTCGAGGAGCTGCTCGATGGAGGCGCGCCTCCCTCCCTCAGCCCTCATGGACCAGCCTCCGCAGGCTCTCGCGGATCTCCTGCTCCAGGCGGTGCGTCTCCGCCACGTGGTGCTCCAGCTCGGAGACGAGCCGGGGCATCACCACCGAGAACGGCTCTCCCCCGCCCTCCTGCACGAGAGCACCCTCGCTCACGTAGCGTCCGGGAGTGAGCGTGTATCCGTAGGCGGCGATCTCCTCGCGAGTGACTGCGCGACAGAGCCCCGGAGTGTCCTCGTACCGTCCTGCTCCCAGGTCGCCTCGCCAGGCGTGGTACGTGGCCGCCACGCGCCGGAGGTCTGCCTCGGTGAGCTCACGGTGGCTCCGGTCCACCCGGCTCCCCAGCCCCCGAGCATCGATGAAGAGCACCTCTCCCGTCCGTGCGCGGCGCTGGCCGTGGCCGCCCTTGTCCCGCGCGAGGATCCACACACAAGCGGGAATCTGCGTCGCGTAGAAGAGCTGTCCCGGCAGCGCCACCATGCAGTCCACGAGATCCGCTTCAATGAGGGCCTGGCGGATCTCTCCCTCTCCGGCCTGGGTCGAGGACATGGAGCCATTGGCCAGCACGAAGCCCGCCACCCCTTGAGGCGACAGGTGGTGCACGAAGTGCTGCACCCACGCGAAGTTCGCATTGCCAGAGGGCGGTACGCCGTACTTCCACCGCGCATCCTCGCGCAGCCGCTCGCCGCCCCAGTCGCTCACGTTGAAGGGCGGGTTCGCCAGGATGAAGTCCGCCTTCAGGTCCGGATGCAGATCCCGGTGCAGGCTGTCCGCGGGCTCGGGGCCCAGGTCGTGGTCAATGCCCCGGATGGCCAGGTTCATCCGCGCCAGCCGCCACGTCGTCGGGTTGGACTCCTGTCCGTAGAGAGAGATGTCCCCCTTGTGCCCGCCGTGCTCCTCGAGGAACCGCTCGCTCTGCACGAACATCCCACCCGAGCCGCAGCATGGATCGAATACCCGCCCCTGGTACGGCGCCAGCATCTCCACCAGCAGCTTCACCACCGACTTCGGCGTGTAGAACTGGCCCCCGTTCTTCCCCTCGGCGCGGGCGAACTTCGCCAGGAAGTACTCGTAGACGCGGCCCAGGAGATCCCTGCCCCGCTGCTCCGGCTCACCCAGCCCGAGCGTGCCCACCAGCCCCACGAGCTCTCCCACCCGGCCAGGGTCCAGCGTCGGCCGAGCGTAGTCCTTGGGCAGCGCGCCCCTCAGGGCCGGGTTGTCCAGCTCGAGGGCCGCCATCGCCGCGTCCACCCGCTTGCCGATATCGGGCTGTCTCGCGTGGCGGGCCAGAGACTCCCAGCGCGCCTGCCTCGGCACCCAGAAGACCCGGGCCTTCCGGTACGCCAGCGGCTCCTCCAGCCCCTCGCGCCGGCCCTCCTCCGCGAGCAGCCGGGCGCGGTGCTCCTCGAAGGCATCGCCGATGTGCTTGAGGAAGACGAGCCCCAAGATGACGTGCTTGTACTCCGCCGCGTCCAGGTTGTTGCGCAGCTTGTCCGCTGTCTCCCAGAGCGTGTCTTCGAAGCTCAGCTCGCCGCGGTTCCCCATGGGGGCCGAACCCTAGAGCGCATTTCGGGATTCTCAAGCGGATCGCATGGCGCGCCGCATCAATCGGGTTTCCCCTTTCCTTGTTACAGCGCCGCTCTTGCCGCTTCTACAGGGTGGAATGCTCCTACCCATGGATCCATGGAGATCTCACACGCCTCAGCCAGGACGCGAGTCGCATGCTGGTGGACATCCGTGCGTTCCCGAGGGCCAGACTCCGCTCAGCATTGAACCCTCCTCGCTCGCTCCCTCACCGGCACATTGAATGCTTACACGGGGATGGTGCGCATCCACGAGGGAGCGCTGGGGGTAGGGCGTCCATGGGGCTGAGGGAGCTGAAGGAGACGGCGCATCAGCAGTTCGTGCGTGGGAAGTTCGCGCAGTGCGCGCACACGTACCAGCAGATCCTCCGTCTGGCGCCCAGGGACCCGAACCTCTACGTGCGGCATGCCGAGGCAAGCAAGCGTGCAGGAGATCGGCAGGGAGCCATCGCCTCGTACCGGACCGCGGCGGAGCTGCTGCTGGAGCTCGGCTGTGCTTCCCGCGCTCGTGGAGCACTCAAGGCGGCCCTCGAGTTGGACCCCAGGGATCCGTTCCTTCAGAACGACATCGCACGCCTGGAGCCGCACCACGAAGAGCTGTCCTCCTCCGGCCTCTCCGGGGAGCGTGACGGGCTGCCCCTGTTGCCGCCGCTGGAGCCCGGCCTGGCTCCGGTTCCGCCTCGCGTGGCTCCGCGCGTCATGAGGGCCACGCGCCATGAGGAGCTCTTGCGGACACCCGCGCTGCCGCCCATCCACCGGGCCTTGCCCTCCGCGCCGTCCGTGCCACCGCTTGGTCCCCCCGTCCTGCTGCCCGCGCCGAGGGCGCGCACCGCGGCCTCGGGTACGCCTTCACCTGCCTCTGCCTCTGGCCCGGAGAGGTTGGGGACGAACCTGGCCCACGCGGCCACCTTCACACCTCCCCGATCGGCCCCTCTGGGCTACCGGGCTCCGGCTGCGCGGCCTGCGACTGCTGCGCTCCCGACTCGATCGGGGACGACAGGCCACCCGCCGCCGGTGCTTCACCCCATGGCCACGCCCTCGCTCCCGCCTCGGTCCGCAACGAGGGGCTCGCACGTGCAAGCTCCTCGCACCCCAGCGCCACCGGTCCTGATGCCGCAGCCGGTGACCACGGGCATCCAGGCCTCGGCCTCAGTCGTTCAGGCTTCGAATCACGGTGCAGTCGCGTCCGGGAGGGTCGCTGTGCCACCACCACCGCCCGCGGAGGCCCTGATCGAGGCGGCGCGTGAGCTGCCGCTGGAACAGTCCTCCGGTCCTCGTCTCGAAGTGCGGCGCCTGTCGATGAGCACGCTCGCGTTCCGATGCTCGCCCAACGACGGCTGGGCTGTCATCCGGTCGCACACGCCGCTCGAGATGCACCTGGTGGAGGATCTGGAGAAGCTCCCGCCGCTGA
>NZ_DASPHO010000069.1:0-6066 GCF_035629615.1 Hyalangium sp. | reverse complement strand
CAGTCCCAGCACCTTCTCTGTGATCGCCAGCGCACTGTGGAAATAATGCAGGGCCCCCGCGTAGTCCCCCTGACAGAAGAGCACAGTGCCCATATCGCTCCGGCTGATGGCGACGATCGGGTGCTCCGGCCCCAGGATTCTCTCTTCCATCTCCAGCTCCCGCTGAAAGTGCTTCAGGGCCTCCGCGTAGTCCCCCTGGGCCGCGAGCGCAGTGCCCATGCTGCCCAGGATACTGGCCACCAGCAGGTGCTCCGGCCCCAGGACTCTCTCTGCGATCACCAGAGCGCGCCGGCAATGCGCCAGTGCCTTCGCATAGTCCCCCTGAAAAGCGAGCGCAAAGCCAACGTTGTTCAGGCGGAGGGCCACCTCCGGGTGGTCCGGTCCCAATCTCTTCTCGCTCATCGCCAACGCACGCTGCAGGTGCTCCAGCGCCTCCGTGTAGTCCCCCTTGAGATGGAGCGTCGCGCCAATATCACCGATCAGGGTGCCTTCCAGTTCACTCCCGCTCCCCCTCACGGCCTCCAACGCCAGCCGGCTGTGCCGAAGCGAGCGGGTCAGGTCTGGCAGATGATGATACGCCCTCCCCAGCACGAGGTGGAGCTCGGCCATGCCGCGCTCTTTTGGCAGTACCAGGTCCGCTGACTTCTGAAAGAACCTCGCGGCAAGCCAATGCTTTCCTTGTTCGTAGAAATGGAGTCCCAGCGCGAACTGGACCAACAGGAATGGCTCCGTCAAGCGAAAGGCCGGCAGGTCGAGACGCCCCAGGTTCGCCAGTTCCATGCGGTCCTCGCCGCCGCGGTGGATGCTGCGCCCTGTTTCATACAGCGTGGCGCTGGGATGCACGGTGTAATGGTTCTCGCCTGGATTGGAGGACGTCCGTCCCCAGATCACGACGTTCGCATCCAGGATCCGCGCAAGGGTCTCCGCCTGCTTATGGCTCCCGATGACACAAGCGACTTTCTTGATCTCCAGAGAGTCTTCAGGGACTTCGATGTCCATCTCTCGAGGATCCCTGAGCGTCTCCTCCTTGTAGACCCTCAGCGCATGCGCCACGTGGGTGGAGACCCTCTCCGAGACGTCCGCTTCAGACGAGGTGTCGCCCTCGAAGCGCGCCACCAGGAAGCGGGTCGCGTCTGGCTGTTTGAAGACAGACGACTTGAAGAGCTTGAGCGTCAGCTCGCTCCCGCATATCCACGCGGGGAGCTCGCTTCCGTGGGGGACCATGCTCGCAAGTCCTCCAACGGCTGCCAGCAGGAGGACTCCCGCCGCCAGCCCCATCCACCGGCGCCGCCGCCGCCCCTTCAGCTTCAGCCCATGCTGGAGGAAGTCCGCCAGGACCGCCGCCGCGGCCCTCGACGCGAACGCGTGGAAGCCGTCGTTCTTGAGCTCATCCCCGAAGTCGGAGATCCCCCGGATCACCAACCAGGGGATCCCGTTCTCCTCACAGGACACCATGAGCCCCGCGGCTTCCATCTCCACCGCTTCGATCTTCCCATGGAGCGAGCGGAGTTCAGCCATCCTGGCGGAGTCGCGGAAGAGCTTGTCGCCGCTCGCGATCGTCGCCGGCCTCACCTGGGGCCACGCCGCGACATGCTCCTGATAGAGCCTCTTGCTCCCGGGCGGCGGCGGCGGCGGGATCGCTCCCCCCTGTTCGAAGCGCTTTCGCAGCCGCTCCTCGTCCGGTTGGTAGTTCGCGACAGCCTGGCTCATGCGGTGAGGGATGGGCCGGATCTCCGGCCGGGGTTCCTCGCGAGAGCCGCCCTCGCGCGTGCTCACGAACGCCGCGCTTTCGTAGGCGACGACCCGCTCGGAGAGCACCACATCTCCGATCCGCAGCTTGCCCCTCACCCCAGCAGCGATCCCCACCAACAGCACGGCCTGGGGGTGATACCGGGAGATGACGGTTTGCGCCATGGTGGCCGAGGCATCATTTCCCGCTCGGCCCATGCACGTGAGGACGACTTCGTAGTCCCGCCGTGCGAGCGCGGAGTGAAGCCGGCCGCGATAGCCGATGGTCCCCTTCTCATCCTCGAAGCGGGCGTCCTCGGGGATCCCCAGCGCTTTGCGGACCGCGATCAGCTCCGCCGGGATGACGGTGAGGATCGCGACATCCACTTGTGAGGAGCCCGTGAGCCCGTGAGCCATGAAGCCGCCTTTACGCCGGATCAACCCGCCTCGCGAACTATACGGGCCGCGCTGCTCTGCACACCACCTACACTGTCACACGGAGGCCCCGTCGCTGATGCAACAGGGCCTCCATTCAATGACCGGCGGGACGAGAGGTGGTGCACGGGCCGTCCACCTTATGCGCGATGCGTGCCCCTGCCGTGGGACTCACCCCTGTGGCCTTGGTCCGTGAGCTTCATCTGGAGCGGATGACTTGGACTCGTCACGCCACCACGGGGATGCGTCGCTGGGGCAGGCTTCCTTGCTGGGAATCCCCTGTCTCGGAGGATGACTCTGCAGTCGAGCGCGGCGGGCGGGGACGTTCCATCGTGCTCACCAGCTTACAAGCCTGGCGCACGTATCGTCCGCCGAACCTCGCAGGAGAGGAGGAGGCGAGCGTGGCGCTCAAGGCAGCGGCCAGCAAGGAGCCGCAGAAGGAGAGGGCGCCGCCAGTGGAGTGGGCGGGGTTGTTGTGTCCATCGGGCCCTCCGGCACGCGCTGACGTGACCCTACGCGGGGGGTAGGCTGCGGACAGGAGAAGGGAGTGGTTCCCTCTCTCTCACGAGGCTCTTCATGGACAGGACGTCCACTCCCGCGCGACACCCGGCACGGCTTCCCCCAGGCACCGTGCTCGGATGAGCACGGAAGCTGGCATCTGGAGAACGTGCTTCTTCCTGCTGCCTTGCTGAACGACTCTCGCGTGGAGCCGCAGCTCCGTGCCGTGGTCCTGCGCCTGCTCTCCGTACGCCCCGGGCAGCGGGGCACCGCCGCAGAACTGGCAGAGGAATTGGAGCAGGCCACGGCGCGCATGCACAGCAAGCCATTCCGTCCTCGAGCACTTCTCTGGCTCTCGCTCGTGGCGGCAGCGGCGAGCTTGGTGCTGGCAGTGTGGACCCTGATGCAGGCACCACGGGACTGGGAGAGGCCGCAGCCATCACCGCTCGAGAGGATGCTCCCTCTGTCCACACTCAAGAAGCGATGGCTGAGGAGCCCCTTCCCGAGCCGCAGCCTGGGCAGATATGACCCGATGAGAGGGGCCGATGCCCTCCACGTACGCCAAAACCCGCCGCCTACCTCCACACCTCAAACAGGCGAACACGTCAAAGTCGAACGTCCTCCTCAGCAACTCTGCCCAGTCCACTGGCGGCGTCCTCTCCTTCATCCGCTCCTTCCTGGCCGCTGCCTCTATCCCCGCGCTTGCCTCCTCCGCATCTGCTTGGGGGAACCGGTGGGACGCTCCTATCCGAGCCGCGTCCTCTCCTGATGAGGAGGAGCATATCGCCCCACGCTGCTCCTCACCGAACGTGCCTCAGGGGCGCACGCCGAGCTTCTCGAGCATCTTCACGGCGTTGGTGTTCTTTGGGTCGAGCTTGAGCGACTTCCTGTAGTTGACGATGGACTCCTCGTTCCTGCCCGCCTTGAGGTAGCCCTCACCGAGGCTGTCATACGCATTGGCGTCCTCAGGATAGAGCTCGACGTTCGCCTCGAGCACCTTCAGCGCGTCGTCGAGCTTGCCTTCGAGGAGCATCCGATAGCCGATGAAGTTCAGGACGCTCGGCGACATCCCTTCGGCCGGGCCGTCGCGGTGTCTCGCCTTGTACCAGGCGAGGGCGGCCTCCGCTCCCTTGAGTCGCGAGAGCAGGTCCGCCACTATCATCGGGGACTCCAGGCGCTGGGTAGAGGCCTTCCAGCCGTACTCGGCGGCCACACTGGGGAGGAGCCGCTCGAAGAGCAGGAACCCGTTGTCCGAGTTGGCCATCATCGCCACGCCACTGCCCGAGTCGGCGAACGCAGTCAGAAAGGATTGGAAGCCCTCGTTCGAGCCGCCGTGGCCGAACTCGTCGGTGCCGTCCTCTAAGTAGAAGCCGAGCCCGAAGCTCGTCGACTGTTTCGTGAGCATCTGCTTCGCCATCGCCTGCGATAGCACGCGCGTGGAGGTGCCTGCCTTGGCCTTCGACACCTCGATGGCGATGCGCGCGAGATCAGATGGCGTCGTCCACAAGCCGGCGGGCGCCATCTCCGGGTAGACATGCCAGCGCCCTTCGATGCTCTTACCGCTCGCGTACGTGCCCGTGGCAGCCATGGCGGCGAGAGCCGGGGGCAGAGCCTGCTCATACGTGCTGTTCGTCAGACCGAGCGGTGCCAGCACCGTCTCCCGCATGATCTGCGGAAACGGCTTCTTCAGCTGATCGACCATCATCAGCTGGACCACCGTCGTGCCGCCGCCGCTGTACCGCGTCTGCGTCCCGGGGACGATGTCGACTCGCACCGGACCTGTGTTGGCGGGCTTCTCGCCGTCGAGGATCTGCTGGACAGTGGGCAGCGGTTCGTTGACGGCGTAGCCTGGGAAGCCGTGCACCGTCAGGCCCGCACTGTGGCTGAGCAGCCGGCGGAGCGTCACGTTCTGCTCCTTCGTGAACTCGTTGTCCGGGACCTGCCACGAGATCAGCTTCTCGTTGATGTTCGCGTCGAGCGACCACTCGCCCTGCTCGGCGTAGTGAAGCACCGCCAGGGCCGTCACCGGCTTGCTGATGGAGGCGGCCTGGAACAGCGTGTCGAGGGCGACGGGCTCCGAACCACCAGCCTCCTTCACGCCGTAGGTCTTGGCCCAAACGATGGCGTTGTTTTCGAACACGGCGACGCTCAGCCCGGGAATCTTGTACAGCTCCATCCAGCGCTGGAGTGACATGCGAACGGGCTCCTCACCCGGGAGCGTGACCGGCTCGAGGCCCGCTTCGACGCGTGCCACCCGGGCTGCATCGGACGGATGAGCCAGCCATTCGGTGGCGGGCTTGCTCGTATCGGCCGCAGTGAGGGGCGCGACAGCCACGCAGCTCGCAAGGGTCATGGTGGCTAAGCAAGGAAGTGTTCGACGCATTGCGCTCTCCGAAAATGAGGCAAGGGAGGAAGCCCCTATAACCGAGATGCCGAATAAGCGCCGCGCATAGAAGGGATGGGGGCCCAGTGGAGGGGGAGGGAGGGTGCAGAGGGGCCGAGGAGGGCCGGTGACGGGGCCGCCCGAGTGATGCTGCCGGCCGGTGGACAGGCGGCGCAGCCCCCTTGGGTACACGCCTGCTCATAGCGAGGCCCACTTGGGTTGAGCCACCTCCGTCACCTGTAGGAACTGGCTCAACCCGATCGAACCCCGCTGTCAGTCAGGAGTGGTCACTTGCCGCATCGCATAGAAGGGAACTTCCGCGTGAGGAGGCGTCCATGCCGAAGCGGGTGTTCTTTCGGACCACCTTGCCACGCTGTTGGCAGAGGCGAGCGAGGTGGGGCGCGGCCTGCCCCGGTATGTGGAGCGGGACTTCGCCCGGTACTTGGAGTGCAGCGTGCTGGCGCACGGGTTCGTGCGGGTGCGCTGCGAGAGTTGCGAGGACGAGCCTCTCGTCGCCTTCTCGTGCAAGGGACGAGGGGCATGCCCCTGCTGTAACGCGAAGCGGGCGCATGTAACGGCGGTGCACCTGGTGGAGCGGGTGCTGCCGCGCGTGCCCTACCGGCAGGGGTGAACGAGGGCTCTGGAGCTTCGCGCTAGACGTGTTCGCGTGCGGCAGGTGTGGAGGCAGGCTGAGGGTGCTGGCGTATCTGACGGCTCCCGGTGGGGTGCGCGCCATGAGCACCTGGGACTGCCCTCGCAGCCTGGGAGGCTGGCCCCGGCGCGGGGGCCACCCCAGAACTCGTGGGTTTGAGTCCCCAGCAGCAATGGTCCATCGCCTGCCGCCTCCTCATGGGGGGGCGGCTTGAGCAGGCGTGTACCCTCTAGAGCACCGAATCGTTTGAAGTTCATGTTATCCGGCTTTGAGAGTGGGGCGCTCCAAGTGCCGCTGCCATGACTCGATGTTCTGGATGGACGCGGCCCGTCGCAGGTCGAAGGTGTTCTTGCGTACCCCCCGGTACCGA
>NZ_DASPHO010000068.1:0-10128 GCF_035629615.1 Hyalangium sp. | reverse complement strand
CAAGCTGCTCGGCGACCCGTCGAACGTCCGCCAGAACCTGGAGGCCTACGTCCAGGGCTTCTCGCCGGAGGTGCGCGACATTTTCGAGCGGTTCGACTTCGCCGTTCAGATCGACAAACTCGCCAAGGCCAAGCTGCTGTTCTTGGTGGCGGAGAAGTTCGCCGGGATCGATCTCCACCCTAACCGAGTGTCGAACACACAGATGGGCCTCGTCTTCGAGGAGCTGATCCGCAAGTTCGCCGAGCTCTCGAACGAGACCGCCGGAGAGCACTTCACGCCCCGCGAAGTCATCCGGCTCATGGTCAACCTCCTCTTCATCGAGGACGATGCCGCGCTCTCGAAGCCCGGCGTCGTGCGCTCCCTCTATGACCCGACGGCCGGCACCGGCGGCATGTTGAGCGTGGCCGGCGAGCACCTGACCGGCCTGAACCCCGGTGCCCGCCTCGTCATGTACGGACAGGAGCTCAACCCCGAGTCCTACGCCATCTGCAAGGCGGACATGCTCATCAAGGGGCAGGACATCGCCAACATCATCTTCGGCAACACGCTCTCGGCGGACGGGCTGCACGGCAAGCACTTCGACTACATGCTCTCGAACCCGCCGTTCGGCGTGGAGTGGAAGAAGATCGAGAAGGAGGTCCGCAAGGAGGCCGAGCAGCTCGGCTACAACGGCCGCTTCGGCCCCGGCCTGCCGCGCGTGAGCGATGGCTCGCTGCTCTTCCTCCTGCACCTGGTCTCGAAGATGCGGCCGGCGAAGGACGGTGGCAGCCGCTTCGGCATCGTCCTCAATGGCTCGCCGCTCTTCACCGGCGGGGCGGGCTCGGGCGAGAGCGAGATCCGCCGCTACATGCTGGAGAATGACTTGGTGGAGGCCATCATCGGCCTGCCCACGGACATGTTCTACAACACGGGCATCAGCACCTACGTGTGGATCGTGAGCAACCGCAAGCCCGCCCAGCGCAAGGGCAAGGTGCAGCTCATCGACGCGAGCAGCTTCTTCCAGAAGATGCGCAAGAGCCTCGGCAGCAAGCGCAAGGAGCTGAGCCCCGAGCACATCGACGACCTCACGCGCATCTTCGGCAGCTTCAAGAAGGTGACGCGGGAGGGCGTGCCCATCAGCCGCATCTTCAAGAACGAGGACTTCGGCTACCGCACCCTCACGGTCGAGCGCCCCGAGCGTGACGGCCAGGGCCGCCCGGTGCTGGGCACGAAGGGCAAGGGCAAGGACAAGCCCGTGGCGGACGCGAACCTGCGCGACACGGAGAACGTCCCGCTCTCCGAGGACGTGGAGACGTACTTCCAGCGCGAGGTGCTGCCCCATGCGCCCGACGCCTGGATCGACCCCGAGAAGACGAAGGTGGGCTACGAGATTCCCTTCAACCGGCACTTCTACGTCTTCAAGCCGCCGCGCTCGCTCGCAGAGATCGACAAGGACCTGAAGGGCGTCACCGATCGCATCCTCACAATGATCGGCGGGCTCTCGCAATGAGCTTCCCGTGAAATCAGGGCTGAGCTCTCTCTTGGTGGCACTGCTGGTGGGCTGCACTGGCCCGGCGCAGGTGCTGCGTGTGGAGATGCAGCAGAACGGGCCTGCCGTCCACGTTCCAAGAGGTGAGCGCGCCCCGGTGGAGTTGGACGAGGAATCCTTCCAGGAGTCCTTCGCAGCTCAGGCCCCCGGCGTGGGCCTCTCTCCTCAACCGCTCCAGCAGGCACGGCGGCTGTGGTTGACCCCCTCCCGTGGCGCGTATGAGGGGACTCGGACACACCTGGGCCTTGTTTCGGTGAATACGCGAGAGGACGTGCCTCGAGCTCGCCTTCTTCCAGAGCCCACTGAAGAAAATGAGGACATCACTCGTGGCTACAGCCTGTGGTGCCAGGAGAAGTCCAAGCCCTCCGACTGTCTCCAGTTGCTGGAGGGGGGTGCCCTGTTGGACAAGGACGGCAAGCGCGCCCTGGCCTTGCACTTCGCCATGGCCTCGCTCTGGCTGGAGACCCAGGAGGCGCTGGGACGGATGGTGGATCCACTCGCCATTCAGGCCACTCTCATCTCCGCCATGACCCTGTACCTCATGCTCTGGGTGCTGCCCGAGCCTTTCTCCAAGGGGCTCGCGGCGGCCATGACGGTGGCGCTCATCGGCTACCTGGGCTTCGACACCGTCTGGAGCCTCTTCCAAGGCTGGACCCGGTTGGTGGCGGAGGTGGACAACGCCTCCTCGTTCGACCAGGTGCGCACCTCGGGGCGGCGCTTCAGCAAGGTGATGGGCCCCAACGCCGCCCGAGTCTTCGTCCTGCTCTTCACCGCCGCCGCCGGGAGCACCGCAGCCGGCTTCGCATCCAAGTTGCCCTCACTTCCCGGAGCCTCCCAGGCCACCCTGGTGGCCGAGGCACAGGGGGGCGTGCGTCTCTCCCTCGCTGCGGCGGTGGACACGGTGACTGTCTCAGCGCAGGGCGCCACCGTCGTCCTGGCACCCGGCGCCGTCACCATGGCCAGCCAGGGTGTCAGCAGCGGTGGCTCCCCTGCCCCCCGCAGCACGACCGTCTACGTCTCGCAAGGCCCCGGTGGGCAGGTGCAGTACGTGGGCATCACCCATGACCTGGCGCGACGTACGGCGGAGCAACTTCGGAAGAAGGGCATCAACATTGAAGAATTCATGAGCAATCTCTCACGGGAGGATGCACGCGCCGTCGAACAGGCTCTCATCGAACTCTATGGCCTTCAGAAGAATGGGGGCACGCTCCTGAACCGCATCAACAGCATTGCACGGTCAAATCCCAAGTACGCCAACCTGCTGCGCAGGGGAAAAGAGATCCTTGAGACTCTCAAGAACGTGGAGGGATTGGAATGACCAGCCCTCGCAAGAGAGCGCGGTTCGGAGACCTCTTCGAGGTACGCACACCGCGTGGCCTCGCCTATCTGCAATACACATCCAAGCATCCTGTTTACAACGATACCGTCCGCGTGCTTCCAGGGCTCTTCGCGCAGCGCCCTCCCCCTGATCAGTTGGCGGCCCTGGCAACATTGGAGGGTTATTTTACTTTCTACCGGGTGGGCCTTGCGGCCAAGCAGGGCCTCGTTGAGCTCGTCGGCAACTACCCCATTCCATCAGGCCTCGAGGCTCCTTCCAAGTTGCTGAGGGCGGGGTTCCGGACGCGTGAGGGCCAGGCACTCTCCTGGTGGCTCAGGGACGGGACCCACGAAACCTTGCTGAAGAGAGCGCTCACTCCTGAGGAAAAGCGCATCTCTCTGGCGCAGATGTGGAACCACGAGTTCCTGGTAGAGCGCCTGGCCGGACAGTGGCGGCCTGAACATGAGCATTCAGAACGTCCGCGCCAGGAGAATCAACACCCGAAGGCTCCTCTCGGCAACGGGCCGCCGCGCATGCGCCACTTCCTGTACTTCGCTCGGGCTAAGGAGAGCCAGGCCGTGGCGGGCGAGCTGCGTGAGCGCGGCTTCAGCGCCGAGCGCCGCAAGAGCGCTGACGGGAGGCGCTGGCTCGTTCTCGCCACGCACTCGCCCACTCCAGGGGATCCGACTGGGCTCTCCGTCCGTGAGGACTTGGAGCGCCTGGCCCAGCAACACTCGGGCGAGTACGACGGCTCGGAGATGGAACTTCCGGGGTGATGTGGGCACGTCCCAGAACACATCGCGGCGCTGCTACGAGCCTATGAGCGCTTCCCAGAAATGGGCGGGCGCGCCGCGCCACCCCTGAGGTAGCATGAGCGGGTGCCATGAGTGAACCCACCCTTTCCTCTTTCATCGAATCCGTCGCGGACCTGCTGCGCGGCGACTACATCTACGTCTTCAAGCCGCCGCGCGCGCTCGCGGAGATCGACGCAGACCTGAAGGGCGTCACCGGCCGCATCCTCACAATGATCGGCGGGCTCTCGCAATGAGCTTCCCGCGCTACCCGAAGTACAAGGACAGCGGCGTCGAGTGGCTGGGCGAGGTGCCGGCGCACTGGGAAGTGGGACCGCTGAAACGCTATTGGACAGTGACCGATTGCAAGCACATCACGGCGGAGTTCGTCGATGACGGGGTTCCGATTGTGAGCATACGCGAGGTTCAGGGCCGGTGGATCGACCTCGAAGAGGCCAAGTGCACCACCGAAATCTTCTATGAACTTCTAATTGAGGGCGGCCGTCGTCCCATGCCTGGCGACTTGATCTTCTCTCGCAACGCGACGGTCGGCGAGGTCGGACAAGTCCACGCTGACCACCCCAGATTTGCAATGGGGCAGGATGTCGTCCTCCTTCGCAAGCTTTCGCCTGAACTCTCGTCCGACTATATGCAGCAGGTGATTCGCTCGACCGCCGTGACTCACCAATTGGCAATGCTGATGATCGGTTCGACGTTCAAGCGCATCAACGTCGAAGAGATTCGATCACTTGTTGTGCCGACGCCCCCAGCCGCTGAGCAAAACAAGATCGCCGCCTTCCTCGACCGCGAGACCGCCAGGATCGACGCGCTGGTGACCGAGCAGCAGCGGTTGATTGATCTGCTGAAGGAGAAGCGCCAAGCCGTCATCTCCCACGCCGTCACCAAGGGGCTGAACCCCGACGCGCCAATGAAACCCTCGGGCGTCGATTGGCTGGGCGAGGTGCCGGCGCATTGGGAGGTGGTGCCGCTCAGGCATTCCATCACCAAAGTCGATCAGGGGTGGTCACCGCAGTGCTTGGGCGAACCAGCACCTGAAGGCGAATGGGGAGTCCTCAAAGTTGGCTGTGGCAATGGGGACAAGTTTGACCCGAGAGAGCAGAAAGCGCTTCCTTCGGATGTCGCTCCACTAGAACAGTACGAAATCAAGGCTGGCGATATTCTGATGAGCAGGGGCAATACACTTGAGCTTGTCGGCATGGCGACGCTGGTTCCGGAAGTGCGGCGGCGTCTCCTGCTCTCTGACCTCCTTTATCGCTTCCATGCGCTGTCTTGGTGCACGGACCCCGAGTTCTTGGTTTTGTCCCTTCGCTCTCGCAGCGTTCGTTTCCAGATCGAACGGGAGGCGACAGGCACGAGCCCATCAATGAAGAAGATCGGCCAGGCGACTGTTAGGTCGCTTGTCATCCCGCGTCCTTCGCTAACCGAGCAGCGTGCAATCGTCGGTTACATACGAGAGCAAACCGCGAAGATAGATTTGCTCGCCGCCGAAGCCCAGCGAGCCATCGAACTCCTCCAGGAACGTCGCGCCGCCCTGATCTCCGCCACTGTCACCGGCCAGATCGATGTTCGCGCCATCGCCGCCAGGGCCGCCGCGTGAGCCTCCACAAGGAAATCAGCTTCGAGACCGAGATCTGCGCGCACCTCGCGGCCCACGGCTGGCTCTACTCCGAGGGCGACTCCGCCACCTATGACCGCGCACGGGCGCTCTTCCCCGCTGACGTGCTGGCCTGGGTGCAGGCCTCGCAGCCCAAGGCGTGGGAGGCGCTGACGAAGAACCACGGCAGCAAGGCCGGGGAGACGCTGCTCAGCCGCCTGCGAGACCAGCTCGACCAACGCGGCACGCTCGACGTCCTGCGCCACGGCCTCGAGCTACTGGGCCTCAAGCAACCGCTCAAGCTGGCCGAGTTCAAGCCCGCGCTCGCCATCAACCCCGACATCCTCGCCCGCTACCAAGCCAACCGGCTGCGCGTGGTGCGACAGGTGCGCTACTCCGTCCACAACGAGAACAGCATCGATCTGGTGCTCTTTCTCAACGGGGTGCCTGTGGCGACGGTCGAGCTGAAGACCGATTTCACTCAGAGCATCACGGACGCCGTCGACCAGTACCGCTTCGACCGGCTGCCGTACCCCAAGGGGCAAGCCGCCGAGCCGCTGCTCTCCTTCCCGAGCGGCGCGCTGGTGCATTTCGCGGTGAGCAACAGCGAAGTCCACATGGTCACGCGGCTCGCAGGCCCGGAGACCGCCTTCTTGCCCTTCAACCAGGGCAACGACGGCGGAGCGGGCAACCCGGTGAACCCCGCCGGGGGCCACCGCACTGCGTACTTGTGGGAGCAGGTCTGGGCGCGCGAGAGCTGGCTCGAACTCTTGGGGCGCTACCTCATCGCCCAGCGCGACAAGAAGAAGCAGATCACCCGCGTCATCTTCCCGCGCTACCACCAGCTGGACGTCACCCGGAAGCTCCAGGCCGCCGTGCTCGCGGACGGGCCTGGCGCGAAGTACCTCGTCCAGCACTCGGCCGGGTCGGGAAAGACGAACTCCATCGCGTGGACGGCGCACTTCCTGGCCGAGCTGCACGACGCCCAGCACAAGAAGGTGTTCGACACGGTGCTGGTCGTCTCCGACCGCAACGTCATCGACTCCCAGCTCCAAGAGGCCATCTTCGACTTCGAGCGCACCACCGGCGTGGTGGCGACGATCACCCACAAGGACGGCAGCAAGAGCGGCAAGCTCGCCGAGGCGCTCTCGGGCGACAAGAAGATCGTCGTCTGCACGATCCAGACGTTCCCCTTCGCCATCAAAGCCGTGCGTGAACTGTCCGCGACGCAGGGCAAGCGCTTCGCGGTCATCGCCGACGAGGCCCACAGCTCGCAGACGGGCGAGGCCGCGTCCAAGCTCAAGGCCGTCCTCTCCCCGGAGGAGGTGGCCGAGCTCAACGACGGTGGCGAAGTGAGCAGCGAGGACATCCTGGCGGCGCAGATGGAGTCACGAGCCGCTGATTCGGGCATCACGTTCGTCGCGTTCACGGCCACGCCGAAGAACAAGACGATGGAGCTGTTCGGCACCCGGCCGGACCCGTCGCGCAAGCCCGCGCCCGACAACATCCCGACGCCGTTCCACGTCTACTCCATGCGCCAGGCCATCGAGGAGGCGTTCATCCTCGACGTGCTGAAGAACTACACGCCGTACAGCCTGGCCTTCAGGCTCGCCCACGAGGGCAAGGAGATCGACGAGAAGGAGGTCGAGAAGAGCGCCGCGCTGAAGAAGATCATGGGCTGGGTGAGGCTCCACCCCTACAACATCGCCCAGAAGGTGCAGGTCGTGGTGGAGCACTACCGCGCGCACGTCGCCCCGCTGCTCGGCGGCCAGGCCAAGGCGATGGTCGTCGTGGCCAGCCGGCTCGAGGCCGTGCGCTGGCAGCTCGCCATCGAGAAGTACATCCAGGAGCACGGCTACAAGATGGGCACGCTCGTGGCGTTCTCCGGCGAAGTCCTCGACAAGGACTCCGGCCCGGATCCCTTCACGGAGCACAGCCGGACGCTGAACCCCCACCTGAAGGGCCGCGATATTCGCGAGGCGTTCAAGGGCGGCGAGTACCAGGTGCTGCTCGTCGCCAACAAGTTCCAGACCGGCTTCGACCAGCCGCTGCTCTGCGGCATGTACGTAGACAAGCGCCTGGCGGGCATCCAGGCGGTGCAGACGCTCTCGCGGCTGAACCGGGCGTACCCGGGCAAGGAGACGACGTACGTCCTCGACTTCGTCAACGACCCGGCCGAGGTCCTCGAAGCCTTCAAGGCGTACTACACGACGGCGGAGCTCTCGGCCACGACCGACCCGAACCTGGTGTTCGACCTGCGCGCGAAGCTTGACGCTGCCGGCCACTACGACGACTTCGAGGTGGACCGTGTGGTCGGCGCGGAGCTTGACCCCAAGGCGAAGCAGAGCGATCTCGTGAAGGCCCTCGAGCCGGTGGTGGACCGGCTGATGAAGCGGTTCAAGGCCGCGCAGTCGGCGTTCAAGGACGCGAACGAGAAGTCCGACACCAAGGCCAGCAAAGAGGCCAAGGCCGAGCTCGACGCCCTCGTCCTCTTCAAGTCGGACATGGGCGCGTACCTGCGCCTCTACACGTTTCTCTCGCAGATCTTCGACTACGGCAGCACCTCCATCGAGAAGCGGGCCCTCTTTTACAAGCGCCTCGTGCCGCTCCTCGAGTTCGGACGCGAGCGCGAGGCCATCGACCTCTCGAAGGTCAAGCTCACGCACCACACGCTGAAGGGGCACGGCAAGGCTTCGATGGTGCTCGAGGCGGGAGAGAAGCCGCTGCTCTACCCCCTCACTGAGACGGGAGGAGGCAGCGTGCAGGAGAGGGAGCGCGCTCGACTCAACGAGATCATCGAGAAGGTGAACACGCTGTTCGAGGGCGAGCTCTCGGACCAGGACAAGCTCGTCTACGTGAACAACGTCCTGATGGGGAAGCTGCTGGAGTCCCCCACGCTGGCCCAGCAGGCCGCGAACAACACGAAGGAGCAGTTTGCGAACTCGCCCGATCTTCAGAGCGAGATCATGAACGCCATCATCAGTGCCCTCGACGCGCACACGCTGATGAGCACGCAGGCGTTGAACTCCGACACCGTCCGGGGCGGCATCAAGGACATCCTGCTCAACCACGCGCAGCTGTGGGAGGCCCTTCGGTCTAAAGTGAGCGCGGGACACACAGAGGGGGCGAAGCCGTAGGCAGCGACCGGAGGCCGCAAGCACCGCTATTCCCTTCTGCACAGGTATGGCCTGGTGCAGAGTGAGGGGACTGACCCGCAGTTCCTTGGAGGGGTTCCCTGTATGAAGCGTGCTTCCCGTCTGCTGGCGGTGCTGTGCCTTGCTCTCTTCTCTGTTCAGGTGTCCGGGTGCTTCGGCCAGTTCGCCCTCACCCGCGCGATGTGGCAGTTCAACAAGGACGTCTCGTCCAACAAGTTCCTTCAGTGGGCCGTCTTCCTGGTGATGGTCATCGTCCCCGTGTACGGCATCGGCGCGCTGGTGGACGCGCTCGTCATCAACAGCATCGAGTTCTGGACCGGCTCGAACCCCGTCGCCAGCGCCGAGACTCCGGACTCCCAGACGCGCGTGGTGCGCCTGAGCCCCAATGAGACGCTGCGGCTGACCCGGGACGAGGCGGCAGGCGTGATGAAGGTGGAGGTGGAGCGCGCCGGCCAGGCGCCGGTGGTGCGCTACTTCGAGCTGCTCGAGAACGGCATGGCGGTGCGTGACGAGGGCGGCGCGCTCCTCATCCAGGCACAGGGGCAGGTGGATGGCTCCGTGACGGTGTCGGACGCCGCGGGCACGACGGTGGCCATGCACTCGGCCGAGGCCGTGGCACAGGCGCGCCAGGTGCTCCTCGACGATGGCGCCGCGGGCCTGGCCCAGTACGCCCAGAACCAGGTGTCGCCGCTCTCCCAGGGCCTGGCGCAAGTCTGCGTGGACGCGCCGTAACCGGCAGGCCCAGTTGAAGCCCCCGGAGGACTGAGCGGGCGTTGAACCAAGGCACTCGGGCAAGTCAGCGGAGTCCGCAGGCCCCTCTACCCCTCTTCCCGGGCCGGAACTCCGGGAAGGCCTGCTGGCGGCGGGGCCGAAATGAACCTGTCAGACAAGCAGCCAGGTGGGTGGCGGAGCCTGCTGGCGGCGCCCGGCACGAACCTGTCTGACAGGTAGACAGGTTGGCGCAGGCGGCGCCCGGCAGAGGGCCCCGGCAAGCTCGGGTTATGGTTTGTTTGAACCCCTGCTTGTGGGGAGCAAGAAAGTGGTCTTGGAGCCGCTCCGTGATCTCGGCAGAGACGAAGGGGTTCCCCTGGTCGTGACGCTGGTGGACGGAACCGTGGTTCCGCTCCTCGTGCGGCCACCGCGCCGGGAGCACTGGGGATGGACGGACTATCAGGTGAACGTGTTCAAGGACCGCGAGAACTACAACGCGGTGCTCTGTTCGACCCTTCGCGCTCCGAATCGACCGGGCTGAGATCGTCCCCGGTCAGCCAGGGACGATTGCAGTCATGGCGCACCGGGATGCCTTGAATTCTCCCTCTCGGGGGTCTCCATCGTTGACTCGTTCCGGTGAGCCACCGCTCAGCGGATGCGGCTCGAGCCCAGAGGGGCACAAGCCGCTCCCGCGGGTTCAAGGCAGCGGGATCGGCTCCGGGCCGAAGCCCGCATCCATCGCCGTAGAGGCGAAGCGGCCCTCCAGGCTGCGGCCCGAGCCGTAGCCGTCCCCGCGCTGGAAGGACATGGAGAAGTTGCCGCGCGTGGGCTGATCGATGCCGCCGCCCTCCTCCAGCTCCAGGTCTCCCTTGTCCACGGGACCGAAGACGCGGGCGGGTTCGCCGGCGGCCAGGTGCACCACCGTGGCCCGGGCTCGCCCGGAGTCCGTGTTGCCCGACAGATTCACCGTGCTCCCGGGTGTCAGCTCGAGCCCCTCGGTGGCCACCGTG
>NZ_DASPHO010000067.1:0-12888 GCF_035629615.1 Hyalangium sp. | reverse complement strand
CGTGATGAAGAGGGTGGTGGTGTCCTCCCAGAAGTCGATGCCCGGATCATCCGTGAGCCGCTTGAAGCCCTCGAGGAGGAAGTGCTCCCCCGCCTCGGACAGCAGGTGCAGCGCGTAGCGCAGCTGCTTGTACCCGGGCCGCAGCGGATCCTCCACCAGCACGTTGAGCGTGCCGCGTGTCACCATCAGCGGCTTCGCGGACAGCGCCGGCGCCACCACACACCCCGTCACCGCCATGGGGTGACGGCCGTCCGCCAGCATGGCGTTCAGATCCTCCACGAGCACGGTGATGATGAAGCGCAGCTCCGAGGCCCCAGGCCGATCCGGGTTCGCCGCAGCCCGGTAGTCCTCCCCCACCGCGGGGGAGATGAAGCCGCGCAGGCTCTCCGTGAAGCGCAGGCCCATGGGCTCCGAGGGCGCTGGCGTCTCCGGCTCCGTCAGGGGCGCGTAGTCGATGTGCCACCCATGCCGACGGGCCATCCGCGCGCTGAAGCGCTCGGCGAGGGCGGAGATGGTGAGCAGCGGGTTGGCGCCGATCGAGCGCGGGATGGCGGAGCCGTCACAGACGTAGAGGCCTTCATGGACAGGGGTGCCCGTCGAGCCGGAGAAGACGCGGCCCTCGTGATCCACCACGCCGCCCTCCGCGTCCTCCGCCATCACGCTGCCACCCAGTGGGTGGGTGATCAGCAGGGCATTATCCAGGAGCCGGGCGCTCACCGGATTGCGCAGGAAGGTGCCGCCCAGCGCCTCCACCGCCTTGTGCAGCTTCTGCTCAGCGCGCACATAGCTGTCCTGGCGCCCCGCGCCGGGCCACACGGCACGCAGCCCGTCTCCCTCCAGCCGCAGCTCCCCTCCTCCATCGTCGTGCGTCATGGCGAAGAGCGTCTGCGTGTTGTGGATGGCCCCGTGGTAGGGCCCGCGGATCAGGCTCTCCGCCACCCGGGCGTTCTCCTGCACCCCATCGACAAAGCCCTCATCCGTGTCCTCGCCCAGCAGGGGCGACATGGCCGCGAAGAGCGTGGGCAGGTAGCCGCCGAGCGCCGCCGGCACCGCCCCCTCCTCGATCACCATGCCCTCATCCAGGTACTCGGTGTCCCGCAGATCGATCACCCCGGTGATGGAGGGGCCCACGGGCTCAGGGTTCTTCACCTCGTGATCCCCGTACCCCACCGCGTTCACCGGCACGTCCAGGTTGTACCCGAACGCCATCACATCCCCGTTGCCGGAGAAGTGCTTGCCCAGCTCGCCCGACAGCGCCAGGCCCGCCGCCCGCGAGCGCAGGAGCAGCTCCGTGGTGCCCAGCGTCCCCGCTGCCAGGATGACGTGATCGGCCGTAAGGAACTGGAGCGGCGCGTCGAACAGCTCGCGCCCCATGCCTATCAGCCGGTAGTACACGCGCCAGCGGCCCTGGCCCCGCTCCACGTGGTGCACGGCCACCTGGGTGAACAGCTCCGCGCCGTGGTGCTGCGCGTCCGGCAGGTAGTTCATCTGCAGCGTGTTCTTCGCGCCCACGTTGCAGCCGGTGGCGCAGTCTCCGCAGAGCGTGCATCCCCGCAGGCGGATGCCCGCGGCGTTGACGCTCTCCTTCCAGCTCACCGCCAGCGGGAGGCGGTAGAACCGGCCGCCCGTCAGCTCCGCCGAGCGCTCCAGCGCGTCCATCTTGCGCAGCCTCGGGTGCGACTCAGGGTAGGGCTGGGCGCCCAGCATCCGCTCCACGTGGACGAAGCAGCCCTCGATCATGCCCTCCTTCAGATCCTGGCGGAACCCGGAGGGCCAGCAGTCCTCCTCGAGCACGCGCGGATCCGGCCGCAGCACCACGCCCGCGTTGATGAGCGAGGTGCCCCCCAGGCCACACCCGGTGACGACGGCCAGATCCCCCAGCAGGTGCAGCGAGAGCAGCCCCGTGGGGGAGCCGACCTTCAGCTTCCCCAGCAGCGAGCCGCCAGGCCCCATGAGCTGCGTCTCACGCACGAGCTGGGTGTTGGTGCGCGGGAACTCTCCCGGCAGCCGCTCCAGCCCGCGCTCCAGCACACAGACCTTCTGGCCCGCGCGGGCCAGCCGGGATGCGGTGATAGCCCCCCCGTAGCCAGAGCCCACGACGACTACGGGCCAGTGCCCACCCAACCTCTCTACAGGAGACGACAGTCGCCGCATCTTTTGTCTTCACGAGCCGCTATCGGCTCGTCCACCAGTTCTTGAACTGCTTCCAGGAGATCTTCCCGGTGCGCTCGGTATCGATGATATCGAAGGCGATCGCCAGTTCCTCATCGGTGATGTTCTGCCCTAGCGCCTCGAGCAGGCGAGCGAACTCTCGCTGCTCGATGGAGCCGGTGCGGTTGCGGTCGTACTTCTGGAAGATGTCCAGCAGCTCGTTGCCGGAGCTGGTCAGGTCATCCACCGCTGCGTGCTCGGGTGCCAGCGGCTGAGTGCCGGCGGAGGTCGTCTCCACCACCTCCGGGGTAGGCCGCTCGGTCTCCACGGTGGGACCCGTGGGCTCGCTGGGCGCCGGGGTGATGACCGCCGCCGGTGCAGGGGCCTTGCGGAGAGCAGGGGCCTTGGGAGCAGCCTTGGGAGCAGCCTTGGAAGCAGCCTTGGGAGCAGCCTTGGGAGCAGCCTTGCGGGCAGCCGGCTTTGCGGTCGCCTTCCCAGCCGCCTTCCCGGCCGCCTTTCGGGCGGTGGGCTTTCGAGCCGCCTTCCCGGCCGCCTTCCGAGCGGTCTTCGCCGCCGCCTTGCGAGGCGACTTCGCGGGCGCCTTCCGGGCTCCCTTTTTGGTGGTGGTGCGCTTCGCGGTCTTCTTCTTCGCGGCAGCGGCCTTCTTGGCCGGCTTCTTCTTCGCCATCTTGCTCCCCTCCCGAAGTTGGCGATGCATCGTAGCTGTCTGTCGTCTCCAGGGGCAGGGATTCGATGAACCTCCTGCGTCCACCACGGAAGCAGCCGCTTCCCAGGGGACGCACCGCAGGGGGTGATCGCCCCAGCGTCCATCTCGAAAGCGCCCGCGTTTGGCCGGGACGCACAGCCGGCGGGTGGAGGCCTCCAGGTCCCCACCCTGCCCACCCCCTTGTCACGTATCTGCCTGGAAAGTCTGGGGACTTGGGGCCTCTGGCCCCTCACGCCGGGCATGGCAACCGCCTTGCACAAAGGCAGATGCAGGAAGGAACCAAGCCCATGTCCCGCATCGCGAACACCGAGGTCATCGTCCCCAAGTCCCTGAGCCCCGAGGCCCGGAGCCAGCTCATCGACGCCCTCTATGCTGTCCACAACCAGATCTTCGACGGGGTGGAGCGGCAGTCCTTCGCCAAGTACGTGGTGGAGTCCAAGGCGGAGCACACCTGGATCCAGGTGCACAAAAGCGAGGCGGGGGAGATCGTGGGCTACTTCGCCTTCCACATCTTCGAGCGGCAGCTGGGCGGCGTGCCCACGGCGGTGTTCCGGGCGGAGGCGGGCTCGCTGCGCGCCTACCGGGGCAGCAACGTCAACGCGCGCTTCGGACTGTCGCTGGCGCTGCGCTACCTGCTGAAGAACCCGGGCCGGCGGGCGTACTACCTGGGCTCGCTGGTGCACCCGTCCAGCTATGCGGTGTTCGCCAGGTACTGCGGCGAGGTATGGCCGCGGCAGGGTGCGCAAACGCCGCCGGAGCTGCAGTCCTTCATGGAGGAGCTGGCCGCCGAGTTCGGTCTGGAGAAGGTGGATGCCGCCCGGCCGCTGGTGCGCAAGGTGGGCTGGAAGACGCGAGAGACGGAGGCGGAGCGCGAGTACTGGCAGCACTGCGACAAGCCCGCGGCCCGCTTCTTCATCGAGGCCAACCCCGGCTATGTGAACGGCGACGGGCTGGTGACGGTGGTGCCGGCGACGGCGGCCAACATCCTGAGCGTGATTCGCGCCCTGGGCGAGCGCAAGCTGCGCCAGCCGGTGGAGGCTGCCGTGTCCCTGGCGCGCCGGCTGCCGCTGGGCGCCCGCCTGTCCCGCTCCGAGATCGTCCGCCAGCTGAAGGCCGTGCCGCTCTTCTCCCAGTTCGACCAGGCCACGCTGAAGGCAGTGGCCACGCGTGCGCAGATCCTCAACATGTCCGCAGGGCGCATCGTCTTCCGCGAGGGCGACGTCAGCAACGAGCTGTACCTGCTGGCCCGCGGCGCCGCCTACGTGCTGGAGGGCGGTGAGGAGCAGGTGGTGAACGAGCTGGGCAGCGGGGCCGTGTTTGGAGAGATCGCCATGCTGGCCGGTGAGCGCCGCTCCGCCTCGATCCGCACCGCCATGGACTCCACGCTGGTGCGCATCCCCCGCGAGGTGCTGCTGCCGCTCATCGAGACCAACGTCGGCCTGCGGCAGGACGTGTGGAAGACGTTCGCCGAGCGGCGCTTCGAGTCCCTGGTGCGGGGAGTGGAGCGCTACGGGCAGCTGGGCCGCCAGGGCCGGCGCTCGTGGCTGCAGCAGGGCGAGCACTGCGAGCTGGCACCGCAGCAGGTGCTCACCGTGGAGCCGGGCACCCACCTGCTGGTGCTGTCGGGCTCGGTGGAGTTCGCCCACGCGGCGCCCCAGCTGGCCGCCCAGGGCGCGCTGCTGCTCGAGGTGGAGCACCCCTTGCGGGTGGTGGCCCAGGAGACCGCCCGCGTCGTCCTCTTGCCCCGCGGCGCCGTGCTGGCCCGGGAGGCCTCTCTGCCGAAGGCCGCTTGAAAAAAAGCCTCTGGTGAGGGTGTCCACCGCAGGCCCCGAGCAGGTATTGCAAGAATTCCTTGGATACCTGATTCTCCGCGCCACCTGGACCGTGGGGGCCGCCCCGGCCCGGGTGGCCCCCCCTCACCGGAGTGCTCCGCATGACGCCGCTTCGTCCTTTCGTTGCCACCGCCCTGTCCTGCCTGCTCCTCGCCTCGGGAGCAGGGGCCGCCACCGCCCGGGTGGACGCGACGCTCGAGGTGGTGGGGCAGACGCCGCGCTACATCGGCTACAACTACGGACACTTCATGCCGGGCAGCAACACGGCCGCGTGGGTCGAGCGCTCCGGGGTGAACCTGTTCCGCATCTGGGCGAGCCCCAGCTACTACGAGCCCACGGATGATCTGGCGCCGTACGGGGACGGCGTCACGGATCTGCTGACGTTCAACTCGCGCAAGGCGGCGCTGAGGGCCAACCCCGAGAGCTCCACGTACATCCACTGGGCCGCCTTCAACGATCGGTTCGCGAACTTCGAGCAGACGGGCGTCAACCACGCGAAGCTCAACTACATGCTGGGCGAGCTGCGGCGGCTCAACCTCACCGTGCTGGCGGTGATCAGCCGCAAGGGCTGGAGCGGCGCAGGCACGTGGGCGGACAAGTGGGAGCACTGGCAGCACTACTACGCCGTGGCGTACCACCTGGCGAAGAACTACGACGTGGCGCTGTACGAGACCTACAACGAGCCGGACTGCAGCGACTGCACCATGAGCCAGAGCGAGTACATCGACTGGCTGCGCTTCGCCTCGGACGCGATCCGCTCGGCGGTGGCGGACGTGAACACGCGCTATGGCAAGAGCCTGGCCACGCGCGTCATGGCCCCCACCGTCACGCACAGCGCGGACAGCCGCGGGCCGTACCACATGGACGCGGATCCGGACGCGGATCCGCGCGACGACTACACGGGCTGGGGCCAGAAGGCGCTGCAGAACCTGCGCAAGGACTACTCGGGCGCCACGGTGGGCTACGACATCTTCGACATCTACGCCACGCACAAGTACGGCATGGAGGGTGGGGCCTACTTCGATGAGATGGCGATGCTCGACACGAAGATGAAGGCGTACACGCCTACGGGGGTGGCGCTGCCAGTCTTCTACACGGAGTTCAACCGCTACTCGACGAGCGGGTTCGAGAATCCGTCCCTGGCGGGCGTGAGCCTGAGCACGCCGTACGTGTTCTGCGACCTCGGCCTGATCTTCGCGAAGACGATGCTGAAGGGCGTATATGGGATGGACGCCTTCAAGTTCAGCAACACGGTGAGCGACACCTACGGTCCGCAGCGCACGGGCTTCCACTACGTCTCGGACTCGGCGCCGTATGACATTGGCGGGGCGCGCAAGGGGGCGGAGGTGGTGCGCCTGTTCGCCAAGGGCTTCAAGGATCAGCGCTCGCGCTACAAGACGACGGTCACCTCGAGCAACAACGACTACAACGCATACACCGCGTTCGATCCGGTGACGAACAACTACTACATCCTGTCGATCAACTCATCGGCGGCCCACGACTACACGACGACGTTCAACGTGAACGGCCTGGGCGTGTACACGGGCCAGGCGGTCTCCGTGGAGGAGGTCAGTGCGATGCACTCGGGCGAGGTGACGCAGCTGCCGAGCATGCCGTCCACCAAGGAGTTCACCCTCACCCAGCCACGGCAGAGCGTGTGGCTGCTGACCATCCCCAAGGGGCCGGTGCTGACGGTGAACAAGATCACCCCGGTGGCAGACGCGCAGGTGCAGGGCGGGGCCTCGGCGAACCTGAACTTCGGGGCGGACACGGTGCTGCGGGTGAAGCGCGGCGCGACGCAGGACGTGAACCGCGCGGGGTACTTGAAGTTCAGCCTGAGCAGCGTCCCCGCGGGCACCCAGGTCAAGCGGGCCATCCTGCGCGTGTACGGCTACAACCCGATGGACAGCTCGGAGTTCACCTTCCACGTGTACGGGCTGGACAACGACAGCTGGACGGAGGGCGGCCTCACGTGGAACACGGCGCCCAATCTCCACCCCACCTCCTCGAAGCTCACCGGAGTGGGCACCAGCGCCTTCCCGCTGGGCACGCTCAGCGTGGACGCCACGGCGCAGATCCAGCGAGTGGAGGTGACGGACTTCGTCAACAAGCAGCTGGCCCGGGACGGCGTGGTCACCTTCGCGCTGGCGCGGGAGCTGCGGCACTCGAGCGACACCGGGGATGATGATCGCCACGCCTACCTGAACTCCCGCGAGGCCAGTGCCAACCTCCCCTACCTCGAGCTGTGGTGGTAGCTGACGCGCGGTAGCCAGGGGCACAAAAAAGCCCTGCCACGGGGGCAGGGCTCTCGGTGAAGCCACTTGCGGTGGAGCTGTTACTGCTGGGTACTGACCGGGTTCGGGCCCACCCAGCGGTCCTGCCGGCTGAAGGCGACCTCCTTGGCCTCCTCCGGGCTGACCGTGCTCTTGTCGGTCTTGATGTTCTTGGTGAGGGTGATCATGAAGACGGTGGAGCCGCCCTGCCCGCCGACGATCACCGACCAGCCGAGGAACACCATCCACATCCGGAACCAGCGCTGGCCGTACTTGGCGACGATCGCCGCCTCATTGCGCTTCCAGTTCTCGTACCACTTGCGGATCGTCAGTCCGTAGTGGACGCCGCAGTTCTCCACGCGGTGCACCTCGAACTCGGCGCGCTCGGCCTGGTTGACCACGAAGCCCAGGGGGCAGCTCGCGTCGGCCCCCGGGAAGATGTACTTGCCCATGAAGAGGCCCCAGATGAGGTCCTCAAAGTGCCAGGGGCGGCGCAGGCCAGCGATCTGCAGGTAGAAGATGCCGTCGTCCTTGAGCATCCCGCGCACCTGGAGCAGGAACTTCTGGAAGTTCTTGATGCCCACGTGCTCGGCCATCTCCAGGCAGGTGATCTTGTCGTACTTCTCCACCGGCAGCTTGCGGTAGTCGTCGACGATGATCTTGACCTTGTCCCCCACCCCATTGTCGGCGGCGCGCTTGTTGGCCCAGTCGGCCTGCTCCTGCGCGAGGGTGATGCCGGTGCTCTGCGTCCCGTAGTTCTTGGCGGCGTGGACCACCAGCGGGCCCCAGCCACAGCCGATGTCCAGGTGCTTGTCGCCCGGCTTCATCTGCACGTACTTGCAGACGGTGTCCAGCTTGCGCTCCTGGGCCACCTCCAGCGTCTCATCCGGGCTGCGGAAGATGCCGCTGGTGTAGGTCATCGAGGGTCCGAGGAACCAATTGTAGAAGTCGTTGCCCCGGTTGTAGACGTGGGCAATGTCGCCGCGATCCGAGTCGACGGTGTGGGTGACGTTCTGCCCGAGGAACTCGCGGAAGTAGAACTTCACATCCCCCCAGGTGAAGCAGAAGCGGAACAGCATGTTGCGGCGCAGGAAGGTCTCATGGACGTCCTGCTTGAAGTCCAGCTTCTCGGCCATGTAGGCCTCGTAGACGATCTCCATGGGGATCTTCTTGCCGGCCCACTTCGCCGCATCCTGGGGATCGCGCCAGCTGATGTACTCCTCCCACTTCGCAGTCCCATCGTCGTGCTGGTAGGAGCGGTAGACGAGGTACAGCAGCGGCGCGAACACGCCCAGCAGCGGAACCGCCAGCCAGCTGATCACGAAGACCGGCCAGCCCCGGTTGATGATCAGCATCATCGCCGTGGCGAAGACGGTGGGGATGAGCAGCAGGGTGAACAGGCTCTGCTCCATCATCCACAAGATGAACGAGAGGCCATGGGTTCGGCCTCGCTCGTCCGGTCGCACGAGGGAGAGCGGCGTGGACGGAGCGGGCCGGGTCTTCGGTTCGTCCGGGGCAAGGGGGGCGGGGGCAGCGGTTTGGTTCATGGAGGGGCCTCATAATCTCAAGTCGGGAGAAAGGAAAAGGCGGGATTACGCAAAGCGCCATGGGCGCAGGCCCGGACGCGAGGAACAGGCAAGGGAACAAGCCCTCCCCCCACCCGGTTGGGAGGGGGCGGCACTACTCCGGAGCCCCATCTCCAGGTAGAAGCGGCACCAGCCCCCGGCTGCCAGTTCAGCACCCAGGACACGAATGACCATGCTCACTCTCCGTACGGCCTCGCGACTCCTTAGTGTGCTCCTCCCCACCCTCGGAGTGCTCCACGCGGGGCCTACCCAGGCCGCGCCGGTGTCCGTGGCCAATGCCGGCTTCGAGGCGCTCGCCGGCTCGGGGCAGCCCACGGGCTGGTCCGTGTCGGGGCAGGGCCAGGTGACGGCCAACACCAGCGTGCGCGCCGAGGGGAGCCGAAGCCTCTCCATCCAGAACCCGCCCGGGGGTGCGGAGACCACCGTCCAGTCCGAGCCCTTGAAGCTCCAGGTGGGCCGCCTCTACCGCGTCAGCGCCTGGGTCCGCACCCGCGGCGTGCAGGCGGACCCCACGGCGCG
The DNA here is from genome assembly GCF_035629615.1 of Hyalangium sp. GTDB lineage: Bacteria > Myxococcota > Myxococcia > Myxococcales > Myxococcaceae > Hyalangium. Next base: position 3,800 of record NZ_DASPHO010000067.1, on the reverse strand, counting down.
CTACCCCACAGCGGTGGGCGCCTGTCTCGCCATGAAGAGCTTCCCCTTCACCAACTGCACGCCCGCCCCAGCCTCCGAGCAAGGGGGCCGCGTCTCCGCCTTCTTCTTCGCCACCCAGGGCACGGATCGAGTGCAGGTGCACCTGGGCCGCAACGGCAAGGCCACCGGCACCGTGTGGGTGGATGACGTGAAGCTGGAAGAGGTGGACGACATCACCGCGTACATCCCGCTGGAGTCCGTGCGCTGGGCCGGCAAGGGCTTCCGCTACGACGAGGCCGGGTGGATCTACGTCCACATCGAGGGCGAGCCGTACGAGCGCGGCCACCAGTTCGGCGAGCTCGTCTCCCAGGAGATCGTCCGCTACATGGAGAAGCTGGGCACGCAGAAGAACAAGGCGGACCTGGGCAACGGCTGGGCCCAGTTGCGGCTGCTGGCGGACTCGCTCTTCCTGCGCAAGTACGAGACGGAGTTCCTCGAGGAGATGCGGGGCATCGCGGACGGCGCCAACAAGGCGGGCGCGAAGTTCAAGGAGCGGGAGCTGGATCTGGTGGACATCGTCGCCCTCAACTCGGCGGTGGATCTGGGCCAGCTGGAGTCCGCCAACCGCGTCACGGCCACGCCGCTGTCGGGCCGCATCTTCATCAAGGGCGAGGAGGAGGCGGAGCGGGCCGGTAAGGGGGACCACTGCTCGTCCTTCGTGGCCACGAAGTCCGCCACCCAGGATGGGCGGGTCATCATGGGGCAGATCTTCATGTGGAACGGCTACACGGGGGTGCACTGGGATGTGGTGCTGGACGTGCAGCCCACCCGAGGCCACCGCTTCGTCATGCAGACGTTCCCGGGCGGCATCCACAGCGGCGCGGACTGGTTCATCAATGACGCGGGCATCGTCATCGGCGAGACGACGGTGGGCCAGACGCCCTTCAACGCGAACGGCACTCCCCAGAGCAACCGCATCCGCAAGGCGGCCCAGTACGCCTCCTCCATCGAGGAGGTGGCCCGCATCATGAAGGACAAGAACAACGGGCTCTACACCAACGACTGGACGCTGGCGGACACCAAGACGGACGAGGGCGCCTGCCTGCTACTGGGCACGGAGAAGACGAAGCTGTGGCGCACCGGAAGCAAGGGCGCCGCCGCGGACACGCCGGGCAACCTCAAGGACTTCATCTGGGCCAACAACAACACCCGGGACATGGAGGTGCGCAAGGAGTACGTGCCCAACCCGAGCAACGCTCCGGTGGATCTGGCCTTCAACACCTGGAACCGGGACATCTCCTTCTGGCGCTTCTATGAGCAGTACGGCAAGGGCGGCTTCACCCTGGACTCGGCCATCCGGATGATGGCCTCCAGCCCCATCAACCGCCCCCACGCCTGTGACGGCAAGATCACCACCAGCGAGATGACCGAGAAGCTCATGTTCCTGGCGCACTACGGGAAGACGACGCTACGGGAGAAGATGGTGGGCAGCCGCTTCATCCCGGATCTGCCGGGAGCCACGCCCCACCTGTCCCTGGGCTACACGGCCTTCAGTCCCCTCTACGTGGCCGACAAGCTGAAGGCCGTTCGCCCGGCCGCCTCTAAGGCCGAGGCCGAGGCCAAGCCTCCCAAGCGAGAGCTGACGAAGCTCCAGGATGCCCTCGCCTTCGACGAGAAGCAGCTGTGGTCCAACACCGTGTTCCCCTCCACGGAGGGGGAGAACTGGCTGGTGAGCGGCTCGGCGGCCTACTGGAGCCTCCTGAAGGAGCTGCCGGAGGACCAGGAGACGGCGGAGAAGGCCTTCGAGCAGCAGCGGGACGTGCTGGCCGAGCTGAACACCCGCTTCCTCACCATCACCTCCCGGGAGGGAGATCTCCCGGCGGTGGCCACGCGGACCACATATGACCGCTATGGCACCTATCTGGTACCGCGCATCAAGGGCACCTTCGTGCTGCACCAGCTCCGGCTGCTGCTGGGCAACAAGGACTTCTCGAAGCTCATGAAGACGGCCCACGAGCGCTACGCCAACCGGAACATCACCACCGCGGACTTCATCAAGACGGCCTCCGAGTCCGCGAAGCGGGATCTGCGGCCCTTCATCACCCAGTGGCTGGAGCGGGGCGGTGTTCCCCAGCCACGCATCCAGTCCCGGCTCACGAAGGCCAAGGACGGCTACGACGTGACACTGAAAGTCGAGCAGACGGGCGCGCCCTACCACTTCGTCACCACCGTGGAGCTGTGGACGGAGAAGGCCCGGATCCTGGAGCGCGTGGAGGTGAAGGGCGCCAGCGACACCTTCACCTTCCACACAACGGACAAGCCGGTGCGGCTGGTGTTCAACCCTTCCAGTGACATCCCCGTGCGCCGGGAGCGGCACTACACGCTGGGCCAGGTGCTGGAGGAGTTCGACCGGCTCACGTTCGTCCATGGCACGGCCCGGCAGGTGGAGTCCATGCGGACGCTGGCCATGAACTACCGCGACGTGGTGGCGGACGCCAACGTGGAGCTGCTCGCCCCCCTCGAGCCGGACGCCGAGGTGACGGACCAGGAGCTGGCGGAGCGGGATCTCGTCGTCTTCGGCGGCGCCGAGGACAACACGCTCTTGGCGCGGCTCGCCGCGGAGAAGAAGCTCCCCGTGGAGCTCGGCCGGCGCTTCTTCCGCTGGCAGGGGAAGACGTACGGCCGCCCGGATGATGGGCTGGCCCTGGCGCTGCCCAATCCCTGGAATCCCCAGCGGGTGCTCTACCTCTACCTGGCCAACAGCGGGCTCCAGCTCTGGCACATGACGAAGACCTTCCACCGCGGGCTCCAGAGCTGGGCCCTCTTCCGCGGCGCGGAGGTGAGCGCCAAGGGCTTCCACGAGCCGGACGCGCTGACGCAGGAGCTCAAGGAGGTCTCTCCCTCTCCGGTCAACCAACCCCCGCGCTGAGCGCTAGCAGTCAACACTGGGGGGCACCGAGAGTGAAGGAGGACAGACCTCTTCCCCCCCCATGGGAGAGGCCTGGGCTATCCTGCTGCGCATGACGCAGCGACATGCATCCCGTTGGACCTTTTTCCTGTGGCTCGCCGTAGGGCTGGGGGTCTGTGGCAGCGGCCCGGCCCCCACCACGAAGGGCCTGAACGCCTCGGTCACCTTCGAGGTGGCCGTTCCGCTCGAGACCTCCGCCAAAGATCAGCTGTGGATCTCCGGTAACGATGAAGCCCTGGGGAAGTGGAACGGAGCGGGCCTGATGCTGTCACGCACGGTGGACGGCCGCCATACCGCCACCGTCTCCCTGCCCGTGGACGCGGTGATCGAGTACAAGGTGACGCGCGGCACGTGGGAGACGGTGGAGAAGGACCGCGCCGGCAAGGAGATCCCCAACCGCACCTTGAAGGTGGGCACCGGCAAGCAGCGCGTTTCGGTCAGCGTGGCTCGCTGGGCGGATCAGTCCGAGCCGCCCACCATGCGCACGCTCGTGGGCAACATCCGCTACCTGCGCGGGATCGCTTCGAAGCACCTGCCGCGCAAGCGCGACATCATCGTCTGGCTGCCGCCCGACTATGAGGAGAGCAAGCAGCGCTACCCCGTGTTCTACATGCACGACGGGCAGAACCTCATGGACAAGGCCACCGCCTACTCGGGCGAGGAGTGGCGTGTGGACGAGGCCGCCCAGAAGCTCATCCAGGCGGGAGACGTGGTGCCGCTCATCATCGTCGGCGTCTACAACACCGAGGATCGCTTCGACGAGTACACCCAGGTGAAGGATACCGGCGAGTTCGCCCAGCACGGCGGCGGAAACGCGGACGCGTACGGAAAGTTCCTCGTGGAGGAGCTCAAG
>NZ_DASPHO010000066.1:0-10782 GCF_035629615.1 Hyalangium sp. | reverse complement strand
GCTGGGAGTCAGCCTCGCCGCGCCTGCCATCGTCCGCGAGGGGCTGTGGATCCAGGCGCTCGTGGGCGTCGTGCTGTTCTCCGGCCTCTTCCTGCTGCGTGAGTGGCTCCCCGGGCGGGTGTCCCTGGTGGCCGAGCTGCGGACCATCATCACGCTCATCAGGGCCCGGCGCGCGGGAGTGACACCGCGGGAGTCTTCGCCATGAAGAAGCCCGATCTCGCCATCTCCATCGTCAACCACAGCAACCCGGAGCTGCTGCACGACTGTCTGCGCACGCTGTTCGCGACGACGCAGCAGTGCTCTTTTGAGGTGTGGGTAGTGGACAACGCCACGGATGGGCGCGGCGTGGAGGCCATGCGGCGCGACTTCCCCCAGGTGCGCTGGCTCTTCAACAAGGAGCGAAAGGGCTTCTCCGCGAACCACAACCAGGTGCTCGCCCAGGCCCAGGCCCGCCACATCTGTGTCTTCAATGACGACACGATCGTCCACGAGGGCGCGTTCGACTCGCTGGTGCGCTTCATGGACGAGAACCCGCGCGTGGGCATGGCGGGGGCCCGGCTGCTCAACGCGGACGGCACGGTGCAGAACTGCGCGTTCCGGGAGATGACGCTCGCCCAGGCGCTCTGGGACATTTGCTTCCTGCCGCGCCCGCTGCACTTCCTGAAGCGGCGGCACATCCACCCGGCGCAGTACGGCTACGAGCAGGCGCGGGTGAGCTGGGTGCTGGGGGCCTGCATTGTCGTCCGGGAGGAGTGCTTGCGGGACGTGGGGCTGCTGGACGAGCAGCTCTCTCCGCTGGGGAACACGGAGGACACGGACTGGTGCGTGCGCGCGTGGAAGGCCGGCTGGGAGGTGGCCTTCTGCCCGGACGCTGTCATCACCCACCTGACGAGCCGCTCCTTCCGGCCCTCTGCCTCAGGCCCGGACAAGATCCGCGTGGAGCTGTGGCGCACGCGCCTGGCCTTCTTCCGCAAGCACCACGGCCGGCTCCACGAGCAACTCATGCGGCTCATCCTGGTGGGGACGCTGCCGTGGAACTCGTTCGTGCTCACGCAGTCGCTGCTGCGGCGGCGCCTGAGCCTGAGCGAGTACAAGCGGCAGCTCTCCACCTTCCTGCGCATCTCCGAGATGGGTCTGCGCGCGCGAGTGGGGTAGCCGGCCATGCCCTTCTTCTCCATCATCATCCCCACCTACAACCGGGCCCGGCTGCTGCAGGATGCGCTGGAGTCCGTCTTCGCCCAGGAGCTCACCGACTCCGAGGTGGACTATGAGGTGGTCGTCGTGGATGACGGCTCCACGGATGACACGCGGGAGATGCTCGCGAGGTACAGCGAGCGCGTGCGCGTGCTGCGCCAGGAGAACCAGGGGCAGGGCGCCGCCCGGAACCTCGGCATTCAGCACGCCACGGGCCAGTATGTCGTCTTCCTGGACAGTGACGACCTGTGGTTTCCGTGGACGCTGGCCACGTATCGCCAGGCCATCGACATGTATGGGGGGCCCTCGGTGGTTATGGGCAGTCAAGCACCCTTCCAGCGCCCGGAGGAGCTGGCCGGTGTGCGCCGTGAGTCGCTGCGGGCCCATGCCTTCACGGACTACCTTGCCAGCGCGGAGGAGCCGTTTGTCCGCACGGCCTGTGTCATCGCGGTGCGGACCGAGGCGCTGCGCCGCGTGGGTGGGTTCACGGCGAAGCGCATCAACTCCGAGGACCACGATCTGCTCTACAGGCTGGGCACCGAACGGGGCTTCGTCTGGGTGGAGGCGCCGCGGGTGATGGGCTACCGCCAGCACGGGGGCTCCTCTTCAAAGGAGCTCGAGCGGAGCTATGAGGGACAGTGCTACCTGCTCGAGCAGGAGCAGCTCGGGCACTACCCGGGAGCCGCAGCCCGGAGGCGCGAGCGGCTGACGCTGCTCCTCCACGGCGCACGGCACGTGACGCGGTGGCTGACGGAGCGCGGGCGGCCGGACCTGGCGCTGGACCTGTACCGGCGCAGCCTGAGGGGGCACTTGGTGGTGCCGCGCTGGCGCTACCTGCTGGGGTTCCCACCGTGGATGGTCGCGTCGTCGGCGCTACGGCAGCTCCGGCGGTGAGGCCTCCTGCTTCGCCAGCATCCCCGCGGTCAGCTTTGCCGCCGCCTGGTCCGCCTGGCGGAGCCTGAGCTCCAGCTCGTCGCATTGCTTCATGAGGTGCTCCAGCCTGGCGACGATGCGCGCCTGCTCTGGAAGCGGCGGGAGCGGAAGCGGAGTCTCCTCGACGTGCCGGGTGTCGAGGCGGCAGGTTCCATGGGATGAGCGCCCCACCCGCTGAAGGATGCGAATGCGGGCCGCCTTGCAGGCCCAGAGCAGGTAGGCCCCCATCTCGGGCAGCGCCAGGATCAGGCCCTTCATGTCCTGATTGATGGTGACTTCCCGCGTCGTCAGCGCCACCGGGAAGGAGTGGGCGAGGATCATCCCACGGACGACGAAGAGGAGACTCCCCGGAGGGATGGGCTTGACGGCCGAGTGCGCGACAGCCTCCTCGGAGATGTGGTCCTCCGCGTCATCGATATAGGAGCGCTTCATGTCCTTGGGGCTGACCCAGGGGATGGGACCCTTCCAGAAGGCAGGGTGGGCCTTGGAGGGAGTGCCCCCGCCCAGAAGGCCGCCGAAGTGTCCAAGGCGGCACCACTGCCATGAGGGAGGGAGGCGATAGGGCTCCTCCTCCGGGGGCACAGGCCGGAGCGCGTCATTCACCCGGGCGCTTCCCCTCAGCCGCTTGCGCTCGGACTCGAGGCGGCTGAGCCACAGGTCCGCAGTTCCGTCATCGGGTGCTTGCCGCGTCAGTGCTCCCCTCATGGCCGAGTGGAGCACGAGCTCTCTCAGGTGACGAACGTCGTCAGGGCGCTCGAAGAGCACCTCGAAGTGGTCGAGCGCCTTGCTCCAGGCTGCCGAGAAGGCCTCAGGCTCCTGGGCCGAGACGAGCTCGTCGAGGACGGCTGAGCGGAAGCGGGCTCGAAGCGAACGCTGCTGCGTCTGTCGCACCTCCAGCTCGTCGAGCCTGTGCATCAGCACGTCCACCCTGGCGACGATGCGCTGTTGTTCAGCGAGAGGCGGAATGAGCACGGTCAGTGCGTAGGCATCATTCCGATTCAAGCCTGGGACCGCGATGGCTCGGTCCAAGCGGTCCAGCCGCAACGACCGGAGCAGGACGAACAGGAACTTCAGCTCGAGCCCTGGCGGCGCCGTGACGAAATAGGCCGTGTCGATAGGCCAGCACGGTTCCGTGACGCAGTGGATGCTCCCCGAGGAGCCCTTGCGGCCGACGACGAGGCAGGGTTGGTGGACCAGCGCCTGGTCGTGGTGCCCGACCACGCCATTGGAGCCGTAGACCGGCACGCTTCCAGCGGTGTTGCGGGCTTTCTCGGGGAGGGCCTTGCCATAGGCAAACTGGACCACCTCTCCCAGCCGCCGCTTCTCCCAAGGGGGGGAGGCGGGAGGAATCAACCGCCCGCTTGCGGCCAGGTCGAGGATCAGCTCCCGGAGCTTCTCGGTGCCTCCTCCTGCGTCCGCGAGGACCTCGAAGTGATCGAGCGCAAGGCTCACCGACGAGGCCCCTCCAACGCGGCCCGGAGCTCGTCCCTCAGCGCGTTGCGGACCTTCAAAGCCTCGGCCGTCGCCTCACGGTACTGTCGCAGCAGCGCATCGGCATCCCCAGGGCCTTCCTCCAGGGCGTGAGGGTTCTTGAGGTCGAGGTTGTAGCCCCGCGCCCGGATATCCTCGATGCGGACCTTCCAGGAGTGCTCGTTCTCCTGCCGGTGAGGCCACCAGCGTTTCTCAGGCTGGAACTCCTCGAGGCGGAGCGGCTTCGTCTTTGAGTAGCTCCTGGAGCCGGACGGGTAGGGGTGCTCGTAGTACCAGACCTCTCTCGTCGGCTTGCCCTTCGTGAAGAAGAGCAGGTTCGTCTTGATGCCCGTGTAGGGATTGAAGACGCCCCTGGGTAGCCGGACGATCGTGTGGAGGTTGCACGCCTCCAGCAGCCGCTCCTTGATGCGCGTCTTCACGCCCTCGCCAAAGAGGATCCCATCCGGGAGCACCAGCGCGGCCCGGCCACCGTCCCTCAACAGCGTCATCATGAGCACGAGGAAGAGATCCGCTGTCTCCCGCGTGCGGAGCGCCTGAGGGAAGTGGGCCTCGATCCCATCCTCCTCCACTCCTCCGAAGGGCGGGTTCGTGACGATGACGTCGACCTGATCCTCGGGGCCGTAGTCGCGCAGCGGGCGCGCCAGCGTGTTGCCGTGGCGGATGTTCGACGGCACTTCGATGCCGTGGAACAGCATGTTCGTCACACACAGCAGGTGCGGCAGGGGCTTCTTCTCCACCCCGGAGATGCTCGCTTGGAGCGTCGCCTCATCCTGGGGGTGCCTCACGTACCGCCTGCGCACGTGCTCAATGGCACAGGTGAGGAAGCCGCCCGTGCCGCACGCAGGATCCAATACCTTCTCGCCCAGCCGCGGATCCACCTGGTCGATGATGAACTGCGTCACCGCGCGCGGCGTGTAGTACTCCCCCGCATTCCCTGCGCTCTGCAGGTCCGCGAGGAGCTTCTCGTAGAGATCGCCGAACTCGTGCCGGTCGGACGCCTTGTGGAAGCCGAGCCCGTCGAGCTTGTGGATGACCTGCCGCATCAGCGTGCCCGACTTCATGGAGTTGGAGGCATCCTCGAACACCCCCCGCACCACGCTGGCAATGGCCGCGCTCTTTCCCTTCGCCGGGAGCGCCTTCAGGGTCTTGAACAGGTCGTTGTTGACGAAGTCCAGGAGCGGCTCGCCCGTGAGGCCCTCCGGGTTCTTCGCCCAGGCGCGCCACCGGAGCCGCTCCGGGAGGGGGGACTTGTAGCCGCTGTCCCGCAGCTCCTGCTCCGCCTCGTGGTCATCCAGGACCTTTAGGAAGAGCATCCACACGAGCTGGCTGATGCGCTGGGCATCTCCATCCACGCCCGCGTCCTTCCGCATGAGGTCCTGGATGCTCTTGATCCGAGCGCGCCCTTCCAACGCTGGAGCCGAGCCCTCACGCCGCACGGGCTCCTCCCGGGAAGAGCCGCGTCAGCAGTGCCGGTGGCGAGCCCTTCAGCTCCAGCGCCTTCTTCTCCACCAGGTGCCACGAGAGCGCCGCCAGCGCCACCACCGCGGGGAGCGACACCGCCGCGTTCACCCACCACGCCACGCGGCCTCCCATCAGCGCCGTGACGAGCTGCTGCACCGGGAACGCGTAGATGTAGACGCCGTAGGAGAAGTCCCCGTACCGCGCGAAGGCCGCGAGTCGGCTCGGCAGGAACCCCAGGTACAGCACCAGGTACGCGCCGCAGCTCCCGACCGCGTATCGGAACCCCACCCCGAGCCGCGCCGTCACCACCAGCGCCACCACGCACCCCAAGGCCACCCAGGGGCTCAGCCGCACCCGCTCCCTCAGCAGGTACAGCGTCAGCCCCCCACCGAAGTAGAGGTACAGCTCCGGCCACAGGTTCAGCCGCGGGCCCACGTACGGCACGAAGGGCACCACCGCCGCCGCCACCCAGCCCGCCAGCGCCAATGGGCGCCGCAGCAGCCTCGCGGCCCCCAGCCCCGCCACCAGCACGTAGAAGCCCGCCTCGTAGACCAGCGTCCACAGCGAGCCGTTCACCGCGCCTGGGTACGCGTTGGCCGGGAACACGCCCGGCAGGTTCCACTGCGGCTGGTACAGCGTGAGGTTGCGCAGGAAGTACAGGTACGTGTCCGGAGACTGGAAGTACACCCCCAGCGGCAGCGTCGTCATCGCCGGCCCGAGCAGGAACATGCTCGCCAGCAGCACCACCGCCAGCCCCGGGAAGATGCGCAGCACCCGCGCCCACAGGTACCGGGCCAGGTTCGGCGAGCGCTCGTAGCTCTGCGTAATCAACAGTCCGCTGATCACCAGGAACACCGCCACGCACAGCCGGCCCAGCGTCACCTGCCCCCGCGTGAAGTCCTCCAGCGGCTCCCGCGTCCCCAGGCCCTCGCCCAGCGGAAACGCGTGCGAGAAGATCACCCCCGCGGCGGCCACGAACCGGATGAAGTCCAGGTTGTTGCGCTTCCCGTCCAGGCACTGCCGCAGGGTGGGGGAGGGGGATGAGGACATGGGCGGAGGCGGGCGTGCCGCGGTGCATTCTGGCCCTGGACCCATTGCCACTCAAAGCATTCAGGGAGTCAGCCCCTCGTTGGAGGGTTCGCCGCCGTGTTATCCAGCATTCCGTGTCCGGCCCGCGAGTGCTTCTTGGCATCCACCATCCGCTCGATCCGGACCTCGGGGCTCCCGGCGTCACCCTCACCCTGGGCGACGCGCTCTCCAGGCTGGGCTGCGAGGTCTCCTACTACGGCTTCGGCGAGGCCTTCCCCGGCGTCACCGCATTCTCCGCCTGGCACTCCGTCCGTTTTCCCTGGGCCCTCTCCACGTGGCTCGCCCGCAACGCCGGCCGGTTCGATGTGCTCGACATCACCACGGGCGACTGCTGGCCCTGGGTCCGTCTGGGCCGTCCCGCGGCAAAGCGCCGCCACGCCCTCATCACCCGCAGCCACGGCCTGGAGCACGTCGTCACCGAGCAGCTCCGCTCTGATGCTCGCGCCGGCCTTGCCCGCCTGAGCTGGAAGTACCCGCTCTACCATGGCGGCTTCCGGCTCTGGGAGGTGCGCCAGTCCCTCCTCCTGTCCGACCGCGTCGTGCTCCTCAACCCGTTGGATCGCGACTACGCGCGCGACCGCCTGGGCCTCCCTGAGGAGCGCATCTCCCTCATCCCCCACGGACTGCCCGAGCCCTTCCACGCGCTCCCTCCTCCCGAGCTCCTCGCCGAGGGTCCCCTTCGCCTTGCCTTTGTGGGCACGTGGATCCAGCGCAAGGGCCGGGAGGACGTCGTCGCCGTGGCGCGCACGCTGCTCGAGCAGGGCCAGGCCTTCTCGCTCTCCCTGATGGGCACTGGCGTGAGCGAGGCCGAGGTGCTCGCCTCCTTCCCCGCCTCCGTGCGCGACCGCATCCGCGTGGTGCCGCGCTACCGCCACGCGGAGCTGCCGGGACTGCTCCGAGAGCACGAGGTGCTGCTCTTCCCCAGCCATGCCGAGGGCTATGGCATGTCGCTCATCGAGGCCATGGCCTGTGGGCTTGCTCCCATCGCCACGCCCGTGGGGGTAGCGCCCCAGGTCGTGCGCGAGGGCGAGACCGGCCGGCTGCTGCCCATCGGCGACGTGCCAGGCTTCACCGCCGCCGTGCGCGCCTTCGCCGAGGACCGGCGCAGGCTGCTCGACGTCCGGCGGGCTGCGCAGAATGCCGTACAAGGGATGACATGGAGGGACGTCGCTCTGCGGACGCTGAGCCTCTATGAGTCCGTCCTTCAGGTGCGGTGAAGCAGGGGAGCGGCGAGGCAGAGGAGCAGGCAAGCAGCGGATTCCTGCCCGCGTGATATTCCAGGACTGGACATTGACGCGTCACGCTGCGCGCCGCCACCATGGCGCCAGATCCGGCCTAGATGATCACTTTCCTCGTCACCTTCCTCGTCTCGCTGATGGTCGCCCTGGGGCTCACGGTCGTCGTGCGCAGCCGGGCGCTCGCGTGGGGGTGGGTGGACCAGGCCAACTCCAGCCGCAAGGTGCACGCGCACCCCATCCCGCGCCTGGGGGGCATCGCGATCGTCGCCGGCTTCTTCGCGCCCCTGTGCGCCCTCTTCTTCGTCGACTCCGGCGTGGGCTACCTCTTCCGCTGGCACCAGGAGCTCGTCTGGGGCCTGTTCACGGGGGGCATGGCCATTGCCGCGCTCGGCCTCTATGACGACCTGCGAGGCGCCGGGGCCCGGCTCAAGTTCTCCGTCCAGTTCACCGTGGCCATCGCCCTCTACCTGCTGGGCTTCCGCGTCGAGCTGATCGCCAACCCGTTTGGTGCGGCGATCTCCCTGGGTGCCCTCAGCCTGCCATTCACCCTGCTGTGGATCGTCGGGGTCATCAACGCGATGAACCTCATCGACGGCCTGGACGGGCTGGCCGGCGGCGTCGCCTTCTTCGGCGTGGGCACCAACTTCATCCTCTCGCTGGTGCGCGGGGATGTCGTCATGTGCCTGCTGATGGCAGCCCTGGCCGGTGCCATCCTCGGGTTCCTCGTCTTCAACTTCAACCCGGCCTCCATCTTCATGGGCGACACCGGGAGCATGTTCCTCGGCTTCGTGCTGGCCGCCGTCTCCCTGAAGACCTCCACCAAGAGCGGCACTGCCGTGGCCATGCTCGTGCCCCTCATGGCCCTGGGCCTGCCCATCATGGACACCCTGCTGGCGATGGTCCGGCGTTCCATGCTCGGCCGCCCCATGTTCAGCGCCGACAAGGAGCACATCCACCACCGCCTCATGAGCCGGATGGTGCTCAGCCACCGCTCGGCTGTGCTCGTGCTCTATGGCCTGTGCGCCCTGTTCACCCTCACCGCCCTGGGCCTCAACTTCGCCAACAGCGCCCAGAGCGCCATGCTCCTGGTGGGCATGGGCATCGTCATCTTCGTGCTCATGCGCAAGCTGGGCTACCTGGATCTGCACCGGGCCGGCGCCGTGGGCGAGGCCCGTCGCAAGAACATCCGCCTGCGCTCGCTGGTGACGGAGCTCTCCCGTGCTGCTCGCAGGGCCCAGTCCCTCCCGGAGCTGTGGGACGCCGTCCGCCCGCTCGCCGAGTCGCTCGATGTGAACCGCCTGGAGCTTCGTCTCCAGCACCAGCGTGAGGGGCTCACCGATGGCGTCGTCTTCGAGACCGAGCGCCTTGCGGGCTCCTCCTTGCCACTGGAGGTGCGCATCGAGGTGAAGGAGGGAGAGGTGTCGCTCGGGTGGCTCAACCTTTCGTGGTGCGACGGGCGCGCGTTGGTGAGCCGTGACGAGGAGCTGGCCTTGGAGCTCGTCGCAGATGCTGTGGCCGAGCGCGCCGCCAGCCTCATGGCGCTGGCCGAGGCCGAGCCGGGCCGTGTCGTCGCGCTGAGGCGGTGACGCGCGTGGGCGCGCGGGCCTTCCTGGCGCTGCTTCGCTCCTGGCCGGAGGCCCCCGCGAGGCCATCTCCCCTGGAGGCGGAGTCCTTCGTTCGCGCCGCCGCACGGCACGGCCTGGCGGGCTTTGCTCAGCATGCAGCGGAGCGGGCTGGGTGGACGCTGTCGGAGCCGTCCCGTGAGTCCTTGCGCCGGGAGTCCGAGAGCAGTGCCGCGCGGGCCATCCGAGTTCATGCGCTCCTGCTGCGCTCGGTGGACGCGCTCGCCACGGTGGGCGTGGTGCCCGTGGTGCTCAAGGGCACGGCGCTGGCTCGGCGGCTGTACCCGGAGCCGTTTCAGCGCGCCACTACGGATGTGGATCTGCTCGTCGCGAGGGAAGAGGTAGAAGTGGCCTCGCGAGCCTTGGAGGGGCTGGGGCTCCAGCGGGCGGCAGAGCGGCCTGGGCACGACGAAGAGCACTCGCACCACCGCGAGTTTCACGGGAAGGCTGGGCTCGTGGAGCTGCACTTCCGCGCGCTCGTGGGGTACGGGCAGGCGTTGGAGGCCGCGCCGCTGCTCGCTCACGCAGAGGAGACGGAGCTGGAGGGGCGCCGCGTGCGCTTCCTCCGGGCCGAGGAGGAGCTGGTGTACCTGGCGCTCCACGCGAGCAACCACCTGCTCCAGCGGCTCTCGTGGCTGTTCGACTTGAAGCTGCTCATGCTGGCTCGGCCCGGGCTTCGCTGGGTCCGCGTGGTGGAGGTGGCGCGCACCACGGCCTTCTCCCATCTGGCGTGGTACGCGCTGGAGACCGCACAGCGGCTGCTGGGGGCACCGGTGCCGGAGGAGGCGCTCGCGGAGCTGGCGCCACCCCGCTGGCAGCGGCTGCTGGCCGCGAGGTTCTTCTCCGAGGAGCGGTTGCTGGAGACGCGGCTCGTCGATCACAAGGCCGAGTGGGTGGCCGCGAAGCTGCTGCTCGCGCCTCGCGCCGGGCCCATGGCGCGCTATGGGCTCTGGCGGTTGGGCGAAGCGGTGCGAGCCCGATGGCAGAGGGGCGCGCGGTGAGAGGGCGGCCCTTCAATCGAGGTCCTGCCGGGCCTGTGCCAGGGTGTACTCTGTCTGGACGGGGACGAACGTACCTGTCTTCTCCACCAGCCACGCGGGTGCGCCCTCAGGCATGTAGAATTCCTCCTCGAAGGGTGACAGCCCCAGGTGACGCAGGTACTCCTTGAGCATGTCGAACGTGAACCGGTCCCTCACCCGGCGCGCTTGGTACTGTTCTGGCTTCTCGAAGGAGAAGGGCTCGCCGAACTGTTCGAAGACCCAGTGGCCCCCGTCATTGGACGCGCTCACTGCGCGCACGGTATTAATCCAGGCCGTCCGGCGCGGGCCGTACAGCTCTAGCATCACGGCTCCATAGCGGCCTTTGCCCTTGCGGTAAGTGTTGGGTACCGCGACCACACGCAGGCCCCGGCAGCCCAGCGTCCGAGCCATGTAGGCCATGACACTCGCAGCATCGGTCCCTCCTCGCGCGTTTTCGACATACCCTGCCCAGGAACTGCGCGTCGGTATGAACAGGTCCCGTCGCGGCTCAGGAGTCGTCAGGGGCAGCAGGGTGGAGAGGGCCTGTTCCAGAGTGCCGGAGACCGGGCGCACCTCGACGGTGATGCCACGGGGCGCCATCAGCCCTCCCTGCCAGGTGGCGAAGGCGTGGGCGGCGTGCTCCGCAGAGGTCTCCAGAAATCCCATCTCCGAAGTGACAGGTGCCCAGCGGTCGTCTAGGAGCAGTCCCTCCATGTCCTTGGTCATCAGGTGAGC
>NZ_DASPHO010000065.1:0-3360 GCF_035629615.1 Hyalangium sp. | reverse complement strand
CGAAGGGGCTGCTGGGATCCGCGAGCTCCTCGACACAGATGCCGAGGGAGAGGGGCTTGCCGCGTCGGAAGCGCCTGGAGCCTGAGAAGCGGGGCTCGTGGCCATCCCACCACTGAGTCCAGGGGGTGGCGTCCATGTTGGCGAGGCGGACCACGCGGCCGGGCTCATCGCCATCGGCACCTTCTTCAAGGGCTCTCGCTGTGACGTAGAGGTTCGCGCCGGTGAGGAGGTTGAGCGCTGCCGCCGCAGCAATGCGGACCTCGAGTGCATCTGAAGAGAGGTGCTCGATGAGGAAGGGGACGGAGGAGGGAATGCCCATGATGCCCACCGCAGCGATGGCCTGAGAGGCCAGCTTTGGGTGTGCACAGAGCTTCTGAAGGAGAGGCAGATCCCGCTCCTCACCGGCCATGGCGAGGAGCCGAGGAAACCCCGAGGGCAGATCGCCACCGGCCTGACAGGCCTGGCGGCAATGCTTCAGCGCGCGGGGGGAGCCCAGGCAGAGTGCGGCGAAGGTCAACGGCTCCCACTCCGAGATGGGGACGTACTGGAGGAGGTTCTCGACGGCGGTGAGCGCGGGGCGGTAGTCGAGCCGAGCCAGGGCCATGACGGCGGCGCTGCGAACCTCGGGCGAGGCATCATCGAGGAGGGGGAGGATCCGCTCCGCGTTGCCCTCGTGGCGGCGTCCCAGGATCCGGGCTGCCGTGGCGCGTACTTCGGCGCGTGCGGAGGCCAGGAGGGAGTTCACCCGCTCGGCGACCCGAAGGTGCTCCGAGAGCACGAGTACTTCCTCCCAGACGTCGAGCAAATCATCAGCGGTCTCCTCCAGGGTGAGGATCGTCTCGCCGAGCCCATCTGCTCCGTCTTGCTCTTGGAACGACGCGACGACGTGGGCCCCGGCCATGACCTGAGCCTCGTCACCGCCGGTCATGGCCTCCCGGGCCAGCTCCAGGGCAACCGTGCCACTGGCGCGCATCGCATCGACATGTGCCTCGATCCGGTGTTCCAGGTCGGCAACATCGGGCCAGTGAACCTGAGGGTCACGGATGTACCGCTCGCGCTGTCCCAGCAGGAACTCAAGCTCCGAGAGGTGCTCCTCCTGGAACTCGAGGAGGAACTCCTGGGCTGAAGGATGGCGGAGCAGGGAGGGAAGCACCTTCACCTCGGAGTGGGTTGTGGGCGAGACGTGTCCAGAGTTGAGGCCCTGTTCACCGGTCTCGAATCAAACCCAAGGTATCCTTGAGAAGTTCGACAAGCTTGCGGAGCTCTTGTTCACTCTGAGAAGCAAGTTCAAAGCTGGGAAGGAACCCGGGGGCTTCATAGCCATGCATGGCCGAGTCTCCTCTCTCATACCCTGGGGACCAGGATCCTGTGAAAGGGACACGCACAAAGCCTAGTTTCTCCGCCAGTTGCGCGAAGATGTTGATGCCTTGGCCTCCAAAGCGGCCACTCCAGGCCTCTGTTGCATACATCGAGGCGCGAAATGGCAACCGGGGCATTCGGAGGGTGAGAAGCGCAGTGCTAGAGAGTGCGTCGAGCAACGATTCGGACTTGACTCGACATGTCGATGGGAAGTCGAGGCTTGGCTCGCCTCGCACAACAGGTGGCTCTCGGTTGAGTTGAGTGCAATCAAGAAACAAGTCTGAGCCCTGAGGGCCTACATCCAACGCCCAAAAAATGAACTCTGGAGGCGGAAGCCATTCTTTAGCGCTGTAATGCTCTAGCACCGTCTCAATGCTGGTGTCCATGTCACCTTGCCAGAGCTCCAAGATGCCCGTGCTTTCCCCCATGAACTCGAGGAAGGCCCGATAAGACGAGGGCAGTGGCCTTTGCAGCAGTCCTTCAAGGCGAACGATCTGTTCGGTGGCGGCCCCACGAATCACAGAGGGAAATTCAGGAGCGTACTGGGCGATGTAGTCGATCAAGGACTTCATGGCGGCAGTGCCAGGAGGCGGGCTGGAGTGGCTGCTCTCGTGGCTCATGAGGCCGACGCACCCTGGGAAGAGTTGGGACAGAGCATTTTTGGGATGTTTCTCCTGCAATTGGCGCAGGACTCAATGGAGTGATTATGGGTACGCTTGGACTTGGGGCCGCCACACCACGCTTCAGTCATTGCAACGGGCTTGCAGCCCTTCTGAGCTGCATGCTGGATCATCTTCTGTGCCGCGCAGTTGCCGGGCTCATTCCCGCCAAACTCTTCCACAGCAACTGGGGTTTTGTTGGTGAGGTTGACAAAGCTGCTCGGAAAAGGGGAGGGCTTGAACCCCGCAGCGCTCGCTACCTGCTCCCAGCCATCCAGCGGCTGAGCTGCGGCTGGATTGGGCTTCGGGCCAGAAACAGCTGAGTAGATATCACGGTGTGGTGGGGGGCCTGGACAGTCTGTAATAAGAATGCCTACCATCTTGCCGCGCTGGTTGCCTGGTTTGGCAACGCTCTTGCCATAGCTTGACTCAATGCCTGCGATGAGCTTGGCCGTCAGCTCCCGGCTCTCTTCTGACTGCTCGATATCAAAAGGCGGGTGACCGGCCATGGGCTGGCCACAGTGGGGGCATGAGGGCTCATCGATGTTGGGATAAGAGCCCATATATCCACCCCCAAGCTGGGGCTGGCCACCCGTATTAGTGGTGTTGCCATTGTGCAGACAGATGTCCATGAAGCGGATGACGCCCTTGCCCTCGAACTTCACGTCGATGCTGGAACTGGCCCATGTCATCTTCCCCTTGGTCTTCGAAGAGACCAACCCACCGCCGGCAGTCCCCGCTTCGTCGCCGCTGCTCGTGCTCAAGTTCGAGTCCTTGAGCGCAATCGGGTTCCCCTTGATGCTGACGGATTGGGTTCCCTTCGCGAGGTCTCCGTCCTGCGCCACGTTCACATAGGGAACTGGCACTGGGCCGCCGGGAGAAGGGGTCTTGCATACATCTGGCACCGGGCAGGTGTTGGTCTGACCGTCCCCTTTATGAACCACCGAGCGGCCATTGGCATAGACCTTGGTCATGCTTCCCCCTCTATCACGCAGGCCCCGACTTGACCTGCGTCAGCACATCCATAGATCAGCACGCGTGCAGCGTCGCCGCGTGCCGTCTCCAACTTTGTAAGGTGGTGCAGTGCGCTGCCGAACTGAAGCGCTCCTGCTGCCGCGCCTACGTCGCCGAGGCACTCGGCCACGAGGCTCACCGTCAGAGGTTCGGGCATCAGTTGTGCGTTGCGCAGGTAGGCGTGGCTGAACTCTTGTGCCCAGAAAGTCTCCCCTGTTTGACACGACAGGAGGTGGTCTACACGCCGGGCCCCCGCCACTGGATGCGTACGAAGTTGGCGGAAGGCATCTGTCAATCCGTCAGCAAGGGTGGCTCTCCGTTGCAGAAA
>NZ_DASPHO010000064.1:0-2814 GCF_035629615.1 Hyalangium sp. | reverse complement strand
CCACCAGCTGATGCACGCGGTGAAGTGGGTGAGCGAGCCGGGTTCGCTTCCCATGGTCACCCTGCGCTGCCAGCAGCGCGTGCTGGAGCACCTGCGCAAGTCTCCCGCGTTCGAGGCAGGTCAGTCGCTGTCCCTCGAGCTGCAGTCCTGAACGGAGCGGCCCCGCAACGGGCTTCGCGGGCTCCGCTCTTCTTTCTTGAACGGCCGGACCCGGTTTTCGGTCTCTCCCTCAAAACTCCAGTCGAGACGCGGGCTTACGCCTCAAGTCTTGAACTTTACTGGCTTTCCTGGACCTGCTGATCCTGCGGGTTTTGGTACCCCGTGGCGTCAGGACGCAACCATTCGGCGGGCGAATACAAGCCTGGGAAGGTGCATCCACGACGCGCCTTGCTACTTTCGCATCGGCCAACCGGAGGGGTGCTCGGAATGTGGATTGAGGCGATCGTCATGCCGCGGGAAGAGGACACGCCGTACCGCCCTTTGCCTCAGCGTGATCGCCGAGCCCTCCACCTGGCCGGCTGTACCGAGAGCCTGCAGTTCCACGACGCGGTGCTGAATTATCTTCAGTCGCAGAAGCTGATGAACGAGGTGAAGTGGGTGAGCCAGCCGGGTTCGCTCCCCATGGTCACGCTGCGCTGCCAGGAGCGGGTGCTGGAGCGGCTGAGGCAGGCACCAGAGTTCGAGGCCGGCCGCTCGCTCTCGATGGAGCTGCCCTCCTGAAGAAGCGCCGGGCGGGGCGGCGCGGCTGAAGCGGCTCTATCGCCTCAGCTCAAGGCCCTCATTAGACTGCGGGTGCCTCAGGCCCTGAGGAGAAGACCTGAGGTCCCTCTCCATGTCCCGTGCCTCCACAAAACCGGAGTCGGTCACCCGCGAGGAGACTGAGAGCGCTCAGACGCCAAGGCGCGCCCTCGAGGCGAACCTCACGCACTTGATGCTCGCGCTGGAGACCCTGGATGAGAGCATCTGGGTCTGGAACGTTCCCACCGACGAGATCCTCGTGACGCAGCGCTGGCTGAGCACGATCGGCTACGCCGAGGGTGAGTTCGCGAACACCTTCGCGGCGTTCTTGCATCTGGCCCATCCCGAGGAGCGGCCCGGGCTCACGCAAGAGCTGCAGGCCCACCTGGAGGGCCGCACCCCACGCTTCGAGCGGGAGCTCCGCCTGCGGCGCAAGGATGGCGCGTGGATCTGGATACTCACCCGGGCCCGGGTGGTCGCGAGGGATGCCGAGGGCCGCCCGCTGCGCATGGTGGGCACCAACATCGAGATCACCGCCAGCAAGCACAACGAAGAGCGCCTGAGCGCCCTGCTCAGCGCCCTGCCGGACCTCATCTTCCGGCAGAGCCGGGATGGCACGTACCTGGACTTCATCGTCAACCGGCCCGAGGAGCTGATGGTCGCGCCCGAGGCGCTCATCGGCACCAACATCCGCCAGCTGCCGATGCCGCAGCCCCTCATCGACACGATCTTCCATCACCTGGAGCGGGCCGTCCGCGACGGCACCCTGGAGGTCTTCGAGTACGAGCTGCCCATGGGCGGCAGGACCCAGCACTACGAGTCGCGCATCATCCGCAGCGGTCCGGACGAGGCCGTGTGCATCATCCGCAACATCACCGAGCGCAAGCTGGCGGAGCAGCGCCTGCACCAGCAGGAGGAGGAGCTGCGGCGCCACCGCGATCACCTGGAGGAGCTGGTGCAGAGCCGCACCGAGAAGCTGCGCCAGGCCACACGCGCGCTGGAGGAGCGCCAGGTCCAGCTCATCCAGGCCGAGAAGCTGGCCTCCATCGGGCAGATGGCGGCAGGCGTCGCGCACGAGGTCAGCAGCCCGGTGGGCTATGTGCTGAGCAACCTGGCCACGCTGACCCAGTACCTCTCCGCGATCACGCCGCTGCTGGAGCTCCAGCGCGAGCTTGCGGCGGCCCAGGGCTCCGGGACTCCGGAGGCGCGGGAGGCCCTGCTCGCGCGGCTCCAGGAGCAGTGGAAGAAGGAGGATGTGTCCTCCATCCTCGTGGATCTGCCGGAGCTGCTCGAGGAGTCCCTGGAGGGCGCGCGGCGCATCAAGGAGATCGTCCAGAGCCTGCGCATGTTCGCCCGTGAGGACTCCGGTGAGCCCCAGCTCGCGGATCTCAACACGGAGCTGGAGTCCACGCTGCGGATGGTCTGGAACGAGCTCAAGTACAAGTGCACGGTGGAGCGCGATCTCGGACCGCTCCCGCTCATCTCCTGCCACCCGAACCAGCTCGCCCAGGTCTTCACCAACCTGCTCGTCAACGCGGCCCAGGCCATCGAGAAGCAGGGGGTGATCCGCATCCTCACGCGGCACGCGGGTGACGAGGTGGTGGTGCGCATCTCGGACACAGGCAAGGGCATGGAGCCGGAGACGCTCTCCCGGCTCTTCACGCCCTTCTTCACCACCAAGCCCCGAGGCCAGGGCACGGGGCTGGGCCTGTCCGTGAGCCAGAGCATCATCGCCCGCCACCACGGCCGCATCGAGGTGGAGAGCACGCCCGGGCAGGGCACCACCTTCACCCTCCACCTGCCCGTCACGGAGCTCTGAGGCGCCCGGCCCGCCCAAGGGTCCTCGGACAGCGCGGCAAGCTCAGGCCGGCGGAGGCCCCATGAGCCCAAGCAGGGCCTTGCCCAGGAAGTCGCGGATGACGGGGGCGGACCAGGCCATCACCGGCCCGCTCATGGCGTCGCGGACGTACCGCTCGATGGGGCGGCTCCGCAGGTAGCCCGAGCCTCCGGCCAGCTCCAGGGCCGCCGTGGAGATGGACACGGCCGCCTCGTTGGCCACGACCTTGGCCTGCATCT
>NZ_DASPHO010000063.1:0-5580 GCF_035629615.1 Hyalangium sp. | reverse complement strand
TCCGCCACTTCGCGCGTCCGGAGGAGCGGCTGTGGTGCCATGTCCGGATGCGTCCCGCGGGCGATCCCAAGCACCTGATCACCGACTTCCAGATCTTCGACGCCGCCGGTCACCCGGTGGCGGAGATTCAGGGCTTCCAGGAGCGCCGGCTGCCTCGCGAGGGCCAGTCGCCCACGGAGGCCTGGCTGTGGGAGCTGGCCTGGAGGCCGAAGGCGCTGGAAACGGCGCCGGTGGCGAGCGCGCCGGGCGCGTGGCTCATCCTGGCGGATCGCCACGGCATCGGTCAGCGCGTGGCGCGGCTGCTCGAGGCCCGCGGCGATCGCGCGATCCTCGCCTACGCGGGGACAGGCTCCGCGGGCACGACGGTAGATCCGCTGCGGCCCGAGGCCTTCCAGGAGCTGCTTGCCCCCATCCCGAGCGATCCGCGGTTGCCGCTACGGGGTGTCATCCACCTGTGGAGCTGTGACGCGCCCGAGGCGGACGAGGCGGGTACGGACTGGATGCGCAAGGCCGTGGAGCTCGGGGCAACGAGCACTCTCTCCCTGGTCCAGGCCCTGGCCCGGCTCCCGGGCAGCTCGCGCCCACGCCTGTGGCTCGTCACTCGCGGCTCGGAGACACTCGAGGGCTCCGGTGGGGCGCTGTCACAGGCCACCGTTCCGGGACTGGTGCGGACCCTGGCGCATGAGCACCCCGATCTGCGCTGCAAGTGGATCGATCTCGGCGCGGAGGCGGGGCCAGACGACGCGGCGGCGCTCTTGAAGGAGCTGGAGGCGTCGGACGACGAGGGGCAGGTGGCTCTGCGCAGTGCGCAGCGCTATGTGGCGCGCCTGACGCGGCCGCCGGTTCAGGCCGACTCCGCGGCCTACGAGGGGCCAAAGGATCGCGCCGGGAGCCGGCCCTACCGTCTGGAGATCGGTCGCTCCGGCATCCTCGAGAGCCTGGTGCTGCGGGAGATGGCGCTGCCCGAGCCGGGCCCAGGCCAGGTGCGCATCGAGGTGCGTGCGGCGGGCCTCAACTTCAAGGACGTGCTGCTCGCCATGGGGATGCTCGAGGGCATGGTGGAAGCCCAGGGCACGGTGCAGCTTGGCGGGGAGTGCGCCGGCGTGGTGTCCGCGGTGGGCCTGGGCGTGGCGGGGCTGCGCGTCGGGGACGAGGTGATGGCGGTGGCGCCGTTCTCCTTCTCCACGCACTGCACGGTGGACGCCGGCCTCGTCGTCGCCAAGCCGCGGGGCCTGAGCTTCGAGGAGGCCGCGGGGCTGCCCGTCGCGTTCCTCACCGCGTACTACGCCCTGGAGCGCATGGCGCGGCTCGAGCCCGGAGAGCGGGTGCTCATCCATGCGGCGTCCGGAGGCACGGGCCTGGCGGCGGTCCAGCTCGCGCAGCGGATCGGGGCGGAGATCTTCGCCACCGCGGGCAGCGAGGAGAAGCGGGAGTTCCTCCGCTCGCTGGGCATCCAGCACGTGATGGACTCGCGCTCGCTGGACTTCGCCGAGGAGATCCGGCGAATCACCGGCGGCAAGGGCGTGGACGTAGTCCTCAACTCGCTGACGGGCGAGGCCATCACCCAGGGGATCTCCCTGCTCGCGCCGTACGGCCGCTTCGTGGAGATCGGCAAGCGCGACATCCGTGAGAACGCCTCGCTGGGCCTGGCCGAGTTCAACCGGAGCCTCTCGTACCTGGCAGTGGATCTCGCGCCCATGGTGCGGGAGCGCCCTGCGGTCGCTGGGGCGATGCTGAACGAGCTGCGCGTCCGCTTCGAAGACGGCAGGCTCAAGCCACCACCGTTCGAGACGTATCCGCTCTCGCGTGCGGCGGACGCGTTCCATCACATGGCGCGCGCCCGACACATCGGCAAGATCATCCTCACGCCCGAGGGCGCCGAGACGCGCATCGCCCCACAGCGCGAGGCAGTACGGGGGGAGGGGACCTACCTCCTCACCGGTGGCCTCGGAGGCCTGGGACTGGCCTTCGCCCGCTGGCTGGTGGATCAGGGGGCTCGCCACCTGGTGCTGATGGGGCGCAGCGAGCCGTCGGCCACGGCGCGGGCGATGCTGGAGGAGCTGGAGCGCCGGGGAGCTCACGTCCGCGTGGCGCGGGTGGATGTGTCCCAGCGCGAGGCGTTGAGCGCATTGCTGGAGGATGTCCGCCGGACCCTGCCGCCCCTGCGCGGGGTGATCCACGCGGCCGCCGTTCTCGATGACGCGATCGCCGTCAACCTCAATGGCGAGCGTGTCGCCCGGGTCATGGCGCCCAAGGCGGAAGGAGCCTGGCACCTGCACTGCCTGACGCAGCAGGATCCGCTCGACTTCTTCGTCCTGTTCTCCTCCATGGCCTCCGTGCTCGGCTCGCTGGGACAGGCGAACTACGCGGCGGCGAACGCCTTCCTGGATGCGCTGGCGCATCACCGGCGCTCGCGCGGCCTGCCCGCCCTGAGCATCAACTGGGGCGCGTGGGAAGAGGTGGGCATGGCCGCGGTGCGTGAGGGGCTGACGGCCCGGCTGGGCTCGCACGGCATGGGAGCCCTCCCCACGGACAAGTCCCTGGAGATCTTCGGGCACCTGCTTGCCAGGGGGATGACCCAGACCGGCGTCGTCCCCGTGGACTGGGATCTCTGGAGCAAGGCGTACCCGGCCGGGGCGCGGCTCGTCTCCGAGGTGAGCACCGGGACCTCCGCGTCCGTGCAGGCCGCGCCCGCCGCCGTGCTCGATCGGCTGCGCTCCGCGGCGCCTGCCGAGCGGCTGCCGATCCTGGAGCAGCACCTGGTGGAGCAGGTGGCCCGGACGCTCCGGATCGCCGCCGAGGAGCTGCGGGTGGATCAGCCGCTCAACCGGCTTGGGCTGGACTCGTTGATGGGCATGGAGCTCAAGCGGCGGCTCGAGGGTGAGCTGTCCGTGGAGATCTCCTTCGCCCAGCTCCTCAAGGGAGTGAGCGTGGGCGAGCTCGCCCGCCAGCTGCTGGAGCGGCTCTCGGCTCAAGATGTCTTGGACTCTGTTCTTCGTACCAGTGCCGAGCCCTCGGAGAAGGACGATTGGGAGGTCGTACAACTGTGAGTGTGACTGAACTGCTGGCGGAGCTTGCCAGGCGTGGAATCCAGCTCGCTGCGAGTGCGGAAGGCAACCTGCAGATCAGCGGCCCCAAAGGGGCGCTGACAGAGGCGCTGCGGGCGCAGGTGTCCCGGCTCAAGCCGGAGATCCTCGCGCTCATCCGCCAGCGCGCGGAGAAGCCGGTGGAGCTGCCGCGCATCACCCCGGACCTGGAGCGCCGCTACGAGCCGTTCCCGCTCAACGAGATCCAGCAGGCGTACTGGATCGGCCGTGGTGGGGCGCTGGCGCTGGGGGACGTCTCCATCCACGCGTACTGGGAGGTGGAGGCCGAGGGACTGGAGCCGACGCGCATCGAGCGGACGTGGCAGCGGTTGGTGGAGCGCCACGACATGCTCCGGGTGATGATCCTCCCCGACGGCCAGCAGCAGATCCTCAAGGAGGTGCCCGCATACCGGGTGGAGACTCAGGATCTGCGTGAGCGCTCGCCCGCGGAGGCCGAGGCGGCCATCGCCGAGCTGCGCGAGCGGCACTCGCACCAGGTCTTCCCCGTGGATCAGTGGCCGATGTTCGAGGTGAAGACGACGCTGTTGCCGGGCAACCGCACCCGCGTCCACTTCAGCGTGGATCTGCTCCACATCGACGGGGCCAGCTTCGTCATCCTGGCGCGCGACTTCGTGGAGATGTACCGCCAGGATCGGGCGCTGCCCCCGCTGGAGCTGTCCTTCCGGGACTACTCCCTGGCGGAGGTGAAGCTGCGCGAGGGCGAGGCCTATCAGCGCTCGCTGGAGTACTGGCGCGAGCGCGTGAAGGTGCTGCCCCCCGCACCCGAGCTGCCGCTGGCGAAGTCTCCCGCCGCCGTGAAGCCCACGCGCTTCAAGCGCCGCACGGGCGGGCTGGAGCCGGAGCGCTGGCGGAAGCTGCTCGCCTTCGCGGAGGCGCGCGGGCTCACCGCGCCCATGGTGCTGCTGTCCGCCTACACCGAGGCGCTGGCGGCCTGGAGCAAGCGGCCGAACCTGACGGTTGACGTGATGGGCTTCAACCGCCTGCCGCTCCATCCCGAGGTGGAGGAGCTGCTCGGGGACTTCACCTCCATCGTCCTGCTGGGGCTGGAGCTGGGGGCGACGGAGAGCTTCGAGCAGCGCGTGCGCCGCGTCCGGGATCAGCTGCTGAAGGATCTGGAGCACCGGGGCGTCAACGGTGTGGTGGTGCTGCGCGAGCTGGCGCGCTTCCAGAAGGTGATGATGGTGAGTCAGCCCATCGTCTTCACCAGCCTCTTTGGCCTGGGCGGAAAGGGGCAGACGAAGCCCTCCACCTGGAATGATCTGGGAGAGCTGGTCTTCTGTCTGAGCCAGACGCCGCAGGTGTGGCTGGACTGTCAGGTGTACGAGGAGCACGGTGCCTTCGCGGTGCATTGGGACGCGGTCGAGGAGCTCTTCCCGGCCGGGCTGCTCGACGACATGTTCCAGTCCTTCCTGGGCTTGATCGAGCGGCTGAGCGAGAGCGAAGAGGCCTGGGGCGCGGTGCAGCCCCGGCACGTGCGGCTGCCCAGGTCGCAGCTGGCGGTCCGCGAGAAGGTCAACGCCACGGAGACGCCGCTGCCGGGCGGTACCCTGCCGGAGCTGTTCGCCCGACAAGTGGCGAAGACACCTCAGCAGACGGCGGTCGTGGCTGCGGGCAAGCGCCTCACGTACGAGGAGGTCTACCGCCGCGCCAACCAGCTCAGCCACCGGCTGAAGGCGCTGGGCGCCCAGCCGGAGACGCTGGTGGCGGTGGTGATGGAGAAGAGCTGGGAGCAGGTGGTGGCGGTGCTGGCCATCCAGAACGCCGGGGCCGCGTACCTGCCGGTGGATCCGGATCTGCCCACGGAGCGGCTCCACTACATGCTCCAGCAGGGAGAGGCGAAGGTGGCGCTGACGCAGGCCCACCTGGAGCCGCAGATCGCCTGGCCCGAGGGCGTCCAGCGGGTGGTCGTGGCGGAGGAGCCGCTCGGGCCGGAGAGCGCCGCGCCCGCGGCCACACCGCGCCCCGAGGAGCTGGCCTACGTCATCTACACCTCCGGCTCCACGGGTCTGCCCAAGGGCGTGATGATCGAGCACCGCAGCGCCGTCAACCGTCTGGACGACGTGAGCACGCGCTTCGGGATCGGGCCCACGGACAAGGTGCTGGCGCTCACCGCGCTCACGCACGACATGTCCGTGTACGACATCTTCGGCGTGCTCGGAGTAGGCGGCACGGTGGTGATGCCGGATCCGGCCTCCGTGCGGGATCCGCTGCACTGGGCCGAGCTCATGCGGCGTGAGGGCGTCACCGTCTGGGACACGGTGCCGGCCTTCATGGAGATGCTCGTCGAGTCCCTGGAGCGTGATCCCTCGGAGAAGCGGCCGGAGACGCTGCGGCGGGTGCTGCTGTCCGGCGACTGGATCCCCGTCAACTTGCCGGATCGCATCCGCAAGCTGTTCCCGGGGGCCCAGGTGATCAGCATGGGCGGCGCCACGGAGACCACCATCTGGGACATCTACTACCCGATCGAGGCGGT
>NZ_DASPHO010000062.1:0-9378 GCF_035629615.1 Hyalangium sp. | reverse complement strand
AGGGCGTCACCGAGGACATCGACTCGCTGCTCGCCTGGGGCCAGACGGAGCTGAAGCGCACCCAGGCTCAGTTCCGCGAGGTGGCCGCGCGCCTTGGCCCCGGCAAGGCGCCCATGGACGTCTACCGCGAGCTGGGCAAGGAGCATCCTACCCCGGCGGAGCTGGTCCCCAGCACGCGCGCCACGCTGGAGGAGATACGCCAGTTCCTCGTGGACCAGCGCCTCATCACCATTCCCAGCGAGGTCCGCGCCCTGGTGGCCGAGACGCCCGCCTTCAACCGCTCGCTCTCATTCGCCAGCATGAACATGCCCGGGGCCTTCGAGACGCGCGCCACGGAGGCCTACTACTACGTGACGCCGCCCGAGCCCACGTGGAGCGCCGAGCAGACCGAGCAGCACATGAGCTTCTATAACCGCTACGCGCTGCAGATTGTCTCCATCCACGAGGCCTACCCCGGCCACTACGTGCAGCTCCTGTGGGCTCACCGGGTGGACTCGAAGGTGCGCCGGATGCTGGGCTCGGGCTCCTTCATCGAAGGCTGGGGGCTCTACACCGAACAGATGATGCTCGACGCGGGCTACGGCGGCACCGGCCCCAGCGCGGACAAGCTGCGCCTCAACCAGCTCGCGCTCTACCTCCAGCGCCTGGCGCGCTACATGGTGGGCCTCTCCCTGCACACGCGCGGGATGACCTACGAGCAGGCCGTGCGCTTCTTCGAGGTGGAGGCGTACATGACGCGCACCAACGCTGAGCGCGAGGCTCGCCGCGGCACCTCCGATCCCACCTACCTCATCTATGCGCTGGGCAAGAAGATGCTGATGGAGCTGCGCGAGGACGCGCGGGCGAAGTGGGGCGAGGGCTTCACGCTCCTGCGCTTCCACGACCAGGCCGTCTCCTACGGCTACCCGCCCGTCCCCGTCCTCCGCCGGCTGATGCTGGGGGACGCCCCCCAACCTCCCCCAGCCCACTGAGCGCTGGCCGAGATTCGGCATTTTCTAAGAATCCGAGAAATCATGGGCCTCCTGAGTTATCATGGAGCTGCTCCCTGGGGGCGTCCGCACTCGGGGGGCATTCCCCCAACAAGGAAGTCCGCGACATGAACCATCTCATTCAAGGCCGTCTCTGGCTGATCGGCTCCATCGTCAGTGTTTCGCTCATGGGGGCCTGCGCCCCCGAGGATGAAGGCGCGCTCACCGAGAGTGCACAGGTGCTCGAGGCGCACGCGGAGGAGCAGGAGCTCTCGGCTGGAACGGAGCTCCGGGGGCTGGAGGTCACCCTGTCCGCGGACAAGGCCTCCATCGGCGCCAAGGAAGAGGCGCTGGTGAAGGTGACGCTGCGCAACAGCGGGCCCTCCCGGAGCGTCGGTCCCGCCAAGGCCATCAAGCTGCTCAAGTGGTTCACCCCGGCCGAGGGCCTGGAAGAGTCGCTGTTCGTGGTGACGCGCGAGGGCGCCCAGGTGGCCTATGAGGGGCCCCACTTCAAGCGCTCGGCGGCGCAGGAGTCGGACTACCTCACGCTCAAGCCGGGTGAGAGCCAGACGTGGACGGTGGATCTGGCGGAGGCCTACGATCTGTCGCGGACGGGCAGCTACACCATCCGGTTCGCCGTGGGCTCGCTGGCGTCCAACGAGCTGCAGCTGCGAATCGAAGGCCGCGGCAGCAAGCAGTACAAGGCCCAGCCGGAGGTGACGATCCAGGCCGTGTCGTTCAGCAAGTGCGACAGCACCCAGCAGTCCACGGTCCTGCAGGCGCTGAGCGCCGCCAGCAACTATGCCAACGCCTCGGTGAGCTACCTGAACGGCACGCCCTCGGCCACGCCGCGCTACACCACCTGGTTCGGTGCCTACTCAAGCAGCGGCTGGAACACGGCGAAGAGCCACTTCATCGCCATCAAGGACGTCTACGACACCAAGACGGTCACCTTCGACTGCAGCTGCAGGAAGAAGTACTACGCCTACGTGTACCCGAACCAGCCGTACAAGATCTATCTGTGCAGCGTGTTCTGGCAGGCGCCGATGACGGGCACGGACTCCAAGGCCGGCACGATCATCCACGAGACGAGCCACTTCACCGTGGTGGCGGGCACGGATGACTGGGCCTACGGCCACAGCGCTGCCAAGAGCCTGGCGATCTCCGATCCGACCCGGGCCTTGAACAACGCGGACAGCCACGAGTACTTCGCCGAGAACACCCCGGCCCAGCAGTAGGCCGAGGCGCGCTCACGAGAGGCGGGAGCGGAAGACGCTCCCGCCTGGTTGCTACCGGTGTCCGGGGTCTACGTGGAGCGCGGCATCAGCTTCAGGTAGTCCTGCAGCGGCTTCACGCTCAGCTCCGAGCGCCGCAGGGCCTCCAGCGCCCCGACTGCCATGCGGGCCTGCTGCACCGTCGTGTAGTACGGGATCCCGTGCATGAGGGACTCGCGCCGGATGGAGAAGCTGTCGGAGATCTCCTGCTTGCCGAACGTGGTGTTGATCACGAGCCGGATCTCCCCGTCGACGATCTTGTCCACGATGTTGGGCCGGCCCTCCTTCACCTTCTGCACCCGCTGGGCCTGGATGCCCTTGGTGGCCAGGTATGCGTGGGTGCCGCCCGTGGCCACCAGCTCGTAGCCCATGGCGCGCAGGCGCCGGGCCAGATCCACCACTGCCGGCTTGTCCTCGTCCTTGACGGAGATGAACACCCGGCCCTCGCGCGGCAGCTTCACCCCCGCCGCGAGCTGGCTCTTCGCGAACGCCGAGGCGTAGTCGTCCGCCAACCCCATCACCTCGCCCGTGGACTTCATCTCCGGCCCGAGGATCACGTCCACGCCCGCGAACCGGGCGAACGGGAACACCGACTCCTTCACGGCGACGTGCTTGAACTCGACCTCCTGCGTGTGGCCGAGCTCCTCGAGCGTCTTGCCCACCATGCACAGCGCCGCCAGCTTCGCCAGGGAGACGCCGGTGGCCTTCGAGATGAACGGCACGGTGCGGCTGGCGCGCGGGTTCACCTCGAGGATGTAGATCGTCTTCCCCTGGGTGGCGAACTGCACGTTCATCAGCCCGATCACCTTCAGCTCGCGGGCCAGGGCGATCGCCTGATCCTTCATCCGCTCCACCAGATCCGGCGACAGCGAGTGCGGAGGCAGCGTGGCGGCCGCGTCTCCTGAGTGCACACCCGCCTCCTGGATGTGCTCCAGCACTCCGCCCACCAACACAGCCCCCGTCCGGTCCGCCACCAGATCCAGATCCACCTCAATGGCGTCCTTGAGGAAGCGATCGATCAGCACCGGGTGCTCGGGCGAGGCACTCACCGCCTCGCGCATGTAGCGCTCCAGGCTTGACGCGTCGTACACCGTCTCCATGGCCCGGCCGCCCAGCACGTAGCTGGGGCGCACCATCACCGGGTAGCCGATGCGCTCGGCGATGCGGAACGCCTCCTCGTGGCTGCGGGCCACGCCGTTCTCCGGCTGCGTCAGTCCCAGCTTCTCGATCAGCTTCGAGAAGCGCTCGCGATCCTCGGCTCGATCGATGGCATCCGGCGAGGTGCCCAGCACGGCCAGCCCGGCCTTCTCCAGCGGCACGCTCAGCTTCAGCGGCGTCTGGCCACCAAACTGGACGATGGCCCCTATCGGCTTCTCGCGCTCGGCCACCTCGAGCACGTCCTCGATGGTGAGCGGCTCGAAGTACAGGCGATCCGAGGTGTCGTAGTCCGTGGACACCGTCTCCGGGTTGCAGTTGACCATCACCGTCTCGTACCCGGCCTCGCGCAACGCGAACGCGGCGTGCACGCAGCAGTAGTCGAACTCGATGCCCTGGCCGATGCGGATGGGGCCGCTGCCCAGGATGAGCACCTTCTGGCGATCCGTGGGCGGCGCTTCGTCCTCCTCCTCATAGGTGGAGTACAGGTAGGGCGTGTAGGCCTCGAACTCCGCGGCGCACGTGTCCACCCGCTTGTAGACGGGACGAATGCTCCGGGCGTGCCGGTGCGCCCGCACCTCCGCCTCGGGATAGCCCAGCAGCTGCCCCAGGTACCGATCCGAGAAGCCATGCGACTTGGCCTCGCGCAGCGCGTCGTCCGGGATCTGGTCCAGCCGCCCGAACTCCTGCAGCGTCTGGGCCCGCTGCACCAGATCCTCGATCTTGCGGAGGAACCATGGATCGATGGCGGACAGCTCGTGCACCTTCTCCACCGAGAAGCCCTCGCGGAAGGCCTGGGCCACGTACCAGGGGCGATCGGGGCGGGGCACCCGCAGGGCCTCGCTCAGCACCTTCTCCCGCTCGTCCTTGTCCGCGGGCAGATCGATGGGCTCCAGCGCCAAGCGGCCCGCCTCCATGGAGCGCAGCGCCTTCAGGTACGCCTCGGAGAAGGTGCGCCCGATGGCCATCACCTCGCCCACCGAGCGCATGCTCGTGGTGAGTGTCCGGTCCGCACGGGGGAACTTCTCGAAGTTGAAGCGCGGGATCTTCACCACCACGTAGTCGATGGTGGGCTCGAACGAGGCCGGGGTGTCGCGGGTAATATCGTTGCGCAGCTCATCCAGCGTGTAGCCCAGCGCCAGCTTGGCGGCGATCTTCGCGATGGGGTACCCGGTGGCCTTGGAGGCCAGGGCGCTGGAGCGCGACACGCGCGGGTTCATCTCGATGACCACGATGCGCCCGTCGCGCGGGTTGACGCCGAACTGGATGTTGGAGCCGCCCGTGTCGACGCCGATCTCGCGGATGATCTTCAGCGAGGCCTCGCGCAGGCGCTGGTACTCGCGATCGGTGAGCGTCTGCGCGGGGGCCACGGTGATGGAGTCGCCCGTGTGGACGCCCATGGGATCCAGGTTCTCGATGGAGCAGACGATGATGACGTTGTCCGCCGAGTCCCGGACCACCTCCAGCTCGTACTCCTTCCAGCCGAGCACGCTCTCCTCCACCAGGATGGTGGAGGTGGGGCTCGCCTTGAGGCCGGAGCGGCAGATCGCCTCGAACTCGTCGCGGTTGTAGGCGATGCCACCGCCCGTGCCGCCCAGGGTGAACGAGGGGCGGATGATGGCCGGAAAGCCGAGCTCGCCGATGAGCGCCAGCGCGTCGTCCAGCGACTTCGCGTAGCCGCTCTTGGGCAGCGCCACGCCGATCTTCTGCATGGCTGCCTTGAAGAGCTGCCGATCCTCGGCCTTGTTGATGGCCTCCAGCGAGGCGCCGATCAGGCGCACGCCGTACTTCTCGAGGATGCCCTGCTCGGCCAGGGCCTTGGCGAGGTTGAGGGCCGTCTGGCCGCCCATGGTGGGCAGCAGCGAGTCGGGCCGCTCGGCGGCGAGGATCTTCTCGGCGGCCTCCACGGTGATGGGCTCGATGTAGGTGCGGTGAGCGAACTCCGGGTCCGTCATGACGGTGGCGGGGTTGCTGTTGAGCAGCACCACCTCCACGCCCTCGTCCCGGAGCGCCTTGATGGCCTGCGTCCCCGAGTAGTCGAACTCCACGGCCTGGCCGATGACGATGGGCCCCGACCCGATCACGAGAACTTTGCGGATATCAGTACGCTTGGGCATCGGGGGGGCCCAATAGCAACGTCGCCCCGCACATGCACGCGGTGAGTTGACCTGCCTCGTCGCCTGCCAGAGGAGGGACCCAGGCCATCCGGGCGTGGCTCTGGTAAAACCCCTGCGCCCCTTGGAGGTGTCATGCGTCGCTGGTCCCTGGCCCTGCTCGTCACCCTCGCCTCACCTGCTCTCGCCCAGGCGCCCGCGCCAGCGGCCGAGCCGGCTCAGGCCCCGCCCGCCGCCCCGGCTCCCGAGGCCAAACCTCCTGAGGCCAAGGCTCCGCCCCCGGCTCCCGCTGCCGAGCCCAAGCCACCGCCCACCGAGGCCAAGGCTCCCCCCCCTGCTCCCGCTGCCGAGGCCAAGCCGCCCCCTGCTGAGGCCAAAGCTCCGCCTCCAGCTCCCACTGCCGAGCCCAAGGCGCCCCCTGCTGAAGCCAAAGCGGCGCCCTCTGAACCCCCAGCGACCCCCGCTTCGGGAGCCAAAGCCCCACCTCCTGCAGCTGCGGCGGCCCAGCCGGCCCCAGCTCCGGTGCCTTCCCCAGCGACGCCAAAGGTGGCGGCCCCAGCCCCTGCGGCGGCTGTTCCGGCCCCGAAGCCCCCGGTCGCCCAGCCGCCCCCTGCTCCAGCTGCCGCACCGGTAGCGGCGAAGGAGCTCGACGCGGAGGGATTCAGGCGTCAGCAGGTAAAGCTGGAGGCGCGCTCCATCCTGGAGAACCTCCTCACAGGAGACGCACGGGGAGCGGCGAGCACGCTGCACTACCCGTTCCAGCTCGAGGACAAGCGGTACAACACTCCCGAGGAGCTGGTGGCCGCCTGGGTGAAGCAGCTCCGCATGAAGCGCACGGACCTGATGACGCTCTACGACATCGAGGTCCTCTCGATCGCGGAGATGGAGAAGAAGTACGGCAAGCCGCCGGCGCGACTTGGTCTCGGCTCCCTGTCCATGAAGGATCTGGACCTCTTTGTAGCGGTGGGCAACCTCTCCGGGCGCGCGGCCGTCCTGGTCTTCCGCGCCCCGTTGGGCGCCCCTCCCAGGGCCTTGGCCTACACGGACTGACGTACAGGGCTTGTGGACCTCTATCGCCGCAGGAGGCGATATTGGCGGCGCAGCACGGGAATGCCGCCACTGGAGGTCCTCATGAAGCAGGACGATCCCACCATGACCCTGCCTGGAGCCAGGAAAGAGGGCTCCAGCCCAGGGCTGGGATCAACGCGGCGTGGCCGAGCGCGCTCCTCTCCGCTCCCCACTCCCAAGGCGCTGCCCTCGGTGGAGGTGGATCGCTACGACATCTCCGGAGAGTTCGCCCACGGCTCCATGGGCCGCATCCTCGAGGCCTGGGATCACCGCCTGGACAGGCCCGTGGCGATCAAGGAGCTCCTCTCCCTGAGCGGCGAGCTGGAGGTGCGCTTCGTCTCCGAGGCGCTCATCACCGCCCGCCTCCAACACCCCTCCATCGTCCCTGTCTACGAGGCCGGGCGCTGGACCACGGGCTCACCCTTCTACGCGATGAAGCTCGTCTCGGGCCGCTCGCTCGCGGACGTCATCGCCGAGAAGACCACCCTGGAGGAGCGGCTCGCGCTGCTGCCCCACGTGCTCGCGGTGGCCGAGGCCATCGCGTACGCCCACTCCGAGCGCATCATCCACCGCGACCTCAAGCCCTCCAACGTGCTGGTGGGTGCCTTTGGTGAGACGGTGGTCATCGACTGGGGGCTGGCCAAGTCGCTCTCCCAGGACGACGACACCGGGGTCAACGCCACACCCACTCCCGCCAGCGCGGATGCTTCCCTCACCCATCATGGCGCGGTGGTGGGCACCCCGGCGTACATGCCCCCGGAGCAGGCCATGGGCCAGCCCGTGGACGAGCGCGCCGATGTCTACGCGCTGGGCGCCATCCTCTATCACCTGCTCGCGGGGAGGCGGCCCTATGACAAGGGCGGGTCCTTGCAGGTGCTCGACGAGGTGGTGCGAGGCCCGCCTGTGCCGCTCGGCGAGCGTCAGAGTGGCATTCCCGCCGACCTGCTGGCCATCGTGGCCAAGGCCATGGCCCGCAGCCCCTCCGAGCGCTACGCCACGGCCCTGGAGCTGGCGGAGGACCTGCGGCGCTTCCAGACGGGGCAGATCGTCGGCGCCCACGTCTACTCCGTGGCCGAGCGGTTCCGGCGCTTCGTCCGGCGTCACAAGGCCGCCGTCTCGGTTTCCGCGGTGGCCCTGCTGGCGCTGATCACCCTGGGGACCGTGAGCATCCTCCGCATCCTGGTCGAGCGAGACCGCGCCGAGCGCGAGCGGGCCGTGGCGGAGCTGGCTCGGAGTGACTCGGAGCGCGCACGCCAGCAGACGCAGGAGCGGGCGGATGAGCTCACCCTGCTGCACGCCCGCACCGCGGTGGAGCGCGATCCCAACGAGGCCATCACCTGGCTGCGCAGCCTCTCGCCGGCCTTCACCCGCTGGTCCGCGGTGCGAACCATCGCGGCGGATGCGCAGGCTCGCGGCTTCGCCTCCATCCTCCAGGGGCACGCGCAGACGATCAATGACGTGGCCTTTACCCGCGACGGTAAAGCCCTGGTCACCGCCAGCGACGATGACACGGTCCGCATCTGGGATCTGGAGCGCGGCACCGTCCGCATCCTCACTGGGCACACCGATGAGGTCTGGCGCCTCGAGCTCTCGCCCACGGGCCGCTTCGTCGCCACCGCGGGTAAGGAACAGGCCGTGCGCCTCTGGGATCTGGAGACAGGCGAGCAGCGATGGCTCGCGAGCCACCCAGGGCCGGTCTACGGCATCGCGTTCACCCCAGATGGCCGGCACCTCGTCACGGCCAGCCGAGGGGACGACCTGCTGCGCTTCTGGGACGTGGCCACCGGCGCTCTGGCGCGAACGATCACGACCGGGCTGGGCCTCCTCAATCAGGTCGTGCTCTCACCGGACGGACGGTATGCGATCGTCCAGCCCCGGAAGCTCCCACGCGCCCAGCTCTGGGACTTGCAGCAGGGCACCTCGCGCACGCTGGAGCACGCCGGGCCAGTGACGGCGGTCGCGCTCTCGCCCCGGGGGGACGTCGCCGCCACGGGCTCCCTGGACCAGACCGTGCGTGTCTGGGATCTTCGGACCGGCAAGGGCCGGATCCTCGGAGACTCGGTGGGTGCCACCACGTGGCTCGCCTTCTCGCCGGACGGAGCGCGACTGGCCGCCGGGGCCTCGGAAGGGCAGCTCCGCCTGTGGAACCTGAGCACGGGCCGGAGCGAGCTGCTGGGGAGCCATGAAGGCCGCATCAACCAGGTCCACTTCTCCCGGG
Organism: Hyalangium sp.; assembly: GCF_035629615.1. Taxonomy (GTDB): domain Bacteria; phylum Myxococcota; class Myxococcia; order Myxococcales; family Myxococcaceae; genus Hyalangium. The sequence continues at coordinate 581 of NZ_DASPHO010000062.1, read as the reverse complement.
ACGGACAGCTCCTGGGCACCACCAGCGATGACCGCACCGCGCGGCTGTGGGATCTGACGACGGGGCACAGCCGAGTGCTGCGAGGGCCCACTGGAGCCGTGTTCCCGCTCGACTTCTCCCCGGATGGGCGGCGGATCGCCGTGGGCAGCTATGACGCCACCGCGCGCCTCTTCGCGGTGACGGCAGAGGCCAACCGCCTCCTCGCGAAGACCCCCTCGTACCTCGACATGCTCGTGGCCTCTCCCGATGGCCGACGCCTCGCCGCGATGGGTACGGACGGCACGCTGCGGCTGGTCGATGTGGCTACAGGAAGCGTCAAGCTCTTGGAGAACACCGGCATCAACGAGAGCGCTCCCTTTCAGTTCTCACCAGAGGGCCGGTGGCTTGTCGTGGGAGGAAAGGACGGCCGGGTGCGTCTGTGGGACGTCGCCACCGACCCGGTCGCGCGCCAGCTCGAAGGCCACACCGGCACGATCACCGCCCTGGCCTTCTCTCGCAGCGGGAGGAGCCTCACCACCGCGGATGCAACGGGTGAGGTGCGGCTCTGGGAGCTCAACTCGGGGCAGGCGCGCTCGCTCGGA
>NZ_DASPHO010000061.1:0-9571 GCF_035629615.1 Hyalangium sp. | reverse complement strand
CAGGTGGACCTGCCCCTCAATGGCATCTACAGCTACGGCATGACGGGGGCGGGGGTGCACGCCTACGTCATCGACACGGGCATCCGCCAGAGCCACACCGAGTTCCAGGGCCGCATCGGGACCGGCTTCGACGCGGTGACGGCGGGCGGCACGGCAGAAGACTGCAACGGCCACGGCACGCACGTGGCGGGCACCATCGGCGGTAGCACCTGGGGTGTCGCCAAGGGCGCGACGCTGCACCCGGTGCGCGTGCTGGACTGCGAGGGCTCGGGCACCACCGCGGGCGTCATCGCGGGCGTGGACTGGGTCACCGCGAACCACACCTCGCCAGCGGTAGCCAACATGAGCCTGGGGGGAGGGGCCTCGGAGGTGCTTGATCAGGCCGTCCGCAACTCCATCGCCTCGGGCGTCGTCTACGCGCTGGCCGCGGGCAACGACAGCGGCAATGCCTGCACGAAGTCTCCGGCGCGCACGGCCGAGGCCCTCACCGTGGGCGCGACCGAGAACACCGACGTGCGGGCCTCCTTCTCCAACTACGGCACCTGCGTGGACATCTTCGCTCCGGGCGTGAACATCGCCTCCGCCTGGTTCACCAGTGATACCGCGACGAGCAGCATCAGCGGCACCTCCATGGCCTCTCCGCACGTGGCGGGTGCGGCCGCGCTGTACCTGCAGACCAACCCCTTGGCCTCGCCCCAGACGGTGGGTGCGGCGCTGACGGGCTTCGCCACGCCGGGCCACGTGTCGAGCCCGGGCACGGGCTCACCCAACCTGCTGCTCTTCTCGGGCTTCATCCAGCCGGGCGGTGATGTCACCCCGCCGCAGACGCAGCTCACCGCTCCCGCCGAGGGAGCCACCCTCCAGGGCACGGTGCTCGTGAGCGCCAGCGCCTCGGACAACGTGGCCATCCGGCGGGTGGAGCTCTGGGTCAACGGCCAGCTCCGCGGCAGCGATGAGTCCGCGCCGTACGAGTTCTCCTGGGACACGGTGCAGGCGGGCAATGGCTTGGCCACGCTGGAGGCCAGGGCGTACGACACCTCCTTCAACTCCAGCAGCAGCACGCCTGTGTCCGTCTCCGTGCAGAACCCCGGCTTCGCCAGCTACGACTCGACGCGCCTCGCGCCGATCTGTGCCAGCGTGGGCGCCACCTGCGACACCGGTGTGCTCATCGATGGCCGCGGCACCCGAGGGCCTGAGCTCCACGCGCCGAACACAATCGCCTCGAGCTGCGCGGACGGCAACAGCGGCACCTACCACGTGGACGAGTCGGTGGATCGGCTCCGCATCTCCACGTCGGACGGCGGCCCGATCGCGGAGGGCAAGGCGGTGAACATCGCGGCCACCGTGTGGGCCTGGACGACTCCCTCCTACGACACGCTGGATCTCTACCACGCACCCGACGCGAACAACCCGGTGTGGACGCAGATCGCCACCTTTGTCCCAACGCAGGTGGGCAGCCAGGTGCTCTCCGCCAGCCTCACCCTGCCCGCTGGCAACTTGCAGGCCCTCCGTGCCGTCTTCCGCTACAGGGGCACCACCGCGAGCTGCTCTCCTGGCCTCTATGACGACCACGACGATCTGATCTTCGCGGTGGGACTGCCGGACGCTCCTCCCCAGGTGGAGCTCACGGCTCCCGGCACGGGCGCAGTCGTAGGCGGCACGGTGCGGCTCTCTGCCAGCGCCAGCGATGACTACGGCGTCAACCGCGTCCTCTTCTACGCGGGGACCCGCTACCTCGGCTACGACCCCAAGGCGCCGTTCGAGCTGAACTGGAACTCGGCGAACGTGGTGGATGGGACGCACGTCATCACCGCCCGGGCGGTGGACACGGCGGAGCAGATGACCGAGTCAGTGGCCATCTCCGTGACGGTGGACAACACCGCGCCCGGCGTGCTGCTCACCGCTCCCGCCGCGGGGTCCTTGCTGGAGGGCACGGTGAACCTGGAGGCCACGGCCACCGATCCCCACGGCGTCTCGCGTGTGGAGTTCTACGACGGGACCCTGCTGCTCGCCACGGACACCAGCGCTCCCTACAGCCTGTCCTGGGACACCCGCTCGGCCGCCAACGGCAGCCACACCCTGAAGGCCAAGGCCTTCGACTCGCTGGGCAACGCCAGCCAGTCCGAGGTGGCGGTGACGGTCGACAACGATCTGACGCCGCCCACCGTCAGTGTCACCTCACCCGGCGCGGGCGCGGTGGTGAGCGGTACGGTCGCCCTCAGCGCCAACGCCGCGGACAATCGCGGGGTGGATCGGGTCCTCTTCTACGTGGGCACCCGGTACATCACCTACGACTCGAGGGCGCCGTACTCGGTGAACTTCAACTCGCTGAACCTGGCCAACGGCACGTACAGCGTCACCGCCAAGGCCTACGACGCAGCGGGGAACTTCACAGTGTCGCAGGGCGTGACAATCAGCATCCAGAACTGAGCTGAGCACCCACTCGGGCAGCTCACCGGGCGCCGGGGGGAGAGCACTCCCTCGGCGCCTCTGTTTCGGGCGCGACCGTCCAGAACCTGTCTGCTTGTCTGACAGGTTCGCGCCATGCGCCGCCGACAGGGAGCCTCCGCCCGAGTCCTCCCTGTCAGGAGGGTGTTGAGGCCGGGAAGTGGGGGAGAAGGCGACGTCCCGGTTGTCGGCGCTGTCCACGCCGTTGACGGCTCGGAGCCCGGACTGAGCAGAACCCCTGGGGAATTCGCCCCCTTACGTGGTGGCCGAGCAGTTGCACAGAGCCCCGCGCATGGATGCCTCCTTCTATCTGTTGCTCGCGATCGGCCTGCTCGGGGCCTTGGATGTCGTCTACTTCCACATCTACCGCTGCCGCCTGCACCTGCGGCCCGAGTGCCGGCGCGAGGTGCTCTGGCACACCGTGCGCCACCTCATCTACGCGCTCCAGTTCCTCTGGGTGTCGCACCTGCGCTTCCATGGCGCGGCGCTGCTGCTCCTGGCCGTGCTGTACGCCGTGGATGTCTTCGTCGCCTGGGCCGACGTCTGGGAGGAGAAGGACAGCCGTGCGTCTCAAGGCGGGCTGCCCAGGGGCGAGTATCTCATGCACGTGGTGCTCAGCCTGCTCGTGGGCCTCTACCTCCTGTCCACCTTCCACGCCGTGTGGCCGGACCGGCTTCTGCCCACGGCCATCCTCGTGGCACCCCCGGCGGTGCCTGCCGCGCTGCGGGCCTTCATGACGCTCATGGGCGTGGTGGCGCTGGCCGCCTTTGTCCATGATCTCCACCGCTGGCTCTCGCCCCCTCCCGCGCGTGTGGCTGCGGACCGCGAGCCCCTGGCACGCCGGATCGTCGTGGAGGCCCTCATCCCCGCTCCCGTCGAGCGTGTCTGGGAGCGCTCGCAGACCCCGGAGCTGCACACGGGCTGGGATCTGCGCTTCTCCCACATCCGCTACCTCCCCGAGCAGGACGAGCGCGGCTTCCACCGCATGGAGTACCGCACGTGCCTCGGCTTCGGCCTCGAGATCGCGGGTTGGGGCCGCTACCTGCAGAACGCCCCGCTCGTGCGCTCCACCTTCGAGTTCGGCTCGGAGGATCCGAAGAGTCTCATCACCCATGGTCGCGGCGTGTGGCTCTACGAGCGCCGGCCCGAGGGGACGTTCTTCAAGACGGTGTTCGACTACGAGACGCGCCACGGTGTGGTGGGCGAGCTGCTCGACTTCTATGTCTTCCGCCCGCTGATGCAGCTGGCCACCGAGTGGAGCTTCGAGACGCTGCGGCGGTGGTGCGCGGGAGACGAGGCGGCCGTGGCGCACCGGCGCTCACGCTGGCGCTTCCTCGTCTTCCTCTGCTCGCGAGCGCTGGGCCGGCATCCTGAGCCAGGCGCCGCGCGGAGCTGGCTCGGCTCGGGCCGCGCGCCCACGCTCACGCCGTCTGCCGCCCACGCGCCCGTGGAGGTGGTGCCATGAGCACGCTCGCTCGGGAGGCCTGGAGGCGCCCGGTGCCTCGCGGCGTGGACCTCATGGCGGAGGACGTGGAGCCAGCGGAGCTCGCCGAGGCACGTGCCCACCTCCCACGCGCCTCGCCCCAGGAGCTGGCCGCCTTCGTGCTCCGGCACCGGGAGTGCCGCAGGCGACTGGCGGCACTGGAGGCCTTCTATCGCTCCTCTCCGTGCCGCATGGCACGTGTGCACCTGCTCGCCGCCAGCGCGGTGGCGTTGGGGCGCTTCTGGGGCCTGTCCGCGCCCTTCGCCCAGCTGGGTGAGGCGGTGATGCCCATGGACACCGCCGGCCAGCCACGGAGCAAGGCCTGGGAGGCCTATGCGCACGCGTGCTCGGAGGGCCTTCCCATCGAGGTGCGTGATGAGCGCTGGATCGACGCCCACATGCAGGACGTGGCAAAGGTCCGCGAGGTGGGGCTCGAGGCCGCCTTCCTCGCCGAGGCGCGGGCGCACGAGGAAGAGCCCCTGTGGCGGCTGCTCGTCCAGCACCTGGAGATGACGCTCGGGGCGCGCTTGTTCGACCAGCCGGCGCTCGCCGGGGCAGTGCCAGGGGAGACGGCGATGGCGGGCGGCATGGCGCTCGCGCTCGGGAGGATGCTGCGTGCGGGCTGGAGCCTCCTGCGCCACTACGCATGGGTGACGGCGCGTGGGCTGCTCTTCCCTCGTGGGGTGCGGGGGGCGGGGCTGCTCGGAGATCGTCAGGTGGCCTGGGTGCTGCTCGCCAGCTTCGTCACCGCGTGGACGGCTGCGCGGGTGTATCGGCGAGGAGTGCGCACCTTGCACCGCGGTCAGCAGGTGGGGCCTGCGGACAGCTGGCCTCTCCTGGCCGCGACCCTGGGCGGGGACGTGACGCAGGTCGACTCGCGAGTGGTGCGCTTCTACTCCAACCCTGGCGCCTACGCGGTGCAGGCGTCGGTGGAGCTGCACGGCTGGGGGACGCGCCTCTTCGCGTGGCTGGCCACCCGGCTGCTCGGCCAGGGGGTGTTCGAGTGCGGCGAGCGGGCCCTCCCCGCGCGCTTCCGGACGTTCCGCCGCATCGACGGCTCCATGCACTTCGTCCGGGAGCTGTACTGCGAGGGGGTGCTGCGGGTGTTCGACTCGGACTTCGTCGTGAGGGAGGGCCGCCTCTACGAAGTCTTTGTCGAGCATGGCCTGGAGGTGGAGCTGGAGGTGCGTGCACTCGAGCGCGGCGGCGTGTCGGTTCGCGGCCGGCGCGTGCGCTGGCATGGGTTGCCGCTGCCCACCTTCGGGGTGGGGGTCGAGTTCCGCGCGTACCCGGACGAGAGTGACCCCGAGGGCGTCGCCATCACCGGGACGCTGTTGCGTCAGTCACACTCGGATGCACGGGCGGCGCCTCGAGTGCTGGGAGTCCTTCGCTATCAGGCCTCGCGGCCCGAGGTCAGCGATCGTCACTCGGCCTTCTTCGGAGCGCTGGCTGCGTCCACCACGCGGTGGATGGGGTAGAGCTCTCCCACCGTGATCAGGCCATCGACGAACTGCCAGCGGCAGAAGCCGTCGTCCGAGTGCGGCTCGAGCAGGTACACCGCCAGCGTGCCAGCGCGCTGCGCCGTGGGGACATACAGCGTCCCCGCGGGGAACTCGCGGGTGGAGCGCTCGGGGGCCACCGTGAGCACGGTCTCGAAGCGCACGGGCTTGGGCTTCTGGCTGAGCGGCACCTCGGCTTGGCCCAGCGGCGGCACGTTCGTGGCCACGTCCGGGCTGAACGTCTCCTCGCGCCGTGCCACCCGGTAGCTGGTGACCGTCAAGCGCTGCGGTGACTCCAAGCGCTCGAAGCAGATGCCATGCCCCTCGAGACGCGCGGCCAGCTCCGCAGGCGCGAGGTACCCCACGGGGGTGCTCACCGCCTGGGTGGGGACGAACGTCCGGTAGTGCGGCATGCGGTAGCTGCGCCGGCGCTTCCCCGGGTAGCGGCGCTCGGTGATGCTGGCTTCGTCGAAGGCGTGGATGACAGCGGTGTCGCCGGGCTTCGCGTAGGCGGGGTACTCGAACACGAGCGCGCCCTTGTCGTCGCGCGTGGCGACACCGTAGTTGATGCCCACCAGAGTCTGCACATCGGGCGACTCGCCGCGCGAGATGATCCGCTCCTCCTCCGCCTCGGTGGTGCGGCGATAGGCGGCGGCATTCTTCGCGGCGTCTCGGAACAGCTCGAGCAACCACGCCCGCGTCGCCGCGCAGCGGCGTGGAAAGTCGATGTAGCTGTAGGTCTCGAGCAGTACGTCCATCCGGCCGAGCAACCCACGATAGTGGCTGCCGAAGCGCGGCAGCGCGGGATAGGTGTGCCAGCCCGAGCTGGGATCGCCTTCGAGCTTGTAGTTGCCGTACCAGAAGCTGTCGAAGCCGTGGCGCGTCTTCACGGCCTTTGCCACGCGCTCGAGCATCTCCCGGTTGAACGCGCGCAGCTCCGCGAAGAGCGGCTCGTTCGAGTGAGACGTGTCGAAGGTGAGATCAAAGGCGTGGATGCTGCCGTCAGTGGTGTGGCAGTCGATGAACAGGTGCGGCCACCACGTCTGGTACAGGGCGGCGAGCGCACGCGTCTCAGGCGCCTCCTGCTTCATGCTGTCGCGGTTGAGGTTCCAGCCCTCTCCGGTGTAGCGCATGCCCACACCGCCCTCGGGGTTCACCTGGCCCTCGAGGTTCTTCAGATCGAGCTTGCGGTTGTTGGGGCTGATCCGGTCGTTGCCGTCGGGGTTGAAGTTCGGAACCACCACCAGGCACAGCTTGTCGAGCAGCTTGCGGCCGAGCGCGGTGAGCGTCAGGTCACGCGCGAGCGCGAGCACGGCCTCCTTGCCTTCGACTTCCCCCGCGTGGATGTTGGCCTCCACCAGCACGACGACCTTCTTCTGCTTGCGCGCGAGCTCGGGCGTGAAGCAGCCGCGATCGCTCACGATGAGGGCCACCAGGGGCTGGCCTTCGCCGCTCTTTCCGAAGTCCACGCGCCGGGCGAGCTTCGTGCGGCGGCAGAGCTCGTCGACGAAGGCGAGCACGTCGGCATGCCGCGAGGTTTCCTTGTAGTTGGACGCTTCGGCGCGGGTGAGCAGCGAGGTCATGGGCGCGCATCCGAGCGCTCCCGCCAGGAGGCGTCAAGCGGAACCTCACCCCGCGCTGCGTCCGCCTACGGGGAGGGCGGCAACCCCGTCTTCCGGAAGATGCGGGCCCGCATCTGCTCCTCGCGCTTCTGCCCACGCTGGACGGCCTTGAGCTTCTCCGCCTCACGCGTCCGCGGCGGGCCATGGGCATCGAGCGATGCAAAGAGCCGGTTCACCGTCGCGGTGATCTCGTCCACGGCATGCTCGAAGGCCTTCCGGTTGGAGCGCGAGGGTTCCCGCATTCCGCTCAGCTTCCGGACGTACTGCAGGGCGGAGTCGCGAATCTCCGCCTCGGTCGCGGGCGGCTGGAAGTGATGGAGGAGCTTGATGTTGCGGCACATGCGCCGATCATATCGGACCGCATGGTGGCTTCCACCTCCAGGATGCCCGCTTGGAGCGCTGCCGTGGGCTCACGGGGTGCCTTCGGCTCCAGCGGGTGTGAGTGTCACCTCCGCAGGAGTGCCTTCCGGCCAGCGCAAGAGCGCCATCGGCAGCCCAGGGGTGTCACACAGCTCGATGCGCCGGCCGCCCGGGTGCCGGAAGTAGAGCGAGCGAGCGGCACCGAAGGCTGAGCCAGTCGGCAGCTCCTGAGAGGGAGCCACCTCGCGGTCCACCCGCCAGTGGAGCACCACCGGCTTCTCACGCAGGTGGCGGTGCACCTCCACGACGAGGCTGTCCACGCCCGCCACATTCCAGTCGAGCACCAGCTCCTTGCTGGACTGCCGCCGCTCACTGAGGAGTGGGTAGGCGCGGCCGCCCACGTAGGCCGTCGCGTCCACCTTCGCCCCACTCAGGGAGTCGAGGAAGCCTACCTCCATGCGGTAGGTGCCCTTCGGAAGCCGGAAGGAATAGACCATGCGCCCGAGCCGCCGCTCCTGGGCACCCAGGTACGTGTCCGGTGGGTCGACCTGGGAGAGGAGCGCTCGCTCACCGGCGCGGAACTGCTCGAGGCCTTGAGGAGCCGCCAGCGCAGGGGCCTGGGCGGGCAGCTCCACCCGCTTCCAACCCGCGGTCTGATCCGAGGGCACGTAGCAGGGGCCCATGGGCGTCGTGCCGAGGAGCAGCGCGCTGGCCAGGGAGAGCATCGGTCCCATCTCAGGCGCTCCGAGGCGAGGCCCGGGTGGAGAGCCACGCGCCGCCGAGCATCAGCATGCCCGCGCCGGCCAGGCCCGCCACGCGCAAGGTGCCGTTGAGGTGCGTGGTGTCGTACGCCAGGGCCTTGCCCACGGCGATGGCGATGAAGGCGAAGCCCGCATCACGGATGACGCCCTCCCCGCGCTTGCGGCCGTGGAGCACCAGGGCGACGCCCACGACGAGCCAGCCCAGGGTGAGCACCAGGCGCCGGCCCACGTCATCCCACGCGAAGCCCAGGGTGAGGAAGTGGAAGTAGAAGGCCCAGGAGGTGGCGATGGCTGCTGCCGTCAGGCCGTACCAGACGAGCACGGACTGCAGGCGATCCGGCTCCGCGCTCACGGGCCGGGAGCGCCACACGGCGAGCGCCGCGGCCACGAGCGTCACAGTCAGGCCCACGAGCAGCAGGCCGGACTTGGTGGCCGCGTACCAGGCGCCGCCGAGCACGCCGCAGGCGATCACCGCGATGGGTCCGGCGAGCGGCCGCTCCCGAGGCACTCCGGCAAAGGCCAGGCCCGTGGCCCCCACCGCCACCACGGCGAGCAACATCTCCATGGGGACCTGCAGATCCCTCCAGAGGAACACCGCCGCAAGCCCCAGCAGCCCCACTCCCGCGATCGCCAGTACACGCACGTCCCACTTCGTTCCGTTCACTTGAGTCCTCCTCCGTATGCCGCGGAGGAGATTGCAGCGGCCGCGCCAACGGCTGACGCATGGCGGCATGCGGGGTTAGGCGGGCGGTTGTGCAGATCGGTGTGCAGCCAGAGGCACACAGGGTAGAGCGCTCCTTCGCACTGCCCGTCTCCGCCGGGACCTGGAAGATCACAGGATCTTTGAAGGTTCAACGAAATCAACGAAGAGAGGGTTGCTTCTGGCCACTGGCGAACCCAGATTGGAAAATGAACAGGACCCCTCCCCCCAGTCCGGGCCTTGATGACTGACGAGAAGCGAACACTCGCGCAACGACAGGATTACTTTGTGGCAGAAGCACAGGACCCGTCGTGGCGGGTAGGTGATCGGTGGAAGTTGCTGGTCGAGAGCATCCGCGACTACGCGATCTTCATGCTCGATCCGCAGGGCCGGATCATGACCTGGAGCCCGGGTGCCGAGCGCACCAAGGGCTACAAGGCGCAAGAGATCATCGGTCAGCACTTCTCCCGCTTCTACACTCCGGAGGACATCCGCCGCGGCAAGCCGCAGGCACTCCTGAGGCAGGCCGCGGAGGATGGGCGCGTGGAGGAGGAGAGCTGGCGGGTGCGCAAGGACGGCTCTCTGTTCTGGGCGGATGTGGTGATCTCGGCCATGCGAGATTCGTCCGGGGAGCTGTGCGGCTTCGCGAAGGTCACGCGGGATCTCACGGACCGCCAGCAGTCAGAGGAGAAGCTCCG
>NZ_DASPHO010000060.1:0-7912 GCF_035629615.1 Hyalangium sp. | reverse complement strand
TGGCTGGATGCGGCGCTCCAGTTCGCGACGGGGGACGTGCGCTTCCTCTCCCTGGTGGCCCTGCTGGAGCGGCTCACCGGGAGCGCGGTGCGCGTGGGGGGAGACGGCCCGCCCGCCGAGGAGGCCATCCGCTTCCGGCATGATCCCACGCTGGTGTTCAGCTCCGGAGACGTGAGCCAGGTGCGGCTGGTGCCGCAGGTGTCGGAGTGGGGCGAGGCGAAGGGTGGCCCCAAGCACGTGTTCGAGGTGGTCACCACCTTCCTGGGCCTCACCGGCGCGTCCTCGCCGCTGCCGGGCTACATGGTGGAGGAGATCGCCCAGGAGGATCCGGATCGGCCCTTGAAGCAGCAGTTCCTGGATCTCTTCCACCACCGGCTGGTGTCGCTGCTGTACCGGGCGCTGTCTCGCTACATGCTGGAGGGCGAGGCGACGCGCGCCGGGGATGATGTGTGGACGCGGCGCGTGCTGGCGCTGGCGGGCCTGGATACGTACGAGCGCGGGCCCTCGGTGCGCCTGTCCGTGGCCCAGCTGCTGCGGCTGGCACCGCTGCTGGCGACACGGGCGCGCACCGCCCTGACGCTGGAGCGAGCGCTCGCGGACGTCCTGCGCATGGAGCTGGGCGAGGCCCGCGTCACCGTGCAGCAGTTCGCCGGGAGCTGGGTGGAGGTGGAGTCCGAGCAGCGGATGATGCTGGGCCGGCTCAACTCCCACCTGGGCCGCACCTCCATGCTGGGCGGGAAGCTGTTCGACCGCGCCGGCAAGATCCTCATCGGCATCTCCCCGCTGGATGGGCCCACCTACCACCGGCTGCTGCCCGAGGGCGATCTGAGCCCGCTGGTGCGCGAGGTCGTCTCACTGGTGATGCGCGATCCGCTCGAGTGCGCCATGGAGCTGGGCGTGGACGAGGACGTGCTGGGCGCCTTCCAGCTGAAGAACAAGAATCCCGCCCGACTTGGGCGCAACACCTACCTGGGTGGCCGGCACGGCGCCGTTCCCCGATTGAGGACGCGGGTGGTCCCGCTGCCTCTGCCGACGGGGAGCGGGGCCTCGGCGAGCCCCTAGCAGCACCAAAACTCGCAATTTCTAGAGGAGTCATCTGATGCGCGTTGAACCGAAAACCCTCGTCCGCCGTCTCACCTCCACTGCCACGCGCAGTCTGGAGGGAGCCGTCTCCCGGGCGAGCAGCGCCCGTTCCTACGAGATCACCCCCGAGCACATGCTCCGCCAGCTCCTGGAGGACGAGGAGGGTGAGGCCTCGCTCATCCTCCGCCACTTCCAGGTGGACAGGGCCAAGGTGCTGGCCCGGGTAGAGGACACGCTGCGCCTGCTGCGCACCGGCAACGCCGGGCGGCCGGTGTTCTCCGAGAGCCTCTTCCAGTGGTTCGAGGACGCGTGGCTGCTGGCCTCGCTGGAGCATGGGGCGCTGCGCCTGCGCTCGGGCGCGCTGATGGCGCAGTGGATCGCCCGCTCGGCCAGGTACTCGGCGGAGTCGTACCCGGAGCTGGATGCCGTCTCCACCGAGGGGCTCAAGAAGGCCTTCGAGGACGTGGTGAGCGTCTCCAAGGAGGCGGCGGAGGTGGCGGCTGCGGGCTCGGCGCCGGCTCCGGCCGGTGGGGCCGCGGCGCCTCGGGGCGAGGACGCGCTGTCGCGCTTCACCACCTCGTACACGGCGAAGGCCCGCGAGGGGAAGATCGATCCGATCTTCGGGCGTGATCGGGAGATCCGCCAGGTGATCGACGTGCTGTCCCGGCGCCGGAAGAACAACCCCATCATCGTGGGCGAGCCCGGGGTGGGTAAGACGGCGCTGGTGGAGGGACTGGCGAAGGCCATCGCCGCGGGGGATGTGCCCGAGTCCTTGAAGAACTTCGAGCTGCTGGGGCTGGATCTCGGCCTGCTGCAGGCGGGCGCGGGCGTGAAGGGCGAGTTCGAGAACCGGCTCAAGGCCGTCATCTCCGAGGTGAAGGCCTCGCCCAAGCCGATCATCCTCTTCATCGACGAGGCGCACACGCTGATCGGCGCAGGCGGGCCTCAAGGAGGCGGGGACGCGGCGAACCTCCTCAAGCCGGAGCTGGCGCGCGGCGAGCTGCGCACCGTGGCCGCCACCACCTGGTCCGAGTACAAGAAGTACTTCGAGAAGGATCCGGCGCTCGAGCGGCGCTTCCAGCCGGTGAAGGTGGACGAGCCCTCGCCAGCGGACGCGGTGCTGATGATCCGCGGCCTGCGCGCCGTGTACGAGAAGGCTCACGGCGTCACCGTGCGTGAGGAGGCGGTGGTGGCGGCGGTGGAGCTGTCGCACCGCTACATCTCCGGCCGCCTGCTGCCGGACAAGGCGGTGGACCTGCTGGACACAGCGGCGGCGCGCGTGAAGCTGGAGCAGAGCGCCCGGCCGGACGAGCTGGTGGAGCTGGAGGCGAAGCTGGCCTCCCTGGAGAGCGAGAAGGCCTCCCGGGAGCGGGAGCTGGCCTCGGGGCAGAAGCCGCCGCCGGAGGATGGCACGCCCGTGGAGGAGCGGCTGAAGGCCGTCCAGGATCAGGTGGCCACCCTGCGCGCGCGCTGGGAGGAGCAGCGGGCCGCGGTGGACACGCTGAAGAAGGCCATGGTGGAGCTGGATGCGGCCAAGGAGCCGGCCGAGAAAGACAAGCTCAAGGCCAAGGTGACGGAGGCCCGGGAGACGCTCCAGCGCCTGGGCGGCGAGTCGCCCATGGTGCACGCCGACGTGGACGCGGACGTGGTGGCCCGGGTGGTGGCCGGGTGGACGGGCATCCCGGTGGGCAAGATGCGCGCCTCCTCGCTGACGGCGGTGCTCAACCTGGAGGAGACGCTCCGGAGCCGTGTCCGCGGGCAGGACATGGCGCTGCGCACGGTGGCGGAGACGGTCCGCGCCTCCACCGCCGGCATCCGCAACCCGAACACCCCCATCGGCGTGCTGCTCTTCGTGGGCACCAGCGGTGTGGGCAAGACGGAGACGGCCCTGGCACTGGCGGACGCCCTGTACGGCGGCGAGCGCTTCCTGACGACGATCAACATGTCCGAGTTCCAGGAGAAGCACACGGTGTCGCGCCTGATCGGCTCGCCGCCGGGCTACGTGGGCTACGGCGAGGGCGGCATGCTCACGGAGGCGGTGCGCCAGCGCCCGTACTCCGTGGTGCTGCTGGATGAGTGCGAGAAGGCGGACCCGGAGGTGCTCAACCTCTTCTACCAGGTGTTCGACAAGGGCGTGCTCAACGACGGCGAGGGCCGCACGGTGGACTTCAAGAACACCGTCGTCATCCTCACCAGCAACCTGGCCACGGACGTCATCACCCAGATGTTCCAGGCCCCCGAGCCGCCCACCGTGGACGCGGTGCGAGACGCCATCAAGCCGGCCCTCACCAAGCACTTCAAGCCGGCGCTGCTGGCGCGCATGAGCGTGGTGCCCTACGTCCCCATCTCGCGCGAGATCCTCAAGGACATCGCCGTCATGAAGCTCAACTCGCTGGCGGGCCGGCTGCACACCTCGCACCGCATCAAGACGGAGTTCGCCCCGGAGGTCATCGAGGAGTTCGCCCGCCGGTGCACGGACATGGACTCGGGCGCCCGCAACGTGGATCACGTGCTGCGCGCCTCGCTCATGCCGCAGCTGTCGCGCGAGCTGCTCGAGCAGCTGGCGAGTGGGGCGACGCCTACCCACCTGACCGTGGGGCTGAGCCCCAGCGGGGAGTGGGATCTGGCCTTCTCCCAGGCGTAAGAAAGGGGGGACAGCGCCCTCTGGGACGCGTAAAAAGGGGGCCCCGTGGGAACCGGAGGCCCCCTTTTGGCATACCTGCTCTCTTGGCGAGTCAGCCCCTTGGCTGCCTCCGCCGTTCGGCATAGGAGAAGGCCATGCTTCCCCTGGTGATCCGCCTCAAGGACATCGAGTCCCACCCGCCGATGGAGAAGCAGTACGTCTTCACCACGTCCCCAGTGCGCATCGGCCGCAACCAGCTCAACGACATTCCCATCCCCCGGCCCTTCGTGTCGCTGTTCCACGCGCTGGTCCGCTTCGACAAGGGCTCCATCTCCGTGGTGGATCTGGGCTCGACGAACGGGGTGCTCGTGGGGGGCAAGCGCATCGAGAAGAACGTGCCTGCGCGGATCACCCCGGGGATGGAGGTGACGATCGGCTCTGTCCAGTTCGAGTTCTCGCGGGATGCCAAGGCGGTCCGGGAAAGCTCCTCCCGCCAGACGCAGTTCCGGGCGCTGGCCGACATCATGAATGAGGGGGCCGGCATCAAGGCCGAGGCGCTCAGCTTCAAGCCCACCCCCATCCAGGACCGAAAGCCCGAGCAGCGCACCTCGCTCCTGCCGAGCCTGGACGCGCTGCTGGAGCAGGAGCAGGAGCAGGAGCGGGAGGAAGTCACTGGCCAGAGCCCGCGGACCCTCATCCAGCCGGCGATGCAGGAGGACGAGAGCGACGAGGCGACGAACCTGGATCTGCGGACGCTCCAGGAGGAGGAGGCGCCCAAGCGGCGGCCCGTGCCCACCCCCGTCCCCGCCATGGTGAGGAAGCGCACGCAGAGCAGCGTGCAGGTGCTGCCGCAGGCACCGGGCGGGGCCGCGGCGCTGCAGAGCACCATCCAGCAGCTCGTGCCGCTCTACAACGCCTACCGCACGGCCTGGAAGATGCTGCACCAGGGGCTGGCCAAGGGGGCGGACACGCTGCCGGAGCAGGATCGCGGCCAGCTCATCACCCAGCTCCTGCGGCGTATGCCGGAGATGGCGCAGGAGCCCATGTTCCAGGAGATCGCCAAGAACGTGGGGCGCCCGGTCCAGGTGGAGCCCATCACCGGGGGCCCGGCGGCGGCGGCGGCCTCGGGTCCGGGCAACCGGTTGGATGTGGTGTCGCGGGAGCTGCTGAACCGCTTCGTGCGCTCCTACCTGTCCGACAACCGGGGGCTGCAGACCGAGGCGGACATGCAGCGCTTCCTGGAGCACCTGGCGGAGCTGCTGGAGACGTTCGCCCGGGCCTTCATCGAGCTGCGTCAGGGGCACGATCAGTTCGGCCAGCAGATGGCGGTGCCTGTCACGAATGACCAGAACCCGCTCATGCGGATGCGGAGCACGCGCGAGCTGCTTCGCTACCTGCTGGACTTCAAGGTGGCTGACGGCGCCAACCGGGTGCAGGAGCTGATGGGCGGCTTCGTGGATGTGATGATCCACCAGATCGCGCTGCTCAACGGCATGCGCGAGGGCGTGAAGGGGCTGCTCCAGCGGCTGGATCCGGAGGCGCTGGGCCGCGGGATCGGGGGCTTCTGGCCCTTCAACCTCTCCAAGAAGTGGGAGAAGTACACGGAGCAGCACCGGGCCTTCCTGGAGGAGGAGCGGGAGCTGACGGCCGTCCTGTTCGGGCCCGAGTTCGCCAAGGCGTACCTGGCCATCGTCGGTGACGCGGCGAAGGTTGGCGCCGAGGGTGACGAGGGTGCGGAAGGCGGAGAGGAGGAGTCATGACGTCGATGGGGATTCGCGGGGGCTACGCCCTCCGGTGGCTGGTGGTGGCGGCGGTGGTGGCAGGGGCGGGGTGCAAGCGCCAGGCGCCGGTGCGTGAGCCGGTGGTGCGGGCGCTGTGCTTCTCGGAGCTGCCCTCGGACATGAAGGTGATATCTCCGGCGGTGTGGAAGCCAGAGACGCTCTTCCAGCTGTTGATCAACGGGTACGATCCGTCGACGGGGCGGGTGTCTCAGCCCCCCACGGACTGCATGGGCACGCCCATCCTCTTCCAGGATCCGGCCCCGGGCGACTGCACGGAGATTGCTCCCGCGGGTACGCCGCTGCCGCTGCAGCCGCTCACGGTGGAAGAGATGGTCGTGACGGAGATGCGGCTGGACCTGAAGCTGGTGTGGGCCATCGTCCGGCGGTTTTCGAATGGGGAGGCGCTGGGGCCGGTGGCGCTGGTGGAGGCCACTCCGCGGGGGTTGGCGGTGCGGGCGCTGGGGACATTGAAGGCGATGCCGAAGAGCGCGCGGCTGCGGCTGGAGCGGATCGGCGGCGTCGAGGTGCTGCTGGTGGATGGCGAGCGCTGCTGGGGAGAGGACGAGAAGAAGATGTGCCAGCGGACGGTGCGGCTCATGCCGTTGCGCGGCAACCGCTTCGTCGCGGAGACGCTGAGCGGGCCGGATGGCAAGTGCATGCAGGCCGCGAACATCGCCCTGAGCCGCACGGCCACCCAGTCGCTGCCCAGCCGGTGGATGCGCAAGTACGAGTACACCTCGGCGCTGACGGTGGCACCGGAGGGCATCCGCGTGGCCGAGCAGATCACGGCCAAGGACAGCGATCCGAAGCAGCCCTCCTCGCCGCCACGCGTGTACCGCAAGGCCCAGGACGAGCGGCTCATCCAGGTGGGGCAGGGCGGGATGAAGGTGGACAGGCCCTCGGTGTGGACCCAGCTCGTGGAGCCTGGGGCCACCGAGCTCCTGCCCTGACGGGGAGGGTGGGAGCTCAGTCGGACGAGCAGGTGATCGTGCCCGCCGCTACGAACCACCGCTCCGTGGTGCACCTGCGCGCGAAGTGCGTGTCGTGGGTCACCAGCAGCAGCGCTCCCGGGTAGTCTCGCAGGGCTGCCTCCAGGCGCTCGATGGAGGGCAGATCCAGGTGGTTGGTGGGCTCGTCCAGCACGAGCGCCCAGGCATGCTGCCCGAGCCCCTGGGCGATCAGCAGCTTGCGCACCTCGCCCGGTGAGGGCTGCTCCGAGGCCAGCAGCCGCTCCGGGTCCACTCCCAGCGCGGCCACCAGCGACAGCACGCGCCCGCGCTGCTCGGGGGCCAGCCCCCGGACCGTCTCGAGCGCCGCCGTGGCCTCCTCCGCTCCCACGTCCTGCGGCAGGTAGAGCACCCGCTCCAGCGGCACCCGCGCCTGGGCGAGCAGGGCCCGCAGCAGCGTCGTCTTTCCGGCACCGTTGGGGCCCTCGATGCGGATGCGGCCCTCCCGGCCGACCGAGAGCGTGACGGGCTCCAGCAGCTCCACGTCTCCCGCACGCAGGGGGTGGTTCTCCAGGGTGAAGAGCCACGGGTTGGGGGAGCGCACGTAGTCCACGAAGACCGAGCGCCCCACCGTCTTGTCCACCTGGAACTCGCCGATGGCCTCGGCCGCTCGCTCCGTCTCGCGCCGCAGCACGCCCACCTGACGCCCGAGTCCTGCCTCCGCCCAGCCAGCGACGACCTTCGCTCCCATGGAGCGAGCGTCGTTGTCGTTCTTGTCCTTCAAGCGACGGCCGGTGTTCCGCGCGGCCGAGGCGGCCTGCTGCTCCCGGCGGGTCTGATCGAGCCGCTGTGCCATGCGCCGGTGCGTCTCCTGCGCTTGCTGCCGGGTGGCAAGCTGGCCCTCGCGCTCGGCCTCCCAGTGCTGCTGAGCGGCGGAGTAGGCGCCGGGCCACAGCCGGGCCTCGCCCGCGTGGACGCGCAGCGTGGTGGTGGTCAGCTCCTCCAGCACCGTCCGATCATGGGACACGACGACGCCAATTCCGCGGAACCGGCGCAGTGCGGCGATGAGCCACCCGCGCGCCTCGGCGTCCAGGTGGTTGGTGGGCTCGTCCAGCAGCAGCACGTCCGGCTCACTCGCGAGCGCCGCGCCGATCTGCCACCGCTTGCGCTCCCCGGGTGACAACGTGGGCCAGCGCTCCAGCGCTCCGGGATCCAGCCCGAGCTGGCCCAGCACCCGCCGGGACACTGCATCCCACGCCTCCGCGAACGCGGTGATCTCAGGGCTTAGTGTCTCGACGCTCTGAGGGCAGAGGCGGAGGATGGGTTCACGAGGCTCGTGCTGGAAGTGGCCCTCGCCGGGCTTCAGCTCTCCGGCCAGCAGCCGCAGCAGGGTGGACTTTCCGGCGCCGTTGGCACCGACGAGGCCCGACCAGCCAGGCGTGAGGTGGAACTCCACGCCGGTGAGCAGGGGAACAGCA
>NZ_DASPHO010000059.1:0-6731 GCF_035629615.1 Hyalangium sp. | reverse complement strand
GGTTTCTCACCCTAGAGGCCGGGACTAGCGGATGGCGGCCACGGTGGTGCCGTGCTGCAGCTGCAGGCCCCCGATCGTGTCCATCAGCAGGTGGAGGTCCAGCGGCTTGGGGATGGAGGCCAGGACGCCGCGCGGGATGGGCCGCGTGGAGCCCGCACCCGAGACGACGATGACAGGGAGCCCCCACAGCGCGGGCTCATCTACCACCCGGGCCATCAGGTCCCACCCCGTCATCACCGGCATCATCAGATCCAGCAGCACCAGGTCCGGCCTGGGGGTACGCAGCAGCCGCTCCAGCGCTTGCAGCCCATTCACGGCCGACTCCACCGTGAAGCCCTCCTCCGTGAGGAACTCCTCCAGCATCTCTCGGCTGTCGTTGTGATCCTCCACGACGAGGATACGGAAGCGCTCCACCATTGCAGTCCTTCCCCCTCTCCCGAGTGGCACCGATTTCAAACCGGAGCCTCATACGAACCGGGGGAGGAGTGAAGTGCCTGGAAGTGCGCGGTGTTGGCTAGTCGATGGATCAGCGGCGACGGGGGGGGCCCCGCAGACGCGCGGCGCGGTGACCCGCCAGGAGGCGGGGCGCGGAGCGGGGGCCGGGCTCGGGCAGGTGGCGCTCGCGGACCGCATCGTCGGGAGCCTCGCCCGCCTCCACACGTAGGGCGACGTAGCGCAAGGTGGCCAGCTCGGCGAGGGCTTCATGCCGTCCGAAGAACTGCCCGGTGACGCGCAGGTGCTCGCGCAACACCCGGGACAGGTGCGCACACGAGATGAACCGCTCCGTGCGATCCGGCGCGAGCGCGCGGTGGACGATGGAGTGCAGGGCCTGGGGCACGGCGCGTGTGGCGGCCTCCAGATCCCTCACCGAGTAGTCGCGGATCCGCTCCGCCAGCTCCAGGGCACACAGGCGAGTGCGCTCACCCTCCGGGAGGCGGGTGCGGCGCAGGCGGGCGTCGAAGCGCTCGGCCCCCTGGAAGAGGTGCCGGCCGGTAAGGAGCTGGAGCAGGACGATGCCCAGGGAGAACTGATCCGCGCGCGCATCCACCGCCAGGTGGTTGGCATGCTCCGGGGCGGCATACGCGAGGCTGCCCTGCACGGCGGGGCCCTCGCTGCTCATGCGCCCGGCCAGCCGGGACCAAGCGGCTCCGAAGTCCAGCAACTTCACCTCACCGTGCTCGCCCAGGAGGATGTTGTGCGGCGTCACATCCCGGTGGACGATGCCCAACTCGCGGCCGTGCTCGTCCATGAGGGTGTGGGCGTGGTTCAGCGCGTCCGCCACCTCCGCCACCACGTGGCAGGCAAAGGCCTCCGAGAAGGGCTGCTGCGTCCGCTCGGAGGCCTCGAGGAGCGCCTCCAGCCGGTAGCCGGCCACGTGCTCCATCACCAGGTGCGGCAGCTCGTCCGGACCCTTGAGCTGCAGCGCGGTGAGGATGTTGGGGTGGTGGAGCTGCGAGGCCACTCGCGCCTCCTCATTCAGCCGGCGCCGGGCCTCGTCGGACACGGGGGCAATGGGACGCTTGACGACGCTGAAGCCGCTGAAGGCCCCGTCCAACCGGCGGCAGGCCAGCACCAGCTCGCCGTGGTGAGCGGGCCCCAGCCAGCGGACGAACTCATAGGAGGTTCGCCCGGATCGCAGCAGCACCTCGGGCGCGGGGGGCTTCAGGGACAGGGACGCCATGACGACACTCCTGCGACAGGGAGGACCTGGAGAGTATGGTCCTCCTGCTCGCCGTCGTCACCTATTGGGTGGGATCCAAGGTTCCCGCAACCCCCTCGCCAGGCCGGACTCCGTCCTACCTGATAGGGCGTGTCTGACGCAGGACGCCAAAGGTGCCCTGTGTAATCGGAAATTCCAGGGTTTATGCGGCCCCTCGGCGCCGGAACCCAACCTGGCGAATAGGGTACGACGTGGCAAATAGGGGTAGGTGCTCCCGACGTAGCGGGTTATAAAGCCCCTGCTGACGGCGAGCTCCACAGGGTGCCTCCCTTCCAGCGTGCAACGTGCGCAAGGTTCGTGTGGTGAGATCCAACCTGAAAGGTTCTACGGTCCTGGCCCCCTCGGGGCGCCGAGGGCCCCGCCGCAAGGGTGCATCCATCCCCCCGGCGGTGCGGAAGATGGAGAAGAAGCTGGCGACGACCGTCGGCGAGGCCGCGCGGCTGGCGCGGATGCGTGCCGGGCTGACGCAGGCAGATGTGGCCGCGCGTGTCGCCGTGGCCCCCGAGGTGTATGGGCGGATGGAGCGGGGGAAGATGTTGCCCAGCGTGCCGACGCTCTTGAGGTTGTGCCTGGCGCTGCGCAGCAACCCGGACGAGCTGATGGGCATCACCCCGCGCCGCGGCGGGCCGGGGGAGTCTCCGTGGGCCGAGGACGTGCCTTCCGAGCTGGACGACACGCCGGAGATGCGGCGGCTGTTGCGCAGCCTGCGCCGGCTGAAGCGGCAGCAGATCAAGCTGATGCACCTGGTGGCGACGGCCATCGTCACGCGTTAGTGAGCGCTGGGGCCGCTGGCACGCTCCGGGGCGGGGCTTCCTGAGTTGGGCACTGCTCGCCTGGGATGCTCGTCCACGGCGCTGCGGAGAGCTTCCATGAATCCTACCCTGGCGCGGGAAGATCGGGCACGCGTGTTGGCTTCAGGTGGCGCTCGTGGTCGTAAAAGCACTCGGCACCCAACTGGGCGATGAGTTGACGCTCGCGCGCCATGCCCTCGGGTGTTCCGGCCTGGGTGGGAAGCTCATAGGGCTGGACCAGGACAATGCCGCTGCCCACGTCCTGCCTGACCTCACCCGGCAGCGTGGCAAGCCGCTCGCCCAGCGTGCGAATGAAGAGAGGACCGTAGAAGTTTCGCCAGAACAGTCCCGCCAACCCCTCGCTGTAGTCGCGGACGGTGGGGACCAGCGTCGAGCCAAGCCCATCGTCATTTGGGACAAGCCACTCCTTCTTGCGAGCCCTATCCTCGTCCAATGCCGCAATCGCCAATGGGGAACCCAGCAATTGCATGATCTCCATCACTTGCAGCCGATGAGCGTGTCTCCAGGTGGGTAGAGTGCCTTCCTTGGCAGAAGTCCCCCAGATAACTGCCCCGATGTATGGATATGCTTCGGATTTCGCGGAGTAAAGCAGGAAGAAATCCCTGTCAGTGCGGGCCGTGACCGTGATGTTCCGATGCTCCTCATAGTGGGCCACAAGCGCCCCATAGTCGATACGCGCCGGGTCGAGCTTGCCATTGAGGACCGCTCTGCCATATCGCATGGGCCGGAACCAGCGATACTCTTCAAACACCTTCCAGAAAAACATCCGTACGACTTCGCTTGAAATGCTCCCTGGCGGGAGGCAGATGTCCGTTGTCAGGTATTTCATCGTGATGAGCCATTCCTACGGGTAGGGGATGATGCTCACCTTGCCTTCAGCTCGGAGCAGTTCGATCCGTTTCTGGAGCGGCGAGGAGAGCCGCGTCGCTCCAGCTAGATTCTTGGTCGAGCGAATCCACAGTTCAACATGCCCGCCATATTCATCCACATAGTCAAGCATGGCTTTGAGGTTACCACCCAGTGACAGGTCCCTTCGAGCCTTCGCCTCGATGAAGAAGTAGGGCTGGCCCCAGACCAACTCCCCCGACGTGTCACTGCGCAGCAACGCGTCCGGGATAAACCCCTCGGCTTGGCTGCCCGGCGGCGGAATCATCAGCGCCTTGTTCTTCTTCTGAGCCCGCGTCTTGAGCACCAGCTGCTCGAAGTCCCCGCCTGCCTCCTTGTTCTTGAGGATCAGCTCGTACTTCTTCTTCCAGTCCGCGTCGATGGCGAAGCCGAAGCGTGGGTATTTCTCCGGGTGCCGGAACTGATAGTCCACCCAGGCAGCCGCCATGTGCTCGGCCGTGCCCGGCTCCAGCCGGATTCCGGCCTCCCCCAGCCGCGAGCCCACCAGCGGCACCGTGCCTCCTCGGCGCAAGGTCCCTGCAGCCTTCAGTAGCGGCTTCTCGAGCCCGGCAGCCACGCGCCGCAGGAATGCCACCTCCTCCTCCGAGAGGCGCTCGCCCTTGGCTGCCTTGCGAAGCAACTCCTCCACTTGGGCAGCATCCTCAGGGCTCAGGTGCGCGGCCACCCGCTGCAGCACCCGCATCTCCTCCAGGTTCCGCCCCGTCACCAGCGCCGTGCGCTCCAGCAGCTCCCCGCCTCCGGACAACGCACGCCCCGGCACCAGCGGCAGCAGCACTCCCACCCCACACAGCAGCCGGTCGTTCACCTCCAGCTCCCGGCCCGTGATGCTGTAGCCGGTGAGAGCGCACGAGGCGTCCGTCAACTCCCCCACCCCAGGCAGCACGCCGTACAGCAGCTCCACCACCAGCTCCTCCGGTGAGGGGCTCTTGTCCTCCGGCGGCGTGTAGTCCAGGTGCGGTGAGGCGACTCGGCCGAGCTCAATGGCCGTGGCCAGCGCGCTGCGCCGCGCCAGCAGATAGAGCGCTACCTGTGTGGGGTTCGTCCGCAGCAGCTGCTCGTCCTGGGCGTGCTCGTACGCCCAGTCCAGCACCGCCTTGGCCAGTGCCTCCAATGACTGGGTGCGCAGCGGGTGCTCGGTCAACAGGTGCCGGGGCGCTACCAGCCTCACACGTTCCTGCGCTGCCTCCCCCCAGCGTGCCTCCGCCCACGCGTGGAACTCGTCCAGCTTCGCTTCCACGGCCGCCTGGCGGCGAGCCTCCTCGTGCTCCTTCTGCGCACGGGCCGCCCTCAGCTCCGCGTACACCTCTACGGGCATGCGCTGCCGCAGCTCCGCTTCGCTTTGGCGCAGGACCCACCGCCGCAACTCCTGCAGCACCCACTGCTCGCGCTGCTGCTCCTGCTCCGTCAGCTTCTCGCGCTCCACCTGCTCCTGCTTGTCACGGATGAACTCCAGGTAGCGGCTCACCACCTGCGCTCGCTCCTCCCCCTGCGCACGCGAGTGGCCCGTCTCGCCCCGCGCCACACCCTGCCGCTGTTGCCGGAAAGCACGGCGCTCCCGCCAGTTCTCATTCATGTCCCCACAGCCGTTCAGGAAGCCGCACGGCTCCTGGAAGACCGGCCCCGCGGCGCAACCGCTCACTGCGAGGCTCAGCGCCAGGACCGCCATGTTCAGGCGTCCGCGCTGCCGCTGCACGGAGCGGTGCCCCTTGCTCCCCCACGCAGATAGAGTACCCATCGTTGAAGTGTAGGTCCTCGCCTCGGCACCACGGAGGTCTCGGTGCTTTGGTCCGACCCACTCAACTTGTCGTGCCCGGTGATCACGCGCGGCGCAGGAGTGCCCGTGCCCTGTGAGTGGCCGTAGGCACCAGTGCTAACCGAGCAGCCAAGAGGATGAGCGACATCCGCTCCAGTCGCCCACCACGGTCTCTCACCTGGGTCGGGCCAATCGAAAACTGGGTACGGTCCAGTTGTCATCCCCTTGGAAACCCTGGCTTTATGGCGCCATGGGCAAGCCGCGGGTGGAACATGGCGAGTAGACGGGCCTCTGCAAAGAGGGGCTCCATGGGGGCCCG
Organism: Hyalangium sp.; assembly: GCF_035629615.1. Lineage (GTDB taxonomy): Bacteria > Myxococcota > Myxococcia > Myxococcales > Myxococcaceae > Hyalangium. The sequence continues at coordinate 1,221 of NZ_DASPHO010000059.1, read as the reverse complement.
GGCCTGGGCGGTGGGGCTGGGCCTGGCGCTGTGCTCGCTGCAGGCGTGGGGCGCTCGTCCCGGGCGGGCCAATGCAGGGACGCCGGATGCGGGTACTCCGGATGCAGGCACTCCGACGGAAGTAGGGGTGTACCGGACGGATGCGGGCTTCGCGGTGGACACGGGCGGGCCGACGGATGCGGGGGTAGCGCAGCCCGCGTTCTTGCCTCCCTCGCTGCTGGCGGACTCTCCAGCCCCCTATCCTCCGCAGCTCGCCGCGGAGCAGGTGACAGGCACGGTGCAGCTGGAGCTGCTGGTGAACGAGGCGGGCGAGGTGGAGACCGCCACGCTGGTGGTAGGCGTGCACCCGCTGCTGGACGACGCCGCGCTGCACGCGGCCACGGGGCTGCGCTTCAACCCGGCCACGTTGAATGGGCAGCCGGTGCCGGTGCGCATCGGCTTCGAGTACCGCTTCGAGGCGCCGAGCGCCGGGGCGGGGGATGATGGAGGGGTGGCGCCTGCGCCCGCGCCCGTCACGCTCAAGGGGCTGGTGCGAGAGAAGGGCAACCGCCGGCCCCTCGTCGGCGCGGTGCTGGTGTCGGACGCCCTGCCGAACACCCCAGTGGAGACGGACGCGGAGGGGCGCTTCGAGGCTCGGTGGCCCTCGGCCGCGCAGCGGGTGAGGGTGACATCGCCGGGACACAAGCCGAGCACCTTCATCGAGAACCTGCGCCCGGGTGAGGCGCTGGAGGTGGTGTACGGGCTGGAGCCGCTGGTCATCAACCCCTACGAGACGGTGGTGCGGGGAGACAGAGAGCGCACGGAGGTGTCGCGCGTCACCTTGCACGACGCGGAGCTGCGCGAGATCCCCGGCACCATGGGAGATCCGTTCCGAGTGGTGATGCTGCTGCCCGGGGTGGGCAGCATGGTGTCCGGCATCGCGTACCCGGTGGTGCGAGGCAGCCAGCCGTCCTCCACGGGCTACTACCTGGATGGCATCCGCGTCCCCCTCCTCTTCCACCTCTTCCTGGGGCCGGCGGTGATCCACCCGGACTTCATCGACACAATCGACTTCTACCCAGGCACGCCGCCACCAAAGTACGGGCGGTTGATGGGCGGAGCCATCGACGGCCGGCTGACCCGCCCGAAGGACGACCGCGTGCACGGCAGCGCCTACGCGGATCTCATCAACGCGGGCCTCTTCGTCGAGTACCCCTTCAAGTCCACGGGCACCAACGTCTC
>NZ_DASPHO010000058.1:0-10261 GCF_035629615.1 Hyalangium sp. | reverse complement strand
GCGCCGAGCAACACAAGGGACAGCGCTCCGGCCTTCCAGAGAATCCTCTGCCACGGCCAGCATGTGTCACCCCTTCATGCGAGGAGGTGATCAGGTTAGAGGGCCGCCACGGAGAAGAGGAGGATCCGCCGGGTGGTGCCCGTGCTTCACCTCCAGCCCCCTGCGGGGGCAGCCTCGCGCCCGACGCTGACGCCTGTCCGCGGTGAGCATCCAGGCAAGCTAAACGCGCCAACCATCGGACGCGCGGCTCGTGGTGCGCGCTGGGGTTCGTGGTGTGCGTCCAGACCGGACGGGCGCCGCTCGGAGCTTCTGGGAACGCCTACGGAGCCGTCCCGCTGTTCTTGGCGAACCTGAACACCATGATGGAGCCTGGATTGGCGAGCACGTCGGTGGCACCGCCATTGGCGTCCCGGGTGAATCCGGCGGAATCCGTAGCGATGTAGAAGGTCCGGTTGTCGGGGCCGATCGCGAGGTCGCGGTAGCGGTTCACGGTGTCGAAGAGCTGGTCCGTGTCCCGGACGCCCTGACCGTCGCCGCTCAGCTTGAAGCGGTACAGCGCGCCGTTCTTGAGCGACGTGACCAACAAGGATCCACCCCAACCCGGAATCGCCCCGTCCTGTGGATAGTAGTCCACGCTCGACGGCGCAATGGAGGGCCGACAGATGAAGAACGTCTCACCACAGGTCTCGTCCTCGAAATCGTAACCGTTCGGCACGGTGTACAGGGTCATGATCGGCTCGACGAAGGCCTCCGTGTAGTCGGTCTCTTCGGCGCGGGGAACGCCCGCCGGGACACTCGCCGGGTCGGTCAGGTTCGTCCAGGTCAGCTCCTGGCAGTTGAGCGCCGCGGACCAGTTGACGTACGCATACGCCTGATTATCGCGGTACCCCGCGACGTGCGGCCACCCATAGTTGCCGCCGGCCCGGATGATGTTCATCTCGTCATCGGCGTTAGCGGCGTGCTCGGCTTGGTAGAGCGTGCCGTCCCGCCCGAACACAATGCCCTGGGGATTGCGGTGGCCGTAGGTGTAGATGTGGCTCCGCACTCCGTTGAACATCGGATTGTCCACCGGAATCCCGCCGTCCAGCTCCATCCGCAGAATCTTTCCCTTGTAGGCAGACCCGTCTGCGTTCTGGACCTCGCTGCCGGTCGGAAGCCTCTGCGCTTCGATGGGCTTGCAGAAGTTGGCGAACTGGTTCGCGCCTTGCTCACCCAGGGAATAGAAGAGTTTCCCGTCCGGACCGATCTTCAGGCGGCCACCGTTGTGGTCATTGCCAGCTGGGATCCCCGAAATGAGCTCACTGGGCTCGCTCAGCGTTTCAGCGTCGGGTTGGTAGGTGAAGCGCACAACCTTCGCGCGGGGATTGTCCTGTTCATCGCCATCCCCCGGAGTGCCGTCGTAAGTGTAGGCGACGTACACGTAGTCGTTCCCGGAGCCGGCGAGCAGCTCTGGGTGAAGCGCCATCCCGAGCAAGCCCTGGTGCTGCATGTCGACCAGGACTTCGCCGATGGTGACGGCCACTCGCTTTGTCCCGGATTCAGGGTCTATCCGCGTGACCCTCCGTCCGGCCCGCTCCGTCACCCAGAGCATGTCGTCCGGTCCCCAGGTCACCTCCCACGGACCTTCGAGCCCGCTGACCAGCACTCGAGCTGGCAACTCCGGATCCGATGGCTGCTGGTCTTCAGCACTCCCGGTCGGTTGTGGTTTGGCTGGTGCAGTTGGACCGCAAGCGATCAGCGAAGACAGAGCCAAGATCAGAACCGTTCTCATCGTGGTGACTCCTCTGCGGAGGGAGGATGCAATCCCACTCGCTGCCCGCGCCGCGATTCATCGGGCCTCGCTGAGTCAAGCTGGGGCTTGCCGCGCGTGGCAGCTAGCGTCCTGCCGTCAGCGCCCCATGGCGGCCAGCGAACACTCACCGCGCTGAATCATTCGGTGCCGGACGGCGTCTGGGGGCCGGAGAATGCCCTCGAAGCGGAATTGAAGCGCACTGCTCGTCGAACGGCAACAGGGCAGCTCCTGCACCTTCGCGCGCCAGGCGAATGCCAGCGTGAGCGCGAACATCCAGCCGCCTGCTGAAAAGCAAGGAGCCGGGGGCGTGCACGCGTGGGGTTCGAGCGGATGAGAGGCGCGGCGGCCTGGGCGGTGAACGCCGTCGCGGACTACCTGCCCAACCTCGTCTACATCGCGCTCGCGGTGCTCGCGACCCGCTGGGTCCTGCGCCTCCTGCGGCTGCTCGGGCGCGAGGTGGGGGCGGGGCGGGTGAGCGTGCCGAAGTTCTTCCCGGACTGGGCGGAGCCCACCTACAAAATCGCGCGCGTGCTCGTGCTCGCGCTCAGTCTCGTCATCATCTACCCGTACCTGCCGGGCTCGAGCTCCCCCGCCTTCCAGGGCGTCTCCGTCTTCCTCGGGGTGCTCGTCTCGCTGGGGTCCACCTCGGCCATCGCCAACATGGTCGCGGGACTGGTCATCACCTACATGCGGCCCTTTCACCTGAAGGACTTCATCCGCATCGGAGACTTCCAGGGCAAGGTCATCGAGAAGACGCTGCTCGTGGTGCGCCTGCGCACGCTGGAGGGCACGGAGGTCACCGTGCCCAACTCCATGCTGCTTCAGAATGCCCTGCAGAACTTCAGCGCCCCGCTGCGCCGCGAGCTCGGGCTCGTCGTGGAGGTCTCCGTCTCCAGCGGCTACGACGTGCCGTGGCGCAAGGTGAAGGGGCTGCTGCTCGACGCCGCGCGCGCCACTCCGGGCATCGTGGAGCAACCGCCTCCCGAGGTGTGGCAGGTCGGCTTCGAGGACTTCTACGTGCGCCACACACTGCGCGTTGCGGTGCGGGACGTGGGGCGGCAGATGGCCATCCTCGGGACGCTCCGCCAGGCCATCCTTCCGTCACGAGGTGTTCGTGTCGGAAGAGGGCCGGACGGAGCGCGGCACCGGCAGGGAGGCGGCGCCGCCCGCGCCCGAGCGGCACTAGCCGTCGAGGTGGACCTTCGACGCCGAGGCGCAGAGGTTGGAGGTGGCGCGCTAGAGCGCATGAGCCTCCAACCATCGGGAGACGTGCTTCGCATCGGAGGCGCGGCCGTGGCGGCTCCAGAACTCTTGGGCCTGGGCGGCCAGCTCCACGGCGCGCGGCTTCTCCCCCCCACCCTCCCACAGCGCCTGGGCCAGCGGAAACTGGACACGCGCTCGCCTCGCCACGGACGCAACCGCCAGCGCCCGCTCGAGCCACGGCCGGGCCTCGGCCGGGCTCCCCTCCGCGAGCGAGAGCAGGCCCATCCCCAGCAAGGGGCCGAGACGCTCTGGATGGCCTGCCGGCAACAGCTTCTCCTGCAGCTCCAGGGCGCGCGTGTACTTCTCTCGCGCCTCCGCAAGGTGGCCGAGACCTCTCAGCGCATCTCCCACGCTGCTCAGCGAGACGGCAGCGTCCGGGTGCTCGGGCCCCAACGCCTTCAGCCGCACGGCCAGGGAGCGCTCGCCCAGCTGCCTGGCTTCCTCGTACTTCCCCAGGGTCTCCAGGAGGCTACCGAGGTTCGCGAGCAGCGTGGCGACGCGCGGGTGCTCGGCTCCGAGCCTCTTCTCTCGGAGCATCAACGCCCGGGTATGCAGCTGACGCGCCTCTTCGTACCGCCCCAGCTCCTTGAGGGCGAGCCCCAGCGTGTCGAGCGAGGAGGCCACGCTCGGGTGCTCGGGGCCCAGCACCTTCTCCCGGATCGCCAGCCCGCGCGCGACGATGGCTCGCGCCTCTTCGTAGCGCCCCAGCTCCTTGAGGGTGAGCCCCAGGTTGTTGAGCGAGGAGACCACGTCCGGGTGCTGGGGGCCCAGCAGCTTCTCCCGGATCGCCAGCCCGCGCACGAGGGTGGCTCGCGCCTCTTCATAGCGGCCCAGGTTCAGGAGGGCGAGCCCCACGTTGTTGAGCGAAGCGGCGGCGTCCGGGTGCTCGGCGCCGAGCGCCTTCTCCCGGATCGCCAGCGCACGCGCGGAGGCGACTCGCGCTTCCTCGTACCGGCCCAGATCCCCGAGGACGAGCCCCAGGTTGTTGAGCGAGGCCGCCACGCTCGGGTGCTCGGGGCCCAGCACCCTCTCTCGGAGCGCGAGCCCACGCGCGAAGGCGGCGCGCGCCTCCTCATACTGGCCCATCTCCCAGAAGTCGGCGCCTACGTTGTTGAGCGCGGCGGCCACGCTCGGGTGCTCGGGGCCCAGCACCTTCTCCCGAATCGCCAGCACGCGCGCATCCATCTGGCGGACCTTCTCGTATTGGCCCTGCTTCTGGAACACGTTGCCCAGATCGCTCAAGGAGCTGGCCACCTCCGGGTGCTCGGGGCCCAGCACCTTCTCCCTGAGCGCCAGCGCGGCCTCGCACTCCTGGAGGGCTTCCTCATACCTCCCCAGCTCGAGCAGCACCATGCCCAGACTGGTGAGCGCGGAGGCGCGGATCCGGTCGTCATCCGCCAGCTCCACGAGCTGCTCCACCATGGGCCGCAGCGACAGCGCCTCCTGCAAGCGCCCCATGCGATAGCCCACCACCGAGACCCGCGCGCTCCAGGCACGGGCCAGCGTCGCCGTGTCCTTGCCCCGGGCCGCCGCGGTCATCGCCTGCTGAAGCCGCTCCTCCGCGCCCTTGTAGTCGCCCGCCTCGCTCCGCAGCTGAGCCGACAGGAACAGGGTGCGCGCCAGCAGCGGCGCATACCCCACGGGCTCCACCTGAGCCACCAGCTCATCCGCGCGGGCCACTCCCAGCTTGAACTTGCCGGCCGCCAGCAGCACCTCCAGTCGGTCCACCTGCTCCTGCAACGCCTCCACCTTCGCGCGCACCGTGGGCTCTTCGGGCGGAGGCACCGCGGCCGTCAGCGCCTTGGCATCCGCGCAGTACTCCAGCGGCGGCAGGGCCTGCACCGCCTGCACCGCCTTGCTCACCAGCTCCGCATCCGGCGCCTGGGACAGCAACTCCGTGAGCGCGCGCAGCTGGCTGCGCCGCCTCTCCAGGCACATCTCCTCGCGCAACCACAAGCTCTCTGCTCGCGTCTCGCCCTCTCGACTCACGCCCAGGCACACCTCGGTGCGCTGCTTCACCCACCCGCCGGCATACGCCTCCAACCCCTTCACCACCCGCTCCGCCGTCTCCGGCGCGTACGGCAACCCCGTGGCCACCAGCGCCTGCCTCACCCGCTGCTTCACTGTCTCGTCCCACACCCCGGCCAGCCGCTGACCCAGCTCCTCGCACCGCTGCTGCCGGTCCGACCACCCCCACACCGCCAGCACCCCCAACACCACCATCGCGCTCGTCACCGCGCCCTTCCTCATCCGCTCCTTGCTCTTGACCTCAGGGTCCTCCGCCAGCGCCTTCAACACCTCCCCCATCGACGAAGGGCGTCGCACCGGCTCGCGCTGCAAGCCTCGCAGCACCGTGCGCGCCACCCAGGCTGGCACAGGCACTCCCTCGGGCGGACGCACCTTCCCCGCTCGCTGCGCCTCGCGCAGCTCCGCCACCGTGGCGGCCTCGTACGGCACCTTCCCGTACAGCCCCTCGTAGAGCGCCACGCAGAAGGCATACAGGTCGCTGCGCGCGTCTCCCCGCTGCCCTTGGAACTGCTCCTCCGCCATATAGGCGGGCGTCCCCATCCACCGATCCCCCCGCATCGTCAGCGGCGCCACCGCTCCTGAGGCCGTCGGCAAGGCTGGCAGCCCAGGCTCCAGGCTTCCACTGGCCACCGGGCCTGGGCTCAGCCTCGCCAGCCCGAAGTCCGTCACCCGTGCTCGCCCATCCGCGCCCACCAGCACGTTGTCCGGCTTGAAGTCATGGTGGATCAGCCCCGCCTCGTGGGCCGCCGCCAGCCCGCGGCCCGCGGCACGGTACTGCCCCAATACCTCCTTCCACCCTCGCCCCTGCTGCCACTGGCGCAGCGTCTGCCCCTCCACGTGCTCCATCGCGATGAAGAGCGTCCCGTCCTCCAGCCTCCCCGCGTCGTACACTCCCACCACGTTCGGGTGGCTCAGCCGCGCCATCGCCTGCGCCTCGCGCAGGAAGCGGCCTTGCTCCTCGTCAATGCGTGCTCGCTCTCCGCTCCAGGCTCGCAGCAGCTTGAGCGCCACGCGCCGATCCAACCGCGCGTCATACGCCGACAGCACCACTCCCATGGCGCCCTGGCCCAGCTGCCTCAGCACCGTGTAGCGGCCCAGAATCGTCTGCCCGGGCTGCGGCAGGGTGGGTGGCGGGACTTCCTCCTCCCCCTCCTCGCACGGCAGCGTGCCCAGCACCCCCTCCCCAGGCCCTGGGGAGAAGTCGATGCCACCCCCCGGAGCCACCCCCTCATCGCCGCGAGAGCCTCGGCCTTCCTTCTCTGGCTGATCGGCTTCGCTCATGGCCTTCTCCGCAACCGCGAGCCGCCGCTACTGGCTCCGCCGATGACTCGCGCGAGATACTAGCTGATCCTCGGACCCGCTCCGAGCCGCTCAGCGACCGCGCCGGGCTGACAACAGCAGTTATCAACCCGTCGCAGGACGAGCGCCCTTGCGGGCCCCTGGGATGAGACGGGGCGCGCTCGGTGTTCAGAAGGCAGAGCCATGTGTACCTCCTCCATCGCCAGATCTCCGAGTCGTAGTGGGCTCTTGAGGGCCGGGCGACGGGTGTGCATCGAGGTCGGGGCATTCCTTGGAAACCGCGCCCACCGCTGAGTAGCGGGCGCGAGCGCTTCCACAACCCCATCACCAGGAAGGAGCAGGTCCATGTGGGCTCTGTCCACCATCGCTTCGTTCACGGCCTCGTTTCTCGGGCTGGCATTCACCTCTAAGGGGCTCCACGCGGTGACTCTCCTCACCGCTCTGGCTGGGCTCGCGCGTTGGCTCTACACGCGCATGGACTCCTTCGTGGTTCGACTCCATGGGGCGCGTCGGCTCCACTTCGAGGAGGCTCCTCGGCTGCATGAGCGGGTGACTCACCTCAGCATCGCCGCGAGGATTCCCTGTCCACGCCTCTACGTGGTGCAGCGCCCGCAGCCGAACGCCTTCTCCATCGGCACGGGCCCCCGAGCTTCCAGCATCATCCTGACGAGCGCCGCGCTCGGCGAGCTCGATGAGGCCGAGCTCTGCGCCATGCTCGCGCATGAGCTTGCGCATATCGCTCATGGCCACACGCGCCGGGCCACGCTCGTTGCCGGGCTGGCCGCCCTGATGATGAGGGTTGCGGCGCTGCCCGGGTGGCGCGGACGCACGCCGGGCCGGCTGCCCTGGGCCGCTGCGCCGGGGAGGCCGGTGGGCGCGCGGGGAGCGGTCAGCTCTCGCAGGGTGCTCGCGCGGCTGCATCGACTGGGGACTCCGCCCGTGCGGGACTTTGTCGCCGACAGAGCCGCTGCCCGGCTGCTCGGGGATGCCCTGGGCCTTGCAGCCTTGCTGGCGAGGTTGAAGGAGCATGCCACCTGGGGTGAGCCTGGCTCGATCTCCGACGCGGGCACTCCCTTCACGGCCCCCACCGTGGAGGGGATTTCGGGGGCCTTCCTCGAGGAGCGCATCCACCGGCTCCGGAGGCTGGCTGCCGAGGACCAGGCGCGGCGAGCGAAGGCCATCCTTCGCCGCCCATCGCGTCGCCGCTCCCGCTTCTACCCACGCTCCAGAGCGACGCGCCAGGCGAGCCCACGCCTGGCGCATCCCTGAGGCCTGCTGCTCGCCTCATTGCTCCCACTCCGCAGTCCCCCCACTTTACAGCCATGGCCATGACAATCGCTTTGGGCGTGGTGGTGATCGCCATCGTCCTCCTCTCCATCGATCGTATCCCCATCGAGGTGAGCTCCCTTGCCATTGTCGTGCTGCTGGTGCTGAGCGGGCTCGTGACGCCTCAGGAGGCCCTCTCCGGGTTCTCGAGCGAGACAGCCATCTTCATCTTCACGCTCCTGGCGCTGACGCAGGGGCTCAGCGCGACCGGTGTGATGCAGCTCGTTGGCCGGCGGCTGCTCTTCTTCGCGCGGTTCAGCCCGCAGGCCTTCCTCGTCATGCTGCTGGTGGCCGTCTGCGCATTCTCCTCCGTTGCCTCGAACACGGCGGTGACGGCGGCGTTTCTCCCCGTCGCGACTGCAGCGTCCGCACAGGCGAGAGTGGCCTCGCGCAGGCTGTTGATGCCCTTGGCGTTCAGCTCCATGTTGGGTGGCACGATCTTCCTGTTTGGCACGTCTACCAACCTCGTCGTCAGTGCGGCGATGGAGCAATGGGGGCTCGAGCGCATTGGCTTCGCCGAGCTTGCGCCGGTGGGGCTCCCCCTTGCGGCAGCCGGACTCATCGCGACGCTGCTCCTCGTGCGGTGGCTCCTCCCAGCGCGCCACGAGGAGACAGACGCAGGGCCGCTGCCCCAGCGTGAGTACGTGACAGAGGCGGTGCTCACGCCCGGCTCCCGGCTCGCGGGGAGAGCGCTCCGCTACGTCACCGAGGGGCTCGGGCTCCCGGTACGGGGCATCGTGCGCGATGGGGTCATGCTGCCGCCCGACCCCCTGGAGGTGCTCAGAGGCCAGGAGCATCTCATCATCTCTGGCAGCATGGATGACATCCTGCGTGTGAAGGATCTGCGCAGCATCGGCCTCAGGGCCGACCTTCGGATTCCCGAGGGCCAGCGCCAGGCCCATACCCTCGTCGAGGTGTCGGTGCCGCCGACGTCAGCCCTTGCCGGCAGGTCCTTGCGAGACATCCGCTTCGCGGATCGCTACGGGCTCGTGGCGCTCGCCATCCACCGCCACCCCACGCTTCAGAGCGTCCATCATGAGCTGAACCTGGTGGGGAGCCTCGCCAGTGGGGACGCCCTGAAGAACATCTCGCTGTCGGTGGGGGACATGCTGCTGCTCGGTGGGCCCGAGCGGCGTGTCCGTGAGCTCGCGCGGGACGAGGAGCTGACCGTGCTTGGCAGTGTCGAATATCAGCGGCCGCGCTACCGGCGGGCCGTGCTCGCCGTGCTCATCTTCGCCACCACCGTCGTCGTCGCGGGGCTGCGAATCACCTCACCGGCCATTGCCGGGCTGGCGGGGATGTTGGTGATGGTGGCGACGGGCTGTGTCGACTCACGCACGGCGTTCCGCGTGGACTGGCGGGTCATCATCATGATTGGCGCATTGCTGACCCTGGGGTCGGCGGTGGAGAAGAGCGGCGCGGGAGAGTTCCTGGCTCGAGCCGTCATCCCCCTGGTGGGCGTCGTGGGGCCACGCGGGGTGCTCTGTGTGCTCATGTTCGCCACCGTCCTGCTCTCCGTGCCCATGAGCAATCAGGCCGCGGCGCTGATCATGCTTCCCGTCGCAATCCATGCCGCGATGGACATGGGGCTCGATCCGCGGCCCTTCGCCCTCGGGACGTGCCTTGCCGCGTCGTGCTCGTTCCTCACGCCACTGGAGCCGTCCGCCGCATTGGTGTACGGCCCCGGGCGCTACCGCTTCCTCGACTTCCTCCGAGTGGGGACGCCCCTCACCGTGCTCATGCTCGTGCTGCTGACATTTGCTGTACCGCTCGTGTGGCCGTTCACCAGCGGACCGTGTCCGCCCGGGGTGCCTGTCTCCCAAGGGGGCTGTTAGGTTGCGGCGTTCAGGAGGACTCCAGGCCCTCCCAGGAGCGCACGGACAGAGGGCGGTGGCCTCCAGCAGCTATGCAGACGCTCGCTCGCGCTGCAGCTCCGGGTTGAAAGGCAGCTCCAGGATGAACGTGGCTCCCCGGCCTGGTCCCTCACTGTGGGCAGTCAGGCTCCCGCCCATCTCCTGCGCTGCCAGCGCGCTGGAGTGCAGACCGAAGCCGTGTCCCTCCTCGCGGGTGGTGAAGCCGTATTGGAAGATGCGCGTGAGCATCTCCGGGGCGATCCCCACGCCGTTGTCTCTCACCTCGAGCCGGATGCGGCCATCCGCAGGCAGCTTGAGGCTCACGGTCACGCGCCGCTCCGGCTCGGGCAGCGCATCCAAGGCGTACTTGGCGTTGCTGATGAGGTTGACCAGGATCGTCAGGATCTTGTGCTTCTCGGTCAGCACGGGAGGCACTTCCGCCAGGTCTCGCTCCACCTGCACGGAGTGGCGGCTGAGCGCAGCGTGGTTGATGCGCAAGGCGTCCTCTACCAGCTCCGCCAGCTGAACAGGCTCGATCAGCTGCTGGGGCGCACGGGCGTAGCGCTGCTGCAGCTTGACGATGGCGCCAATGTGCTCGGTGTGCCGGCTGACCTCACCGAGCAGCTCCTGGATCTGCTGGCGCTCGGCCAGCAGGTGCTTGCTCAGCTTGCTCAGGAAGGGCAACGTGTTGCGCCCGCGC
>NZ_DASPHO010000057.1:0-14026 GCF_035629615.1 Hyalangium sp. | reverse complement strand
TACGTGATGTGGCGGCTCGCTCCGAAGCCCGGCCTGGTCGTGTCCGTCAAGTCCAACCCCGGCCAGCACACCAGCACAGCCTGCGGGAACCAGGGATACGCCACCGTGCGTCCGCACCGGAGGAAGCCCGTGCCGCCCATTGCACCGGGCGTCTCCCACGTGCTCCGAGCGGAGCTCGAAGGACAGAGACTGCGGGTCCGCGTGGATGGAACCCTCGTCTGGGAGGGCGAGCTCCCTCCCGAGGCGCTGGCCTTCCAGGGGCCCATCGGGCTGCGCACGGACAACGGCCGCTTCGAGCTGGAGCTGTTTGCCCGCCTGCCCTGAGGGCCTCCCCTGGATCAGGACTCGGGCCGAACCTCCGGGGAGGCTGCCAGCCTGTCCCGCTCGCTCTCCCGCTTGCGCTCCGAGTCCTGCAGGCACTCGGCCTGGATGGAGGCCCCGTTCATCGGGCACTGCCCTCCGTCGTGCAGATCGAACTGCCAGCGGTGCCTCGGGCACACCAGGTACCGTCCGTCCTCCACCCACGCCTCGGCCAGATCCGCGCCTTGGTGCGGGCAGTAGCGCAGGACGGAGTAGCGCTTGTCCCCTGCAACCACCGTGGTGCGCTCGCGCCGCGACTCCATGGCCCGCACGGCCTCGCAGAACTCGCGGATGTCATCGATCTCCAGGCCCAGGAAGCCGTGGAGGATCGGATCGTACACATCCGGGTTCCGGCTCATCCGGTGCCGCAAGGACAGCAGGAAGTCCTCCCAGGTCAGCTTGCGCTCCAGGACCCGCGCGATGCTCACGGCGCTCACCGCCATCGTGTACCGTCGGGAGTCCCGGATCGCCGGGACGACCTCCACCCTCCGCTCCTGGAAGTCCACGCGCAGCAGCCGCCCTGGCGCCTCCTTGATCATCACGTACAGCGGCATCTCCACCCGCTTGTGCACCTCCAGCAGGTCCAGCTTGCGCCGCAGCTCCACCCTCAGCAGCTCATGGATCTCATCCACCTCGGCGCGCAGGATGTTGCGCCGTCGCGCTCGATAGAAGTGCGCCTGGTCCGCCGCGTACGCACGCAGGTAGGACTCCAGGTTCTCGTCGGTGATGCGCTCGGACACCCCGTGGACCTGCTCCAGGCCGGTCACGTCGAGCACATCCCCAGGCATCGGCTCGATGTAGCGCGTCGAGGCCCCCGGCAGCCGCCGGTGGAGGAACTCGAACAGCTGGGGAGCCCGGGGGAAGATGCCTTCTTTCTCCAGGTTCAGGTGGAACAGCTCCGGCTCCAGGAAGCAGGCGGGCCCAGCGGACGCCAGGTAGGCCTGCGGCTTCACCGTGTCGATCGCCCGCGCCACGGCCTCGAACTTGCTGTCGCGCTTCTGGAGCGAGATCGCCTCGTACACCTCGCGCGGGTACTCGTAGCAGACGGGGTGCCAGATGGCGCCCGAGAACTGGGCGGTGAAGACGTCGATGGGCCCCTCCTCCGCCGCGATGCTCGCCAGCCGATCGTGGAGCTTGCAGTCATTGAGGTTGAGGAAGCTCTGCCCATCCCCTCGCACCAGCAGGCTCGAGTCACGGTTCGTCCCGGACTCCATCAGGAAGAGCTTCAGGTACCCGCCACCCGGCAGCGGGATCTCCTGCCGATCCCTGCAGGAGATCACCCGCTGGCACCCGTAGGCCTGGAACACCTCGAGCAGCTCCACCCGCTGGAAGCGTGGGATGAGCACGGTGAAGTCCCGCCGCTGGATCGTGTCCAGGAACTCCGGATCGAAGTGATCCTTGTGCTCATGGCTCACGTACAGGAAGCGCTGCTTGGGGGACGTCTCCAGCAGCTCGCGCACCCGCGGCGCCATGTGGTGGTTTCTTGGAAACTGCATCCACGCCGAGTCAAAGGCACCCCTGGGAGACAGCCAGGGATCCATGACCACCAGGGCGCCGGCGGTCTCCACGATGAAGCCCGCGTGGCCAATGAACGTGATCTGCATGTGCCTGTTCCCCCGGAGTTCCCGAGCAGCAGTGCCCTGCCGCTCTGGGATGACCCATAGGCTGCGCGAAAGTTTCCGCAGCGGAGGAATGCTGCACTCCGGGACGAGTCACAACCACCGGTGCCTGGGTACGAGCCCGCGTTCAGCGGCCGTCACTCAGGTTCGATTTCTCGAATGCTCAGCCATTTGAAATCCACGTCACTGGCGTTGTCCCAGCGGAAGACGGCGATGGGCCCCCCCCAGGTGATGGGCATGGCGTCCGTGGCTCCGCCGCAGTGGGTGGCGTCCCCGCCCCAGCCGCCGGCGTCCACCATGTCGTAGATCTTCTGCCAGGTGACCTTGTCCGCGCTGTCGTTGAGGTACAGCTCGAGTCGCACGGCCTCCCTGCCATTCACCTGCGTGTTGCGCATGACGGCCTTGAAGCCGACCCAGCGGCCCTCCAGCGAGCGGGTAGCGGGCTTGTACGAGGCCTGCTCGTAGCTGACGTGCCACGTCTCCTTCTGCCAGCGCGTGCGCCCGTCATAGTGCAGCGCGCCCTTGTACGAGGAGCCCTCGCACGCCAGCGAGTCGGTGTGCCGGCCGCCGCGCGCGTACCAGTCGAAGTTGTCGCCCATGTCCGAGGCGGCGTTGAGCTTCACGAAGCCGGTCATCTCCACGTTCTTCCAGTCGTTGGCAGCCTGCATGTAGCCGCGGCCGGCCAGCACGTCCCGGTCGTACGTGGGGATCTTCCCCGAGTCATAGCCGGTGGAGGTGAAGACGGACAGGCGCACCTGGTTGGACTGGATCTTCCAGGAGCCATCCGCGTTGCGGGTGAGGGCGGACTTCGGATCGAAGCGCGGGTCCCGCGTCGCGTCGGCCGCCAGGGACCAGGCCTCACCGCCCGCCTTGGTGGGGTGGAGCATCGTCACCCCAAACACGTCCACTCCGAGATCCGCAGGCGGGGGTTCGGGCGTGGGCTCGGGGGTTGGCGTGGGCTCGGGAGCTGGCACAGGAGTGGGATCAGGGCTCGTCCCCGAGACCGGCGGAGGAGGAGTGACGGGCTCTGGAGGCGCGGTGGGGTCCAGGCCGAGCTCCGGCACGGGAGCGCCAGGATCCAGCTGCTGCTCGGAGCCGCATCCAAACGCGGCCCACAGGAGCGAAGCGCAGAGCGCTGAAACAATGCGAAGCCTTCTCAAATGGGAGTCCTCTTCCTGAGTAGGGGAGGCGCGGTTCTGTCATCTCTCAGCCACCCGTAAAGCCTCGACCGCTCTGAAGAGGGGCCGGCCGAAAGGACGCCCACCACCCCCGAGTCATCGGTTTTTACGATGCTTTACGGACAGAATTACTATTTGCCTAAGAATGGCCCGCTCTCTATTTCCAAAGGGATGGACCTTCAAACTGTCGGCAGCCCTGCCCTCTGGGCGGGCTTCATCGCCTTTGTCCTCGCGATGCTCGCGCTGGATCTGGGCGTCTTCCACCGCAGCGCTCACGTGGTGAAGTTCAAGGAGGCGCTGACGTGGAGCGCCGTCTGGGTGGGGCTCGCGCTGCTGTTCAACGCGGGCCTCTGGTGGAAGTTCGGCGCCGAGCCGGGCGTGCAGTTCCTCACCGGCTACCTGATCGAGAAGTCGCTCTCCATCGACAACATCTTCGTCTTCGTCATCGTCTTCTCGGCCCTGCGCATCCCCGCGCTCTACCAGCACCGGGTGCTCTTCTGGGGCATCCTGAGCGCGCTGGTGCTGCGCGCGGGGATGATCTTCACCGGGGTGGCCATGCTCCAGCGCTTCCACTGGCTCATCTACGTCTTCGGCGCGTTCCTCATCATCACGGGCATCAAGCTGTTCCTCAACCGCAACCAGGAGGAGCACCCGGAGAACGGCTGGGCCATGCGCTGGGCCCGCCGCACCATTCCCTCGACGAGCCGCTTTGACGGGCACCACTTCTTCACGAAGGAGCACGGCAGGAGGCTGGCCACCCCGCTCTTCATGGCGCTGATCCTCGTGGAGGTAACCGACGTCATCTTCGCGCTGGACTCCATCCCCGCCATCTTCGCCGTCACCCAGGATCCGTTCCTCGTCTTCACCTCCAACATCTTCGCGATCCTGGGCCTGCGCTCGCTCTTCTTCCTGGTGGCGGGCATGGTGGAGAAGTTCAGCTACCTGAAAGTCGGCCTGTCCGCGGTGCTCGTGTTCGTGGGGGCGAAGATGACGCTGGTGGACGTGGTGAAGGTGCCAGCCCTCGTCTCCCTGGCCGTCATCGCCGCGCTCATTGGGGGTTCCGTGGTGGCCTCGCTCCTCAAGGCGCGCTCCCTGCCGGCCACGAAAGAGCGGACGCCGAGCCCCACCGTCCCGGACGCGCCCTGAGCCGCCTCAGCGGGTGGTCTCGAGGAATCGGAGCCAGGCCTGGACGAGCTCCTCGAACTCCACCAGCGTCAGCTCCCGCGAGCGGCCCGGCACCGAGAACTCGCTCTCGATGACGGCGCGCCCCTTCGTGAGGTTGATGTTCCAGGCCTCCCCCTCGGCCATCCAGGACGAGTGGTTGCCCAGCCGCAGCGCACGGATGATGTCGAGCAGGCGGCGGCAGAGGCGCAAGTTGTCGCGCACCTCCTCGGCGAGATAGTCGGCGAGCACGTCGTCCGGCGGCTCCGCGAGGGCCGTGACATGCCCCGCCTGGTCCCATGTAAACCGTACGTTCGGCATCGGTCGCCCCCTGGTCCCACGCGCCAGTGTCGCATGGAGATCACTCGACTGGGGAGGGGCTGGGCCAGCGTCTGCCGCCCCGTGGATAGCCCCGCCGGGGCAAGTGATGGGTACCGAGCACTCGAGCCCGCAAAAGGAAAGGCCGTGAATCCTGGGGATGACTCCCGGACTCACGGCCTCTCTGCCAGTGGGCGCAGCAGGGTTTGAACCTGCGACCCCTGCCGTGTGAAGGCAGTGCTCTACCGCTGAGCTATACGCCCGTGGGGTCGTACAACGGGGGGGGTAAATGCCATCCGCCCCCCTCACGTGTCAACGCTATTCAACGCCGTCCCCCCGCCTTTCCATTCCGGCGGGAGCCCTCCCTAGTCCTTGTGAAGCGTGCCGAGCTTCTCGTCCAGCTCGCGCAGGCGGCGCTTGAGGTTGGAGAGCTTCTTGCCCACCGCCTTGAAGTCGCTCTTGGGGGCGAAGTTGAGGGCCCGCAGCAGCCCCTCCTGCCCCTTGTCGAGCGCCTGCTTGCCCCGCTGCACCGTCCCAATGGCGTTGGCGACCTGCATGGCGCGCTTCTCGTCCGCCATGAGCCGCTCCATCGCCTTGGCCGTGACGCCCAGGGCGCGCTTCTTCAGCTCCTTGCCAAAACCCATCCGAGGATGCCTCCACGACCCTTCACCGGTCGTCGATGAACTCCGTCTTCAGCTGCGCGAAGACGCGGTCCGCGATCCCTTTGTACCGCATCCGCTCGATCAGCGGCTGCAGATCCCCCTTCACCCAGATGCGGCGCTTGAGCACCGCCTCCACCGGATCCAGGGTCCCCGCCAGCAGCTCCTTCCAGACGGAGTAGGCCGCCCGAGCCACATAGGTGGGCTCGAACTCATCCAGGTCGTCCGGATCGTCCAGCACCCGCAGCTTCTCGATGCGGCCGTTCTTGGGGACGATGTGCACCACGAAGACCTGGGCCAGCTTGCCCGGCTCCGGCTCCACGATGGCCCCGAAGTCCCCCGTCCAGCCCTGGCCCGCCGCCGCCGCCTCGGGGTCCGAGTTGGTGAGCCGGACCGCCTCCTCGCACCACTCCTTGGAAGGGAACTTCGGCATCGTGTCTCCCGCTACCTGCGGCGGAACACCTTGGTGATGCTGGAGAAGAGGCCACCGCCCTCCTCGGGCTGCCGGGCCTCGGTGGGGGGCGGCTCCTTGGGGAGCGCCTCCTCGATGGCCCTCTTGAGCGCCTCGGGCGTGTCCCGGGTGGCCAGATCCACCTTCCGCATGGTGGAGCCCTCCTCCACCATCACCTGCAGGAGGCACTCCTCGGTCAGCCTGAAGTCGATCTTCCGACCCGCGAACGCGGCCGGCAGGCGCACCGTGCCCAGGTACTCGTTGTCCACGATCAGGTCGCTGTCACCCTGGTAGATGTCCAGCTCGATGAAGGACGAGCTTGCGTCCTTCGGTGCCGGCAGCCGGAAGCTCTTCACCAGCGGGATGAGCGTGTTCTTGTCGATGATGCGCTTGACCCGGTTGTTCGGCAGCCCGTAGCCGATGGGCATGGACAGCGCGTCCAGCAGCGTCACCGAGTCGATGCTGCCCAGCGAGTCTGCCAGCAGCGCCGCGCCCAGCGCCACGCACTCGTCCGGGTGCACGCCCTTGCGCGGTGGCTTGCCGAAGTGCTCCTGGATCTTCTGCTGCACCAGCGGCATGCGGCTCTGGCCGCCCACCAGGATGATCTCGTCGATCTCCGAGCGCTTGATGCCCTTCTCCTCGAGCACCCGGTCACAGATCTCGAACGTCCGGTTCACCAGGTCGCCCGTGAGCGCGTTGAGCACATCCCGGGTGAGGGGGATGCGCAGATCCATGGGCTTGCCCTTGCGCTCCTCGATGAAGGGCAGATCCAGCAGCACGTTGAGGCGCAGGGTGAGATCGATCTTCGCGGCCTCGGCAGCGTTCTTGATGCGCTGCATGGCGATGGGGCTCTGCGTCAGATCGATCTTGTGCTCCTCGATGAACTTGTCGATGACGTAGTCGATGACCCGGTTGTCGAAGTCCACGCCGCCCAGGAAGGTGTCGCCGCCGGTGGCGAGCACCTCGAAGACATTGCCGGTGAGGTGGAGCACCGACACGTCGAAGGTGCCGCCGCCCAGATCGTAGACGAGGATCTTCTGATCCAGGCCCCGGTTGAAGCCGTAGGCCAGCGCGGCCGCGGTGGGCTCATTGACGATGCGCTTGACGTCAAAGCCCGCCAGGCGGCCCGCCTCCTTCACCGCGTGGCGCTGGTTGTCGTTGTAGTAGGCCGGGACGGAGATGACGGCCTCTTGGATGGGCCCGCCGAGGAACTGCTCGGCGATGGTCTTCAACTGCCCGAGGATCAGGCTGGCCACGTGCGGCAGGCTGTACGTCTTCCCACCGAGCGAGACGGCTGCGTCCCCTTCGGCGCCCTCGACAATGTCGTAGTTGAAGTAGCTCTTGAGCTCCTCCACCACCTTGGAGTGGTACTTGCGCCCGATGAGCCGCTTGGTGCCGTAGAGCGTGTTCTTCGGGTTGGTGACCATCTGGTCCTTGGCCACACCGCCGACCAGCAGGTCCCCCTTACCCGAGAGCGCGACAACGGACGGCAGGATCAGGTTGCCGCGGTCGGTGGGGACAATCTTCGGGATGCGGTTACGCACGGAAGCGACCAGCGTGTTGGTCGTGCCCAGGTCAATCCCGACGATGCGAGCTTTGTCCGCCATGAGAATCAAGAGGCGCTGGCAGATGAGACTCAGCGCCCGGTCCGACTCTGTATCACGTCGCGGCGCGGCATGCCCGTTTCTGGCCGCCCAGGCTAGCCCTCGGGATCCGGCTCGGGCGTTGGAGGGGCTGTCGTCCCGGGTAGGGCTCCACCCGCCAGCGCCTTCTCCCCCCCCAGCCGAGGGAGGGCCGGCGTCTCCATCGCCTCCAGGATGAGCCGGTCATACGGAGCGTCCTCCCCCACCGGCAGCTCCTCGATGAAGCGCGACTGGCGGAGAATGATCCGGGCCCCGTCCCGAGGGTTGGTCGTCAGCGGGTAGGTCAGCGCCAGCTCGTCCTTGGCCCGGGTGACGGCCACGTAGAAGAGGCGCCGCTCCTCCTCCTCCTCCTCCGGGTTGCGGATGGCCGTCACCAGGGGGAAGCGCCCCTCGACCAGCCAGATGACGAAGACGGCCTTCCACTCCAGCCCCTTGGCCTGGTGGATGGTGGAGAGCGTGAGGTACTCGTCCGGCTCCTCGCCGGAGATGGCGTCCTCGGCGGAGAACTCGGAGACCAGGGCGATCTCGGACAGGAAGCGCGGCAGATCCTCGAAGCGGCCGGCGTACTCGGCGAGCTGGCGGATGTCCTCCTCGCGGCGCTCCTCGGCGACGAACTCGGCCCGGAGGTACTCGCCATACCCCCCTGTCAGCACATCCTCGATGAGCTGCCCGGGCGTGCGGGAGGCCTCTGGCCGGTTGAGCCGGGCCATCAGCGCGGTGAAGCGGGTGAAGGCCGTGGAGGCCCGCTTGGGCACGTGGCGGCGGACATCCGCGTGGGCCAGCCGCTCCTGCACGGGCTGCTCGGGAGGGAGCGCGGCCAGAGCCGTCCACAGGGACTCCGCCGTGGCCTGCCCCACCCCGCTCACCAGCTTCACCACCCGCTTGAAGGCCAGCTCATCCCCAGGACTCTGGGAGAAGCGCAGGTGGGCCAGCACGTCCTTGATGTGGGCCTGCTCGAAGAAGCGCACCCCGGAGCGGACCCGGAAGGGGATGCCCCGCTTCGTCAGCTCGAGCTGCAGCTCCATGGAGTGGCTGTGCGCCCGGTAGAGCACCGCCATCTCCTCCAGGGGCAGCCCCTCATCGCGAAGCTCCAGCACACGCTGGGCGACGAACACCGCCTGCTCGTCCACGTCCTTGGTGGGCACCAGCACCGGCTTGGGGCCCATGGGGCGCTCGGCGGTGAGCTGCTTGGCGAACTGGCGCTGGTTGAACGCGATGGAGGCGTTGGCCAGCTGCAGGATCTCCGGCGTGGAGCGGTAGTTGCGCGTCAGCGGGTACACGCCGCAGCCCGGGTAGCGCTGCGGGAAGTCGATGATGTTGGTGAAGTCCGCGCCCCGGAAGCTGTAGATGGACTGGCAGTCGTCTCCCACCACCGTCAGGTTCCTGCGCTCCCCCGCCAGCAGATCCACCAGATCGCCCTGGAGGCGGTTGGTGTCCTGGTACTCGTCCACCAGGATGCACTGGAAGCGCTCGACGAGCTGCTCACGCACCGGCGGGTGCTCGGCCAGCAGCCGCTTGAGGTGCAGCAGCAGATCGTCGAAGTCCATCAGGTTCATCTGCTGCTTGCGCTGCTGGAAGCGCACCGCCACCGCCAGCACCTCCTCCGCCAGCGGGAGGAACTGGGGCCGATCCTCCACCAGCACCTGCGAGAGCGAGCGCTGGAGGTTGATGGCCGTGGACACCAGATCCTGCACCACCTCCGCCCGCGGGAAGCGCCGCTCGCGCGCGATCTTCCGCTCGGCGACGCAGGAGGCCATCAGATCCCGCGAGTCCTCGCGATCCAGCACCGTGAAGGACTGGGAGAACCCCAGGTTGTGCGCGAACTGGCGCAGCAGCGTGTGCGCCGCGTGGTGGAAGGTGCCGCCCAGCAGCTTGCGCACGTCCACGAAGCCGCCCGCCAGATCCTCCACCCGCCGCGTCATCTCCCGCGCGGCCTTGTTGGTGAAGGTGAGCAGGAGGATGCCCTCGGGGGGCACCCCGCGCTCCAGCAGCCGCGCCACCCGGAACGTCAGCGTACGCGTCTTGCCCGAGCCCGCGCCGGCGATCACCAGCACCGGCCCCTCCCCCGCCTCCACGGCCCGCAGCTGCTCGTCGTTCAAGAGCGCTGCGTAGTCGATCCGCAAGGCCGGCTTCGCGCCCTGCGGGACCTTCAGCGTGTAGGTGCGAGTGGCCATGAGCCCCCGGACTCTAACCCCCGCGCCAGGAGTGGGCAGGGAAAATCCGTTCAGTCCCCGCGCGCGGAGATCGCCGCGAGCCGGGCCGCCGCTACCGAGCGGACCTCCGGGGAGGGATCGCGATCCCTGGCCAGCTCCAGGAGCACCGGGGCCAGCTTCGGCAGCTTCGTCCCCACCCCCTCCAGCGCCGCCGTGCGCTCCTTCACCGCGTTGCTCAGGCGCTCGCGCACCTGCTGATTCCGGCACAGGCGCACGTCCGGGTTCCGCTCGCGCAGCAGCAGCTCCGCGTCCGCCAGCCGCGCCTCCGAGAGCTTCACCGCATCCGTGGCCGCTCGCTCGAAGCTGTTCAGATCCTCGGGGAACTCCGTGGCCTGCTTGCGAGCCTGGGCGATGGCCTCCACCGCGAAGCGCGCGTTCTCGGCCGCCGCGCACAGCTGCCGGGCGGACGCCAGCGGCACTCCTCCCTCGGGAGTGACTACCTCGTCACGCGCCACTCCGTGCGCCCATATCGCCAGCTGCCGCGCCGCCACCGCCGCGGAGAAGGGCTGGCGCCGCTCCTGGCGGATCCTCACCCAGCGGCGGAGCACCACCGGATCCGGGTGGGTGTTGTCGTAGGCCCGCTGGTACTCGGTGGACGCCAGCTCGAGCTGCCCCGTCAGATCCAGCAGCGCCGCGAGGGTGAGGTAGACCTCTGGGCTGCTCGCGCGCTCGCGCAGGCTCTCCAGCCGCACCGCCGCCTCGTACTCGGCCACCGAGCGCGGCAGGGCGCGCAGCACGTTCTGGAGGCTCTCCAGCGCGTACAGGCGGACCAGCGGGTTGCGCGCGGTGCGGAAGGCGTTGAGCAGCGGATCCAGGGCACGCACCGAGACGTGCTGCCCCAGCTCCTCCGCTGCCTGCCAGCGATCCAGCGGATCCGGCGCCCCGAGCGCCTGCTGCAGATCGCCGAGATCTCTCAAGTAGTGGCCCACGTGCGCGGCCTGGACCAGCGGCTCGCGCGTGGCCAGCGCCTCACGGGTCGCCTTCGCCCGGGCCAGCCGCGCCGGGAAGTCCTCGAGCTTCGGCCCCAGCGGATGCGTCTTCACCCGCGCCTCGGCCTCTTCCAAGAGCCCCGAGACGAGCAGGCCCTCCACCTCCACGTCCAGCAGCCGCGCTTTGACTTCCTCTCGGTGCTGGCCCGCCGGGAAGTCCCGCAGGTACGCGAAGAGCTTCGCCGAGCCCGAGGCCTTCGCCTGGGCGAAGGTCTGATCGTCCAGCCGCGCCTCCACCTCCTGCCGCCGCGGATCGTCCCCCGCCTCGCGCAGGAAGGCAGACAGCCGCTTCGAGTCCCCTGCCGTCACCAGCTCCTTGCGCTCGGCCTCCACGAGCAGCTGCCGGCCCTCGTCCCGGTGTGTCCCCTCGGGGTGATCGGCCAGGAACTGCCGCCACGCCGCCGCCGTGCCGGACTCCTTCGCGGCGTTGAAGCGCAGCCCCTCCAGCAGCGAGCCCGCCGCGCGGGCCTGCGGCGCCTCCGGATGGGCCTCCAGGAATCGCTTGTACGCCAGCACCGTGTGGAGCTTCTGGGCCTGCGTGAACTCCAGCTCCTCCACGCGGGCCTCGGCCGCCTCGGCCATGTCGTCCTTCGGGTACTCGCGCAGGAAGTCACGGTAGGCCTCCGCCGTGTCCGCGTCCTTGGCGCGCTGGTACGCCTGGGACGCACAACCCGTGAGAAAGAGGAGGACTGCGAGGGTAGGAAGCCTGGGCATCACCCCACCATTATCCCACCACTCCAGAATCCGAAAACCCAAGCTTCCACGCCCGGTTGCTCGGGTAGGTTTTTTGACGACACAACCTCCGCGCCGCACCATGTAGCACGTTGACTCACATGGAGGCCTCATGAGGAACATCGCGCTGCTGGCGGGGATGGTGTGGATGACGGGGTGCGCCACGGGGTCCGCGGGGGCTCCGCTGGGCGGGCAGGTGCTCTTCGACAGCTTCCGCTACCGGCCCGTGACGCCGGCGGCCATGCCTCGGGCCATCCCCGAGGTGGACGAGGAGCCCCAGGCCGCGATCGCCCAGGCCCCGAAGCGTGAGGCGCCCGCGCCCAAGGCCCCTTCTCGTGCGCCGCGCGCCGAGCCGAAGAAGCGCGCGCAGCCGGTGTCTCGCCCTCGCGTGTCCCGAGATGCGCGAGAGACGGTGCTCGCCACCGCGCGCACGCTGGTGGGCAAGGGCCAGGTGAGGGTGGGCAGCCGCGCGTATCCCAGTGACTGCACCGGGCTGGTGGAGGCCGTCTATGCGCAGGCCGGCATCTCGCTGCGAGGAACCTCCAAGCCGGGGGACAACGGCGTCACCGTGCTCTACCGGCATGCCCTCAACCACGGTCGTGTCTACAACGGAGGCCGGCCCGTGCCCGGGGATCTCGTCTTCTTCCGTGACACGTACGATCAGAACCGCGACGGCCGGCGCAACGATGGGCTCACCCATGTGGGCGTCGTGGATCAGGTGGACGCTGACGGCACCGTCACCGTCATCCACCGCGTGAATCGCGGCGTGGTGCGCTACCGGATGAACCTCTCCAAGCCCAAGGTCGCGAAGGATCCGAGCACCGGCAAGATCCTCAACGACACGCTGCGCGCACCGGGCCCGGGGAGGACCTTCGCCCTCACCGGGCAGCTCTTCGCCGCCTATGCCAGCGTGCTCCCCTCCTCCAAGCCCGTCGTCGTGGCTCGGCGGTAGGGCTCAGGCGCCCGCCGCGCGGAGCTTCCGCGCCTCGCCCGAGGAGCCTCGGCCCTTCAGCCGCCGCGCCACGAGGGAGGCGACGATCAGCTGGACCAGCCGGAGCTGGGAGCGATCGAGGCTGCTCAGGCGGCGCACCATCCGTCGGATCTCCGGCGTATCTCCCAGTCGCGGGACCTTGAGGGTCTCCCAGGCCTGCTTGACCGAGGTGCGGCCCACGGGGGCAAACCCCATCAGCTCATGCGGGCCGCTGTGGAGCGCGAGGCAGAGCCGGAACAGGGTCGGCACGCTCGGGAGCAGCTTCCCCCGCTCCATGCGCCCATAGACCTCCGTCACCGTGCCGATGGTATCGGCGACATCCGCCTGGGTGAGCCCGGAGCGGAGCCGGGCCATCCGTGCGGCCGTGCCGAGCGTGGCCCGGAGCCGCTGCTCCTGCCGCCGGACCTCCCGCTGTTGAGAGAGAGAGCGACGGCTGGCTCCGCGCTGAGAGGATCTTGAGACTGCCAGTGCTGTCGAAGTGCGTTTCATTTCACCTGCCTTGAGGACGTCCAAGGCAAGGTACGCAAAGCGACGAGAGAGGGCTGTACCACCAAAGGGGTACGGCTACCCGTGAGGTCCCTCTCCTGAGGTGACTCGCGGCTCGGTGAGCGTGCACGCCAGCTCGTGGAGATCCTTCTTGTTGAAAGGCTTCCTCAGCTCCGTCAGGGGCTGCTCTTCCCCGAGCTCTCGGCGGATCTGCTCCCAGGAATAGTCGGAGTAGGCCGAGCAGAGCACCACGGGCAGCGAGGGCGCCACCTGGCGCAGGCGCCGCAGCGTCTCGAAGCCGTTCCAGCCGGGTGGCATCCGGTAGTCCAGGAACACCAGCTCATAGGGTCGCCCCGAGGCCATGGCCTCCTGCACCTTGGCGAGCCCTTCCTGTCCCTGAAAGGCCGAGTCCAGCTCGAAGAGCTCGCTGGTGGATTTCCCCGTGGCAGGTGCCAAGCCAAAGAGCGTCGCTTCCAGCAGGGCCAGATCGTCCCACTCTCCCGTCGGCTTCGGGCAGAGGATCCGAGTGAAGTCCTTGTGGATCTCCTCTGCGTCGTCGATGACCAGGATTCGGCGTTTATGCATACGCTCGCTCGCGCTGCGGCTCCGGGTTGAAAGGCAGCTCCAGGGTGAACGTGGCTCCCCGGCCTGGTCCATCACTGTGGGCAGTCAGGCTCCCGCCCATCTCCTGCGCTGCCAGCGCGCTGGAGTGCAGGCCGAAGCCGTGTCCCTCCTCGCGGGTGGTGAAGCCGTATTGGAAGATGCGCGTGAGCATCTCCGGTGCAATCCCGACGCCGTTGTCTGTCACCTCGAGCCGGATGCGGCCGTCTGCAGGGGGCTTGAGGCTCACGGTCACGCGCCGCCCCGGCTCGGGCAGCGCATCCAAGGCATACTTGGCGTTGCTGATGAGGTTGACCAGGATCGTCAGGATCTTGTGCTTCTCGGTCAGCACGGGAGGCACCTCCGCCAGGTCCCGCTCCACCTGCACGGAGTGGCGGCTGAGCGCAGCGTGGTTGATGCGCAAGGCGTCGTCCACCAGCTCCGCCAGCTGAACGGGCTCGATCAGCTGCTGGGGCGCGCGGGCATAGCGCTGCTGCAGCTTGACGATGGCGCCAATGTGCTCGGTGTGCCGGCTGACCTCACCGAGCAGCTCCTGGATCTGCTGGCGCTCGGCCAGCAGGTGCTTGCTCAGCTTGCTCAGGAAGGGCAACGTGTTGCGCCCGCGC